>JAEYRZ010000075.1 GCA_023435265.1 Pseudomonadota bacterium
GGGTCCAGTCATTGGCCACATGCTCGTCCTTGCAGGCAATCTGGCAGCAGTAGCAGCCGTTGCATACGGAAAGATCGATGGCGAATACTTTCATTATCGTTTACCTCCTGTTACCCATCCGTCGAAACGCACGCCGGAGGCCGGATCGTATTTGCGTTCGAACGCCTCGGGATAATCGCGCTTCCATTGATCCATCTCTTCGATCGACAAGCGTTCGACCTGCACCAGGTAGCCGCCGCCGATCTGGCCCACGCACTTCTCGGAAGTGATCGCGCCGGGCGTGATGGTGTTGATCGCGCCGCCGCGCTCGATCCGGCCGGTTTTGATCGGATCGTGCCGCGCGCCGTGATCCATGTAGCAGACGCCCGGCCGCACGCGTTCGGTGACGTAGGCGCCGCCCAGGACCACCCCGCGCTCGTTGAAGACTTTGACGATGTCGCCGGTCTTGATCCCGCGTTGTTCCGCTTCCGAGGTGTGGATCCAGCATGGTTCGTACATGTAGCCGTCGTAGCCGCGGATTTTGCAGGTGGGCGCCTCGCGCGTCCAGACGATGTCGTCGCACTGCGCGTGCACGCGCCAGCGCCCGTGGTTGGACATCATCAGCAGCGGGAACATCTCCGCCCGGTGGCTGGAGAGACGTTCGTCGTGGTTATGGCTTTTTTCGATCCAGCGCGGGATCGGTCCGCGCTCCTTGTCGTCCGGGTAGTTCCTGGCGATCACTTCCGAATAGAATTCGAGCTTGCCGCTGGGCGTGCCCAACGGAAACCGCTCCGGATCGTTGTAGAAATTACGGAACCCGGGGGCGTCGTTCTCCCAGTCCTTGGCCGTGTTGTAGCACCAGTACTTTTTCTCCTGGAGCTGTTCCCAGCTGACCAGCTTTTCGCCGCCCATGTACTCCCAGATTTTCTTCTGCATGTCGAAGATGGTCTTGCCTTCGGTCATCACCTCTTCGAGGCCCAGCTTCTTGGCCACTTCGACGACCACTTCGAAGTCGCTCTTGGATTCGCCGATCGGTTCGATGGCTTTTTCGGCCAGCATGATGTTGGGCTGCTGGGTGCCCTGGCGGATGTTGGTCAGGATATCGTCCACTTCCATGAAGGTGTTGGCCGGCAGGATGATGTCCGCGTAGAGGCAGTCGTTCTCCAGCCAGGGGTGCTGGGCCACGATGGTTTCGATTTCGGGGCTGCGCATGGCCATTTCGGTCTGGTTGCCGTAGTTCCAGCAGGTGATGCGGCAGGGCGTGTCGGTCCAGATCATGTGGATGCGGCTGCCGCCTTTTTCCTTGGCGATAGGAAAGGTGTACTTGTTGAACTGGTCCTGGGTGAGCGCATTCTGGGCGCCCGTGCCGTGGAACACGATCGGCTCCTCGGACATGATGGCATTCTGGATCAACGTCTTGGGAATGACCTGCTGCTGCCAGGCGGTCACCGAGCTGAAAACCGGCAGCGAGAGCCGCTCTTCGATCTCCGGGTTCCAGAAGAAGGTGCCCGACATGCCTTCGGCGCGCGGCATGCCGAAATAGGTGAGCTGGTGCTGGTGCACACCGGGTTTGCCCAGGCCCTGCATGCCCAGCAGGATGCACTCCAGGCGCGCCGGTTCGTGCGAGAAGGGTCCGCGGATGAAGCCGCCGCCGAAGTAATGGGCGATCGAAGTGGCCTTGGTGCCGAATTCGCGCGCCAGGGCCTTGATGGTCCATTCGGGGACGCCGCATTTCTTCGAGGCCCACTCGGGGGTCTTGGGCACGCCGTCCTCTTTGCCCAGCACGTAGTCTTCGATCTTGTCCATGCCGATGGCGTGGGTCTTGACGTATTCCTTGTCGTAAAGATCTTCGGTGACCCAGACATAAATGATGGCCAGCTGCAGGGCCGCATCGGTGTTGGGCAGCACCGGGATCCACTTGTCGGCGTGAATGGCGCAGCCGTAATTGACGTCCGGGCAGATGTAGACCTGCTTGATGCCCGCCTCGCTCCAGAAGTAGCACAGGCGGCTGGCGAACTGGCCGGTGAAGCCCCAGGGCGTGGTTTCCGGGTCGCAGCCCCAGAAGAGCACCATGTCGGCATGTTCGGTGGTGTCCTTGATGATGTTGGCCGCCGGGTACATGATGCCCTGCGCGCCCTGGCCCCAGACGTGCTTGGAGCCCCAGTACCAGCCTTCCCAGCTGTCCGGGTTGCGCACCTGCAGGGTGAAGCCGCCCATCTGGTCCAGCAGGACGCCCGCATGGCCGTGGGGCGTGTTGATCGTTTTGCATTCGCCGTGGCCGTCGCCCTGCAGCAGAATGGCGTGAACGCCGTATTTTTCGTGAACGCGCTTGATCTCGGCGGCGATGATCTCCGTGGCTTCGTCCCAGGAGATGCGCACGTACTTGCTCTTGCCGCGGTTCTGGGGATTGCGTTCGCCCTGCGGATCCCAATCCACGCGCTTGAGCGGGTACTTGACGCGGTTGGGAGAATAGACCCGGTTTTTATAGGCCAGTGAAAAGGGGCCGGGCAGCGATTTCCAGGAAGGCTCGATCGATTTGCCGTTGCGCGTCATCTTCCATTGGCGCACTTCCTCTTTCTTGTACTTCCAGCCGTAGCGCATGGGCCGGACGCGCACGATTTTGCCGTCCTTGACATCGACCATGCCTTCGGCTCCGCCGCCGAAATAGCCGCCCAGTCCAAGGGCGCGAAGAACGGTTTTGTCTTTAATTTTGATCTCCGACATGCTCTATTGGCCTCCTCCCGGATCAAAGGTTAGGGTGAAACGGCCGACGGCTTCGCCTCGTCGCAAAGGCGGAAGGATGACTTCGACCGATCATTACATGCAAAATTTGAAACCGCATCGGGTTGCCCATTGGCTTACCGTTGCGCTAACTGTCCATTGCTCAAGTGAAAATTGGTTTGACGAAACGCACTATAGTGAATTGAAGCTGCGCATGTCAAGGAGATTTACATGTAATTTTACATTAATGATTTTCCCCAGGCAGCAGGCAGGGCGCTCCGGAATTGCTGATTATAATTGAAGCATACCCTTCCGGCATCGAGCCGTCGATTCTTAACCGAAGGAGGTAAATGGATTTGCCGGTTCCCCTTGCGCGGTTTTCGCCCCTGGTCGCCGAGTGGTTCGGCGGGCGTTTCGGTCCGCCCACCGATGTGCAGGCGCGTGCCTGGCAGGCGATCGCCGGCGGCGCGCACATCCTGATGGCTGCGCCGACCGGCAGCGGCAAAACACTGGCCGCCTTCTTATGGTCCCTGGACCGCCTGATCGCGGGCCACTGGGCGCCGGGGGCGACGCGCGTGCTTTATGTGTCGCCGCTCAAGGCCCTGAACAACGACATTCGCCGCAACCTTCTGTCGCCGCTGGAGGAATTGAAAGCATTGTTTCTGCGGCGCGGCCGCGACTTTCCGGAGATCGGCGTTCACACGCGCAGCGGGGATACACCCCCGGCGGAGCGTCGGCGCCTGCTCCGGCGCCCGCCCGAGATCCTGATCACCACCCCGGAGAGCCTGAACCTGATGCTGAGCTCGGCCGGCGGTCGCGCCGTACTGGGCTCGCTGCAGACCGTTATCCTGGACGAGATTCACGCCATTCTGGAGTCGCGGCGCGGCACCTTGCTGATTATGGCGGTGGAACGCCTGACGCTGCTGTCGGGCGAGTTTCAGCGCATTGCCCTGTCGGCCACGCTCAAGCCGCTGGAAACGGCGGCGCAGTTCGTCGGCGGCCTGCGGCTGACCGGCCCGCGGGAGCGCCCGCACTATGTCCCGCGGCCGGTCGACATCATCGCTGCGCCGGCCGGGAAACGCTATGTTTTGACCGTTCACCGGCCGGACACCGAGGAGGCAGGGGAGGAGGGCCGCGATTTCTGGGCGCCGTTTGCCGAGGCGCTGACCGCCCGCATTCAGGCCAACCGTTCGACCCTGGTCTTCACCAACAGCCGCCGCCTTTGCGAGAAATTGACCCTGCTGATCAATCAACACGCGGAAGGGCAATCCGCAGGGCAGCCGTACCCGGAAGGGCGGAACGGCGGACCGGGGGGCGAAAGCCCGCAGGGCGCCCGGGGGCTGCTGGCCTACGCCCATCATGGATCGCTTTCGCGGGAGATCCGCGCCGCGGTCGAGAAGAACCTCAAGGCCGGCGCCCTGCGCGCCATCGTGGCCACCAGTTCGCTGGAACTGGGCATCGATATCGGCGCTCTGGACGAAGTCGTGCTGGTGCAGTCGCCGCATACGGTGGCCGAAACCGTGCAGCGCGTAGGGCGCGCCGGGCACGGCGTGGGGCAGATCAGCCGCGGGGCCTTCTATCCTTCCCACATTCTCGATCTGGTCGCCGCCGGCGTGCTGGTGCAGGCCGTGGCCGCGGAGGAGATCGAAAGCCTGAGGCCGATCCGCGCGCCCCTGGATGTGCTGGCCCAGGTCATCTTATCCATGACCGGCCTGGACACCTGGCATACCGACGACCTTTTCAATTTCGTGCGCACGGCCCGGCCCTATCGTGAGTTGGGCCGTCGGCAGTTCGACCTGACACTTTCGATGCTGGCCGGCCGCTATGCCGAGTCGCGCATCCGCGAGCTTTCGCCGCGCATTCAATACGACCGCCTGGACCAGACCGTGCGCGCCGCGCCGGGCGCGCTGCTGGCATTGTACGCCGCGGGCGGCGTGATCCCCGACCGGGGCTACTACGGCCTGCGCCATGGGCAGAGCGGCGCCAGGATCGGCGAGCTGGATGAAGAGTTCGTCTGGGAAGCCCGCATCGGGCAAGTGTTCACCCTGGGCACGCAGAACTGGCGCATTCAAAAGATCACGGCCAGCGATGTGCTGGTTCAGCCCGCGCCGCGGGCCCATGCGGCGCCGCCATTCTGGCGGGCCGAGGCCGGCGACCGCGGCTTCCACCTTGCCGACAAGATCGGCCGCTGGCTCGAATGGGCCGAAAGCCGCCTGCAGCAATCCGGTTTCGAGGCCCAGGTGATGCACGACTTCCACATGGACGGCGCTGCGGCGCAGTATCTGCGGGAACAGCTGCAGCGGCAGCGCGAGGTGACCGCCTGCGCGCTCCCGCACCGCCATCACGTGGTGATCGAATCGACCCGCCTGGACGCCGCCGGCGGGCGCCTGATCGGCTGGCACACCCTGTGGGGCGGCCGTATCAACCGGCCGCTGGCCCTGGCGCTAGAGGCTGCCATGCAGGAGCGTTACGGCACATTGCCGCAGGTTTTCGCCGCGAACGAATCCATCGCCATGCTGCTCTCGCGCGACGTTCCGGCCGGTGAGCTGATCGCCCTGGTCACGGCCGAGCGGGTGGAGGCGCTGATCCGGCGGCGGCTGCCGCATACCGGCTACTTCGGGGCGCGTTTTCGCGAGTGCGCCGGCCGCGCGCTGCTGCTGCCCCGGCGGCGCATCAACGCGCGCACTCCGTTGTGGCTGAGCCGCCTGCGCGCGCGCAAATTGATGGAAGCGGTCGCCGAACGCAGCGACTTTCCCATTCTGCTGGAGACCTGGCGCACCTGCCTGCAGGATGAATTCGACCTGGGTACGCTCAAGCAGCTGCTCGAAGAGCTGACCGACGGCCGGATCGCCTGGTCTTCGGCGCACACCGCGTTTCCCAGCCCCATGGCGCGCAGCGGCGCCTGGCAGCCGCTCAACACCTTCATGTACCAGGACGATGCGCCGGGGGCCGTTCCGCGCGAAGGCGCAGGCGAAGCATTCTATCGCGAGGTGGCCCTCGAACCCGGACTGCGCCCGCGCATAGACCCTGCGGTCGTGCAGGCGTTCGAAGCCAAACGCCGGCGCCTGGCTCCGGGGTACGCGCCCGCATCCTCCGCGGAACTGCTCGAATGGCTCAAGGAGCGCCTGGCGCTGCCGCTGTCCGAATGGCGCACCCTGCTGGCCGCCATGGCGCGCGATCACGGCCTCGCGGCGGAAACCCCAACCTCGGACCTGGCGGGCAAGGCGCTCGTCCTGCACTGCGGCCCGCAAGGCATCGAATGCCGCGAACCGCTGGTCATGGCCGCTGAAATGGTGCCGCGCTGGCTTGCCGCTTTCTGCGATGAGCGGAGCAGGGTCCGGGCCACCGACCTCTCCGGAGATCCGGCGGCACTCGACGGGTTGGCCCCGGCGTCGGAGGAGCCCTGCGAAGAAGACGATGCCGGCGGCTGGATCGGCGAATGGCTGCGTTTTTACGGACCGCGCCCACAGGACGAAATCGCCGCGGCGCTGGGCATTTCCGCAGAGCGCATCGAGCCCATGATCGCAGTGCTGCTCGAGAATCAGGAAGCGATCAAGGGCGCGCTGATCGAGGGCGGCGCGCCGGATGAGATTTGCGACCGCGCCAATTTCGAAATTTTGCTGCGCCTGGCCCGGCAGTCCGCCGCCCCGCAGATCGCCACGCTGGCCGCCGAACGGCTGCCGTTGTTCCTGGCGGAGCACCAGGGGGTGACCCGGCCGGGTGATTCCGTGGAGGCGCTGGCGGAGCGGATCAACCAGCTGCTCGGCCTGCCCGTGCCGGCGGCGCTTTGGGAAACCGAGCTGCTGCCGGCGCGCCTTTTCGGCTACCGGCCCGAGTGGCTGGACCAGCTCATGCAGGAGGGGCAGCTGTATTGGATCGGCACGTCCGGGCGCAAAGTCTTTTTTTGTCCGCAGGGCGAGCTGGACCTGGCAGGACCGCCGGCCGCTGAGGATGCGGCGGATGTTGCGGATGCGGGAGACGATCCGGCCGAACTTTTTCCCGAGGCCCGGGGGCGCTATCCGTTCGGCGAGCTGCAGCGATACCGCGGCCTTGCACCGGAGCAGTTGAATGCCCGGCTGTGGCGCGCAGTCTGGCGGGGCAGCGTGAGCAACGATACCTTCGCGTCGCTGCGCCGCGGCATCGAAGCCGGTTTCGAAATCACGCCTGCATCCGGCCTGAGCGGGCCGCAGGCACTGTCCCGCCGGGCCGGGCGGGCGGCGTTTCAGCGCTGGCGCAGCGCCCGGCCGGTGATCGGCAATTGGTTCAGGCTGCATTACCCGCCGCCGTCACCCGATCCGCTCGAAACCGAAGAGGTGAACAAAGAGCGCGTGCGATTGCTGCTGGAACGCTATGGAATTCTCTTCCGGGAACTTCTGCAGCGCGAGCTTCCCGCCCTGCGTTGGCCGGTGCTCTTCCGCGCCCTGCGCCTGATGGAACTGTCCGGAGAAGTATCGGCCGGCCATTTCTTCGAGGGCATCGCCGGACTCCAGTTCATCGCGCCACGCAGCCTGCCGCTCTTGGCGAAGCCGCCCGCCGATGCGGTGTTCTGGATCAATGCCCTGGATCCGGCCTCATTGTGCGGGACCGGTATCGGGCCGCTGGCCGGGCGGCTGCCCCGAAGATCTTCGGGCACGCACCTGGTCTATCACGGCGCTGCCCTGGTGATCGTCTCCACGCAGCAGGCCCGGCAGCTTTCCATCCACGTGCCCTTCGATCATCAACGGCTTGCAGAATACTTCGGCTTTCTTTCGCACCTGCTGACGCGCGCGGTGGCGCCACTGCGCCGCATCGTGATCGAGACGATCAACGACCTCCCGGCCGTGCAGCAGGAGGCGGTGCTTGCAGTGCTCAAGGAGTTGTTCGAGGTGGTCATGGATTATAAGGGCGTGACGCTGTATCGGCGTCACTGAGGCGGCAGCGGCGACCGGAGCCGGTCCCAGACCCAGGTCAGTCGATCGAGGGAGCGGATGCCGCGTACCCGCTCGGCGGGAGCGGGCCTCGCGTGCGGGTTGCCGATCCGTGCCACCCTGAAGTTGAAGACGTAGCTCGGCTCCAGCCCCATTCGCAAATCGGTCATCACCACGCTGCCGGAGCGGTTGTGGACCGCATAGAAACCGCGCGTGAACCACTGCAGGCGCTGTACGGGCCAGTGCCCCTCGATGCCCGCAAGCAGGTCGTTGCGGCTGCCGTACCGGGCGAAAGAAATGTGCGGGGTGTCGTCCAGCAGGGAGTAAAAGCCTTCGTAGTAGCCGCCCTCGTCCATGACCAGAATTCGCCAGAGCAGCGTGTTGAAGGGCGTCGGGCCGGTCAGGAGCCGGCTGTAGACGATCCCCTGGCGCTCCAGGGCCGCCTCGGCCGTCGCCGTGACCTGCAGCTTGGCGCCCACGCTCCAGGCCAGGTACAGGGAGCCCACGATCAGCCCGGCCGTGTTGAGCAGGTGCCCCCGGTCGCGCCGGCGCGACAGGATCAGCGCGGCCAGCAGGCCGCCCAGCAGCGGCAGCGTGTACAGGGGATCGATGATGAAGATCGTGGACCACATCACCGGCGGTGTTTGCAGCGGCCAGAAGATCTGCGTGCCGTACACCGTAAAGCAGTCCAGCAGCGGGTGGGTCACCAGGGCCAGCCACACGAGCAGATACCACCTGCGCCGGTGACCTGCCAAAGCCGGCCGCAGCTTCAGGATCAGGTACACCAGCAGCGGCGTCAGGGCGCTCAGCACGAAGATCGAGTGCGTGGCGCCGCGGTGATAGGTGAAGCTCTTGACGGCATCGCCCAGGGGGACCAGCACATCCAGATCGGGCAGGAGGCCGCAGATGCCGCCCCACAGCGCGGCCTGACGGCCGACCTGCCTTCCCAGCACCGCTTCGCCGAGCGAAGCGCCCAGTGTGATTTGAGTCAGGGTATCCATGTCCGCAATTATGATTCGATGTTTACGCTTGCATCACGAAGCCGCCCGGCGCACGAGTGCCGACACCGGCGCTGCGTTGGCGCCGCACCGCGCGGAACGTACGCGGCGCTGCAGCCGTTTCACTTGCTCCGGGTCACAAACGGCAGGCCTGTCCCTGCAGGGGGCCGTAGCAATGGTTGATGAAATGGGCGAGAATGAAAAACGTGATGGCGATGCCGATCATAGTCACCTCCGATTCGCTAAAACCCTAAGCACGCACAGTTTCCGTATCCAATACTTTTAGGAATATGCGGAGCATATCGGCCGGCGTCAATGCCGGGCGGGTCCGACAGACATCCGCCGGGTGCGTTTACGGTTCGGTTCGGCGGTGATGCCGCATCAGGCCTTCCTGCGCCACCGTGGCCACCAGGCGGCCCTCGCGCGTGAAGATGCGCCCGATGCTCAGTCCGCGCGCCCGTGCGGCGTTGGGGCTGGCCATGGCATAGAGCAGCCACTCGTCCATGCGGAAGTCGCGGTGAAACCACATGGCGTGGTCCAGGCTGGCCACCTGCATGTCCGGCTCCCAGAATGTATGGCCGTGCGGATAGAGCGCCGTGGCCACCAGGTTGAAATCGGAGGCGTAGGCCAGCAGGTAGCGGTGCACCGCCGGGTCGTCCGGAAGGGGGCCGCGGGTGCGGAACCACACATATTTTTCAGGTGGCAGCCTGTGGGGCGCAAAGGGGTTGACCGGATTAAGATGCCGGATTTCAATCGGCTTTACGCATAAAAGCTTGTCCCTCAAAGGGGGCGGGATCTTGTCGCTCAGGCGCCGGGCCATATCCAACTCGGATTCGATCCCTTCGGGGCCCGGCACCTCCGGCACGGCGTCCTGATGCTCGAATCCCTCCTCCTCTTTCTGAAACGAGGCCGACATCGAAAAAATCGCCCGGCCTTTTTGAACCGCCGCCACATTCCGCGTGGTGAAGCTTTTCCCGTCGCGGATGCAGTCCACGGTATAGACGATGGGCAGGGCCGCGTCGCCGGGCAGAATGAAATAAGCATGCAGGCTGTGCGCCGGCCGGTTTTCCGGTACGGTGCGCAGGGCTGCCGAGAGCGCCTGCCCGAGCACTTGTCCGCCGAAAACGTTCTTCAGTCCCAGGTCCTGACTCTGCCCGCGGAATATGTTCTCCTCGATCTTTTCGAGCTCGAGCAGTTCAAGCAGTTCCTGAAGCACGTTCCCCTGGGTGCAAGCATCCATCAAATACCCCCCTTTCAACGATGATCCGGTCGTCCGGCCCAGTTTCGCTTGACGATGACGAAAACGCCTCGAAACTCATTTAAATAGGCTCGATACCAAACAATGGCAACTCCTCCTTAACAGCAATCGAGCGCTTTCCCACATGGGTAATTTCTGATATTTGCCCCTTATCCGGATTCGGATCGACCCAAAACAGGAGATCGACATGACCTATCAGATTGCATTGATCCCGGGGGACGGCATCGGCCGGGAGGTGGTTCCGCAAGGCGTGCGCAGCCTGGAAGCGCTGGCGCTGAAGTTCGGGTTCGACCTGGCGTTCGAGACCTTTCCGTTTTCCTGCCAGTACTATCTCGAACACGGCGTCATGCTGCCACCGGATGCCCTGGATCGGCTCAAGGCCTTCGATGCGATCCTGTTGGGCGCCGTGGGGCATCCCCGCGTGCCGGACCATGTTTCCTTGTGGGGCCTGCTGCTGCCCATCCGGCGCGCGTTCGATCAGTACGTGAACCTGCGGCCGGTGCGCTTGCTGCCCGGAATCCGCACCCCTCTGGCCGGCCGTGGAAGCGAAGATATCGATTTCGTGATCGTCCGCGAAAACACCGAGGGCGAGTACTCCGAGATCGGCGGACGGCTTTTTTCCGGCTCGGAACGGGAGGTGGCGGTTCAGGAGACGATTTTTTCCAAGACTGGCGTCGACCGCATCCTGCGCTATGCCTTCGAATACGCCCGCACCCGGCCGAAAAAGCATGTGACCTCGGCCACCAAGTCCAACGGCATCCGCTTTACCATGCCGTTCTGGGATGAACGCTTCCAGGCCGTCGGCAGCGAGTACCCGGACATTCGGCGCGATCAGTTTCACATCGATATCCTGACCGCCCATTTCGTGCTGCATCCCGACTGGTTCGACGTGGTGGTCGGCAGCAATCTGTTCGGCGATATTCTCAGCGATCTGGGGCCGGCCATCGCCGGCGGCATCGGCATTGCGCCTTCGGCCAATCTCAACGTCGAAAAGAACTTTCCATCGATGTTCGAGCCGGTTCACGGCTCGGCGCCGGATATCGCCGGCAAGGGGATCGCCAATCCCATCGGGACCCTCTGGTCGGTTCAAATGATGCTCGATTTCCTGGGCCAGCCGCAAGCCGGCAGTGCCTTGCTGCAGGCCGTCGAAGCGGTCGCCCGGCGGGGGGTGCTCACTCGCGATCTGGGCGGAACGGCGGGCACGGCGGATTTCACCGACGCCGTTCTGGCCGAAATCAAGGCCGCCTGATCTTCCTGCTGCGGAGACAACCGGGGAGCGATTGGCCGCTGCCGTTTTTTGAATTGAGCGCCGGCCGATCGTGCTTAGTTTGGCGGAGCCGTTGTATCCAGCTTCGAACACCGTTTCGATCTGCCGCGGGCAGATGCCTCTTCAGGGCCTCAAATCCGGACAGCGGCCACTCGGCCACGCGTTCCACCAGGAGCATTCTCCTGAGAACCGGCACCGAAAGGAAGAAAATGAGGATCACCCTGGAATTTACGCATCGCGAGCTGGTGCGCTGGATCGTGCTCCTGTTGGGTATCGAGCTGTTGCTCGTATTCGCCTATGTGCTCGAAACGATCGTCGACATCCCGGTCTGGACCGTCCGGCGGCTGATGGATTTGAACGGCGACGCGGGACTCGCCCAGTGGCTGTCCAGCATCCAGCTGGCCGTCATCGGATTGCTCTTCGCCCTCAGAGCCTCCCGGAAGGTAATGGATCTCGAACCCGCACGGTGGTTCCTGCGCCTGGCCGGCATCGGCTTTTTGTTCCTTTCGGCCGACGAAGCGCTGTATATTCACGAAACCATCACCAAGTTGGGCCAGTCGATCGCCTGGCTGCCGAGCTTCAGGGGGGATCACGGGATCTGGGTCTTCGTATACGGCGCACTCGGCCTGGTCCTGATCGCCGCCTGCCGACGCCAGATCGTTCTGGCGGTGCGTCATTTTCCGAGGCCCGCCAGGTGGTTCGCCGCCGGCATCGTCGTTTTTCTCGGCGGCGCCGTCGGGCTGGAGGTGGTCGGTTATCAGTTCCTTTCCGCGCGTTCGGTGATTTACACCATCGAAATATGCCTCGAAGAGTTCATGGAAATGGCGGGCGGCACGCTCATGCTATTCGGAGCGCTCCTCTATTCGGGCGAGGCGCAGCGTGCATCCGCGGCTCTGACCGCCTCCCGGGCGGCCGATCTTGCCCAACCGGTGGCGGAAAACGTGCGCTGAACAAGCAATTTCTTGCCGGCTGCGTCCAATCATTTCTTGTTAGAATGCTGCAGCGGGTCATTTCACTCAGAATTGAGGCGTACTCTATCGTAAACCAAACCGGCTCAGTTTTTCGGCACGTCAGGACTGATCCTCCGGCGGCCGTGCCTGAGCGTGCTGTGATCGAACAACTGCGAAGCCCTCATCACCTGCGCCGGGGGAGGGGTTGCTGTTCAGTGCCTGATTGCAGCATGTGCGGTTTGGCGCCGGTCCGAAAAGCAAAAAGAAGCAGGGCCGGTGAACGGCCCTGCGGGTATCATTGAATCGATATTAAGCCTGCCCCGTCACGGGCACGCGATGTAACTCTTGGTGTCGTTTACCGGGGCCAATCCCGGATAGTTCACCTCCACGCTGACGGAAGTGGCAGCCGAAGCCGGATAAGTCAGGATGTACTGATTGCGGAACAGCAGGTCCGCGAGCTGTTGGAAGATCGTCGACAGATTGGCCGTGGTTTGCGAATCGGAATAGGTTCCCCCCGTTTGATCGGCAATCGCCGTAAGGCCTGTTATGTTGACCAGTGCCACATCGCCCAATCCGATCGTGAACACCGGAATTCCGGCGGCGTTGGCGGCATTGATCGTGGCCTGTTGATTGATCGTGGACCGGGTATCATATCCATCCGACACCACGATGATCGCCTTGCGGTCGCTGGCCGGTCGTGCGGCTAAACCCTCTACCGCTGTCGCAATCGATCTATAGAGCGCCGTCCCCACCCAGTCGCCGGGGACCGGTTGATCGATCGTGGCAATCAGTTCCGGTATGCTGTTGGTGAATGGTGCCACCGAGATTTGGGAGGTTTCGGCGTCGGCAAATTTAATAATTTGTACAAAGTCATCGGCGCCCATCTGCTGCACGAATGCGATCGCCGCATCCTCCATGCGCTCCACGTCAACCGGTTCGTTGGTGATGCTGGTGCTGTAGTCCATCACAATCGCTACAGAAGTTGGCCCCCCGATTTGATTTACACCGACCGGGGCCGAGTCAAACCCGGTAGGAAGCTCCGTGACAATAAAGTTTGCCGTGCCCAGGCCGTTGATTGAAAAGCCGCCTTGATCCTGCACGGAAACGAAGGCGGTTACGTTGCCCGTGCGGGGACAGGCGACGTCCAGCTGATTGATCGTCACCGTCATTGCGGTAATCGGCTGGCTGACGCCCTGCAGCGGTACCGAAACCGTTCCGGCATTGGAAACGATGTCCAGGTTGGCCCCCCAAGAGCCATCGGCTGCGGGCTGGAAGTTTACCGCGGCGGTGCAGCTGGCGCCCGGGCCCAGGGTCGGGGTCGGGCCGCAGGTGCCGGGGTTTAGAACGAAATGCGTGCCGTCGGACAAGCCCATGGACGAGACGCCCAGGTTGCTGCTGCCGTCGTTGCGGATGGTCAGGGAAAGCGGCTGCACGGTATTGCCGGTCGTCACCGTGCCGAAGTCGTGACTTTCCGGCGAGACGAACAGGCGGGGGGTGCCGCTGTTCCCCCCTCCGCCCCCGCCGCCGCCCCCACAGGCGGTTACGATTGCCAGCAAAGCCAGAACGTACAATGTACCGAGCGAGCC
>JAEYRZ010000047.1 GCA_023435265.1 Pseudomonadota bacterium
CCCCCCCCCCCCCCCCGCGACCGAGTGAGCCCCCTTTTCGGGGGACGGAAAGGAAGTCTCAATGGAATACGCAGAGGCTAAAGAAAAAGTGGTCGCCGAACTCACCAAGAAGTTGAAGACCAAGTCAAAGTTTTATTTCAACGACCTGGCCGGCATCATCGGCGAAAAACCCAGAGATGCGAAAAAGCTCGTCAATAAAATGGTCGAAGAGGGCGTCCTCGAATATTGGTCGAGCGGCAGCACCTCGATGTACGGCCTGCCGGGCACCGGCAAACAGACGCACGCCGAAGGCGAAGACAAGTAGTCTGCCGCCCCGAATGGCCGTTTGGTCGTAACGCATTGAATCAGGCTCCAACACAACAACAGTGCCCCGGATTGGTGATCTCCGCGCTGCGGGGCGGATCGGGAAAGACCATCTTCTCGATCGGTATCATCGCAGCGTTGCGCAATCGGGGCGTTTGCGTTGCGCCCTTCAAAAAAGGACCGGATTACATCGATGCCGGCTGGCTCGCGTTAGCGGCCGGCCGGCCCTGCTATAATCTTGACTCCTTTCTGATCGACCCTCACGTCATCACCGAATCGTACCACAAACATACCCGGGACCTCGGCTTCGCGCTGATCGAAGGCAACCGCGGCCTTTACGACTGTATCGATACCGACGGCCTGACCTCCACGGCCGAACTGGCCAAACTGCTCGATCTGCCTGTCGTTCTGGTATTGGATGCCACCAAAACCACGCGCACCCTGGCTGCGGTTGTCGGCGGCTGCCTTGCATTCGATCCGCAGGCGAAAATCAAAGGGATTATTCTCAATCAGGTTGCCGGAGCACGCCATGAGAAGATCGCCCGCGACAGCATCGCGCAGTACTGCGGCATACCCGTACTGGGCGCTGTTCCCAAGTTGAAGAAGCAGCGCTTTCCCGAGCGCCACATGGGACTCGTGCCCACCTATGAACACCAGTGGGCGCATGACGCCGTAGCCGCCATTGCCGAATTGGCCGAAAAGTACCTCGACCTTCAAACCATCGCCGCAATGACCCGGGTCGATCTGCAGACCGCGGGCTCCGGTCCGTTGCTTTCCGTTGCACCCAGCGATTCCGTCGCGCCGCCGGCGGTGGAAACGGTAACCGCCTCGGGCGAAAGGCCGCGCGTCGGCGTGATTCACGATTCGGCGTTCCAGTTCTACTATCCCGAAAACATCGACGCCCTGGTGCAGGCCGGCGCGCGCGTTGTGATCACCAGTCCGCTGCACGAAGACAGCCTGCCGCCGGTCGATGCCTTGTATATCGGCGGCGGCTTCCCAGAAACGCATGCTGCGCGGTTGGTCAAAAACCTGCCCTACCGCGAACAGATCCGCAACCTGGCCCGCAAGGGACTGCCTGTCTACGCGGAATGCGGCGGCCTGATGTACCTCGGTCGGGAATTGATTCTGGACGAGGGAGTCTTTCCCATGTGCGGAGTGCTTCCGGTCTCGTTCGGATTCTCCAAGCGGCCGCAGGGCCATGGCTACACGATCTTCCGCGTGGCGCGCGACAATCCCTACTTCAGGACGGGTGAAATCATCCGCGGGCACGAATTCCATTACTCCACCGTGCAGGCCTGCGATGCCGACTCCTCCCGCATGGCCTTCGACATGCAGCGCGGCAACGGCATCAGCAACGGCCGCGACGGCCTGTGCATCGGTAACGTGCTGGCCACCTACAACCACATCCACGCCCTGGGCACCCCACAGTGGGCGCCGGCGCTTGTCGAACAGGCCCGCCGCTTCCGCACCAAATCCTGACCGAAGATACAGAAAACGCGGCCGGCCGGCGCGAAGCCTGCATCCGGAATGCCGCGGCGGCAGCGCAGCACAGGAATGAAACCCCTGATTAGCGCTTGGAAGTGTTGCGTTCGCAAAAGAGGCTCCTATCGCATCCATATGCACCGACATGGTTTTCTCTGCTTGACAGAAAATTCCCGCGGTCTTATCAATGAGCCAACATAATCATGTTGAGCGGCGCGAGGGAACTGGCCTGATGACCGCCCGGCAACCTGACCATCAAGGTGCCAAATCCAGCCCGTAATGGGATACATGAGGTCTGGGATGGCAACGTGGTATGATAGACCTCTCCGTCGGGAGAGGTTTTTTTTATTCCCGAAGTGAAGGGCGCCGCTCATCCCGGACCGGTACCGCAGCCTGCCGGGGCACCGGCAAGAAGAGGAGAACACCATGCCGTTCGAATATAAAGGATTTGCAACCCGGGCAGTCCACGCCGGCCACACGCCCGACAGCGATACGCGTTCCCGCGCCGTCCCGCTCTACCAGACCACGTCGTTCACGTTCGAAGATACCGCCCATGCCGCCGATCTTTTCGGCCTGCGGAAATTCGGAAACATTTATACGCGCATTATGAACCCCACCAACGAGGTTTTCGAACAACGCCTGGCGGCCCTGGAAGGAGGCGTGGCAGGCCTGGCGACCGCTTCCGGCCAGGCCGCCGAAACCCTGGCCATCCTGACGCTGGCCAAAGCAGGCGACGAAATCGTCTCCTCCACCGATCTATACGGCGGTACCGTCAGCCTGTTCAAGCACACCTTGAGCAAGCTCGGGATCACGGTCAAATTCGTCCGGCCCGGCGACTTCGCCGCCTGGGAGCAGGCCATCACACCGCGCACCAAAGCCTTGTTCGTGGAGAGCATCGGCAATCCCAAACTGGAGATCATCGACATCGCGCGCCTGGCGGCGATCGGCAAATCCCAGGGCGTTCCCCTGATCGTGGACAACACGGTCACCACGCCGTATCTGCTGCGTCCCTTCGAGCATGGTGCGGCCATCGTGGTCCATTCGGCCACCAAGTTCATCGGCGGCCATGGCACCTCGATCGGCGGCGCAATCATCGACTCGGGACAATTCGACTGGGCCGCGTCGGGGCGTTTCCCCGATTTCCTTGAGCCCGACCCAGCGTACCACGGCCTCAAATTCCACGAAACCTTCGGCCCGCTGGCCTTCATCCTGCGCGCCAGGGTGCTCGGCCTTCGCGACATGGGCGCGGCCATGAGCCCCTTCAACGCCTGGCTCTTCCTGCAGGGACTGGAAACTCTCGCCCTGCGCATGCAGCGCCACAGCGAGAACGCCCTGGCCGTGGCCAGGTACCTCGAGCATCATCGCTGCGTGGAATGGGTGCGCTACCCGGGCCTGCCGTCCTCGTCCACCTATGCGCTCAAGGAACGCTATCTGCCCCGGGGCCAGGGTGCTCTGCTGGGCTTCGGCATCCGGGGGGGACGGGCAGCGGCGGTCAAGTTCATCGAAAGCTGCAGGCTGTTCAGCCATCTGGCCAATATCGGCGATGCCAAGAGCCTGGTGATCCACCCGGCTTCCACGACCCACGAGCAATTGAGCGGGGAAGAACAGGCGGCGGCCGGGGTCACCCCGGATTTCATCCGCCTGAGCGTGGGCATCGAGGATATCGAGGACATCCTGGCTGATTTGGACCAGGCGCTGGAAGCCGGAAGCGGGTGTAAAGCATAAGCGGGCGGCGGAGCCATCGGGAAGAGGGCGGGATGAGCCCGCTCGAAGCACGGGAGGGCATGCGGATGCGGCGCACGCTGGAGCGGGTGGATGCGAAAGACGGGTTTGTCGAAGTGATACGGTTCGAAAACGACCTGGCAGTGACGGACTTCAAGCATGGTCCGGATCAGAAACGGCTCTGCGCCGACTGCCACAACTTCAATCGCAATCTGAGTTGTCCGCCGTTCAGTCCTGGTTTCTCCAAATATGTCGGACCGGCCGGACGGGCGCGTGTGATCTGCCTGCGGCTGCCGTTGGATCGCTTCGCGACGGGGACACCCGTGGAACGTGCGCAGGCCGCCTTCCGCCTGGGAAGTGCGCACTTGAACCGGATTTTACTGAAAGCCCGACGCAAGGGCCACCTGGTGGCCGGGTCGGGAGAGTGCCGGGCCTGCGATTCCTGCGCGGCAGCCGGCGGCGATCCGGAGTGTGTGCGGCCCGACCTCCGCATCTACAGTCTCGAATCGCTCGGCGTGCAGGTGGCCGACCTGGTCGCTAAATGCTTTGACCTTGACTTGCAATGGACCGCAAAGGGCCGGCCGGCGACAACGGTCAGCGCGGTGGGCGCCATTTTTTGATGTTGCGACCGCGGCATGCCGAACCGCACGGACAATATCGGCTTTCCCGTTTCCGCTGCATCCGGTAAAATGATTTCCTACCTTTTTCCTCAACGGATGATGCCATGCACCGCAACTCGGTTGGACTGGTGGTACCCCAATCGCTGACTTTCGGCAGCGCCGAGGAGCCTCTGACGCTCGAATCGGGCCACACATTAGGTCCGGTGACCGTGGCGTATGAGACCTACGGCGAACCCAACAGCGACCGCTCGAACGCGATCCTGATCTGCCATGCCCTTTCCGGCGATCACCATGCGGCCGGCATCCACCATCCCGAAGACCGTTACACCGGCTGGTGGGATGGCATGATCGGGCCCGGCAAGGCCTTCGACACCGACACGTACTGGGTGATCTGCTCCAATATCATCGGCGGCTGCAAAGGCTCCACCGGACCGGGCAGCCTCAATCCGGCCACGCAACGACCCTATGCGCTCGACTTCCCAGTGGTGACCATCGGGGACATGGTCGAGGCGCAAAAACGGCTCGTCGACC
Source organism: Pseudomonadota bacterium (assembly GCA_023435265.1). Lineage (GTDB taxonomy): Bacteria > Desulfobacterota > Desulfobacteria > Desulfobacterales > Desulfosarcinaceae > UBA2230. Next base: position 4,659 of record JAEYRZ010000047.1, read on the forward strand.
ACCTCGGGATTTCACAGATTTACAGTCTTGCCGGCGGCTCGATGGGCGGTTTTCAGGTGCTGGAATGGGCCGTGCGCTACCCTGAGCGGGTGCGCTCGGCAATCTGCATCGCATCGGCCGCGCGCCTTTCGGCCCAGGCGATCGCCTTCAACGCGGTGGGTCGCAGCGCCATCACCCGCGACCCCGAGTGGCAGCAGGGGCGCTATGACGGCAAAGGGCCCGAACATGGCCTGGCCATCGCCCGCATGGTGGGCCACATCACCTATCTTTCGGAAATGCTGATGGACACCAAATTCGGACGCCGCCTGCAGTCGGCCAACCGGCTCAGCTACAACTTCTCCACCGAATTCGCCGTGGAAAGCTACCTGAACCACAAGGGCAGCGCCTTCACCCAGCGCTTCGACGCCAACAGCTATCTCTACATCACCAAAGCCATGGACTACTTCGACCTGGCGCGCACCTACGGCTCGCTCAAGGCGGCCCTGGCGCGCATGGCGGCACGCAGCCTGTTCGTCTCCTACAGCAGCGACTGGCTCTTTCCCACGGCCCAGAGCCTGGAGATCGTGCGCGCCCTGCTCTCAAACGGCAAGCCGGTATCCTTCATCGAAATCGATTCGCCTTACGGCCACGACGCCTTTCTGGTCGAAGAGGCGCGGTTGTCGCGCATCGTTGCGGGATTTCTCAAGGGCGTGGCCCGGGAGGCGGCGGCATGATCACGCGCTATGTCAACCGGCTCAGCATGACCGACCGGGACGTGATCCTGACCCTGGTGCCCGAGGGCGCCCGCGTGCTGGACCTGGGCTGCGGCGACTGCAGCCTGCTCAATGAGCTTGTTGAGAAGAAGAAAATCCGCGGCACGGGCGTGGACATCGACGGCACCCAGCTGGTCAACGGCCTTGCGTACGGGCTGAACGTCTACCAGGGTGACCTGGACGCCGGGCTGGTCGATTTTCCTGATCGGTCCTATGATTTCGTCATCCTCAACCAGACCCTGCAGGTGGTCAAGGATCCGCTGCTGGTACTGCGTGAAATGCTGCGCATCGGGCGCTGCGGCATCGTTGGCTTCCCCAACTTCGCCCATTGGCGGCTGCGCGCGGGGCTCTTCTTCGGCGGCCGGGCGCCCAAATCGCCGGCCCTCCCGTTCGAATGGTACGACACGCCCAATATCCGCGTCCTTTCGATCCGCGATTTCTTCGATTACTGCAGGCAGGAGAAGATCCGCGTGCTGCACGAGCGCTATCTGATCGCGGGCCGCTGGTTCAGCCGGGCCCTGCCGGTCCGCATGTCCAACATCCTCAGCCACATCGGGCTTTTTGTCATCACGCGCGCAGGCTGATGGCCCGTCAAACGGCTTTCGCGGATGCTTTCGACGTGGACGCTGAAGACCCGGAACGCCACGATATCGCCAGCGCGGCAAGAGCCGATCCGGCGATCATCAACGCGAATGCGAACAGCCAGGCTCTGCCATGGGTGATCCCCCCGCCGAGGTCAAGACCCCAGCCGACGATCAGCGGTCCGACGCCGCCGCCCAGAAAACCGAGGATCGAATGCACCGCAAGCGTGGCGCCCTGCTCGCCCGGTTTCGCCGCCGCCACCGCTCCGGTGGTCAATGCGCCTGAATCGGCGGCGATCAGGAAATTGTAGGCGAAGAGCGCTGCGACGGCCGCGGCATACGAAAACCCGCCCAGCAGGCCGGCCGCGACGCCCATCCCGCAGCTCGCCAGGGCAACCCAGCGGATCAAGCGTACGCGGCCTCGCTGAGATCCGATTTCGGCCCCGATGATGTTGGCCGGGACGCCGATCAGCACGATCAGCGTCGACCATTGTGCCGGGCCTGCTCCCGCAGGAACGTGATAGGTCTGCTGCCAGGCGAAGACCAGGAAGGCATGCATCCAGGCGCGCTGGGCGAACAATTCCCAGCAATGACCGCTGTAAGCCAGGATATACGCCAGGGCCTCGCGGTTGCGGAAGGCCGGGCGCAGGTCCAGCGGATGCCGCCTGGGTCCGGCGGCCGGCGGTTCGCCGAGGGCCGGGACGCGGACCGTCCCCAGCACCACCAGCACGAGCGCTGCGGCGGAACTGAAGCCGCTGACCGCGAAGGCGCCGCGCCAGTTCAAAAGCTGCACCAGCCAGCCGCTGGCCAGGAACGAAAGGCTCACGCCGATGCCGAAGGAGGCGGTGTAGTAGGGAACGACGCGCAGGCGCGCCGGACCCTCAAGGCGCTCGGTCAGGATGCGCAATCCGGGCATGTAGGTTCCGGCCAGCGACGCCCCGGAGAGCGCGCGGAACAGCATGGCACTGTAAAGCCCATCGGCCAGCCACGCAAACCCGATGCCACCGGCAATGCCCAGCAGGCAGGCGATGTAATAGATGCGACAGGCATCGCAGCGGTCGGTCAGTCCCACCAGCAGCGGAACGGCTGCCACGTAGCCGATGAAAAAGGCGCTGCTGATCCAGCCCGCCTCGATCGGCGTGAGCTGCCAGAGGCGCGTGAAGTCGATCAACGTGACCGCAAAGGTCGCGAAACTGGCCATGCTGAAGATCTCGGCCAGAATCACACCGCCGATCAGCCGTATGAAAAGCTTCCGCTTCGGGTTCATGGGGACTGCTGAAGAACCTCAGCGCTGCGCGCCGGCCAGCTTGCGGCCCAGTTCATGCGCTTGCTCCAGGACCGTGGCGTTGCCGGCGATCTCGCCGGCCTTGTACGCCTGGCCGTAGACCATGCCCTCGATGCCCGCGCCCAGGTAAGCGCAGATATCCTGGAACATGCGCAGGGCGTTGACCGCCCCGGAGCTGAAGACATCTTCGCCCGCATAAGCCATGACCACGCCCAGCTTTTTGCCCGCCAGGGTTCCGGGGATTTTGTTCAGTGCATACCAGCGGTCGATAAAGGCCTTGGTCTGAGCCGAAACCGTGAACCAGTAGACCGGGCTGGCGATGATCAGCGCATCGGCCGCCAGGATCCTGGGGTAGAGCAACTGCATGTCGTCCTGGATCACGCAACCGGCGGCTCTTTTCTTGCGGCAGCCGTCGCAGGCCTGCAGGCCGCGATTTGAAGTTGCTGCAGGAAGAATGTCTCCACCCTTGCGCCGGCCGATTCGGCGCCCGCGGCCACAGCCTTGGCCAGCAGCGCGCAATTGCCTTTCTTGCGCGGACTGCCGATCACGTTCAGGATTGTTTTGGGTCCCATGGGAGTCTCCATCAGGATTAAGCATCATCGTCTGATAAAGTGATAGGTGTCATACGCCGAACCGGGCTTGACCGCAATTTCCATCAGCACTTTCTCCAGCACGGCCGTCGGTTCGGCCAGCAACAGCCCATTGCGGTACTCCACAAAATTGAGTTTGCGCGGGTAACCCCGGACCTGGGCCGCCACGAAGGCGGGATCGAGAAGCGTCAGGAAAAGGCTGCGGCCGTCGATCCGCACCACGGCGAAGCAGTGTGAATCGGCCGGATAGAGATCCTTGAAGGTCGCGCCGGAAGGCACCAGGTCGACGAACATGGCGTGCTGAATCTGGAAAAGGCGCGCCTTGAACGTAAGATCCAGCAAGCTCAGCATCCCGCCGCCGTTGGGGCGGACGTGATAGCCGCCGTCCGGCAAAGATACGATTGCGATTTCGCCCAGATATTCCTCAGCCCAGATTCCGTCGAGGCGAGGGTCCGTTCGCTGGGTCTGCGGGGTGTAGCCCGGGTAAAGGGATGAGGTGATGAAGGGCATGCTGGCGGCGCCGAGGGAGAGCGTCCCCAGCAGAACCGAAAAAATAATCAGCAAAGGCACCCGGATCATTGCGGGTAATTTCCGAAAGCGGGAGCCGGTCACAGTCCGAGCGCCTCGATCAGTGCAGCCGCGGGTGCCACCGTCACCGGGCGACCCGGCAGGATGAGATTCTCCCACATGTAGTTGTGATGACGGATAATGGCTGCGGCGTCCAGATGCGGCCGGTCGGCTGTGGTGTGGCCGTCGGCGGCCACGAAGATCTCGAAGTCACGGCTGGCCGCCGCCCGCACGGTGGTGTCCACACAGAAATCGGTGGCACACCCGGTGATGATTAACCGCCGAACATTGCGTTGCTGAAGCTCCTTTGCAAGGACGGTTCCGTAGAAGGCGTCACAGGCGTTTTTGTGAAACAGCAGGTCGCCCGAGGCGTGTTCCAGAACCGGCAGGATGCGCCATCCGTGCGTTCCGGGCGCCAGTTCGTCGCCCGGCGGTCCATCGTGCTGAATGAAAATCACGGTGCCCGAGGCACGGCGTACGCTGCGGCTCAAAAGATTGATGCGCGCAACGACCCCCTGGAAGTCGTAACGCAGCGCGTTTTCGAACAGAGCGGCCTGCATGTCGATGACCAGTAATGCAAGATTCATTGCATTGCCTTCAGTCTCGATTCGAACCGACCAGGGCGGCCGAAACCCCGAGCCCGATATAAAGCGAGCCGACCACAAAGCGTTCGGCGCGCAGAGCCACCCGAGAACCCTTGAGCCATCGCCCGGCCGACCCGGCCAAAAGCGCATAGAAGCTATCGCTGAGCACGGCCAGCACGATGAAGATGCAGCCCAGCGCCAGCATCTGCATGCCGACGGCGCCATGGGCAGGATCGACGAACTGCGGTAGGAAGGCGACGAAGAACAGGGCCGTTTTCGGGTTCAAGGCCGCAACCACTACCCCTTGGGAGAAAATCCGACGCAGAGGCCGGTACCGACGGGGACCGGATGCCTGAATGGTTTCGCGCGCGAACCATTTGCACAGACCGAGATAGACCAGATAGGCTGCGCCCAGATACTTCACGATGGTAAATGCCATAGCGGAGGAGAGCAGCAGCGCGGAGAGGCCGAGGGCCGCGGCAATGACGTGCATGAAGTTTCCCACCTCGATTGCGCAGACGGAAACCAGGCCCGCACGGCGGCCTTGATCCACGCTGCGGGCGATGATGTATAGGACAGCCGGGCCGGGGGTGATCAACAGCACCAGCGAGGCGAGAATAAACAGCGTAATATGCGTAAAATCAGGCATTGCATGCCCCTTTGAGCGATAGGTCGATAGACCTTATCAAAGAGATTTGACCATCACAACCGGGCAATGCACCAGGCGCCGAAATTATTATCGGAGACGCTGCCAAGCGTCCTTTGGACAATCGACTTTCGCGGCGACGGTTGCAATGCCTGGTTCGATAGGTGCGTGCTTTTACGGCCATCTCATTATTGAACGATTACTTATCGCAGTTGCGAACCATATCCTCGATATTGAACGAGGGCGCTGTTCATAGCTCTCCCTTTGAATCGATTTTTATAAGTAATTCCAAAGCAATATAATTTATCTATTTCTTATGGCATACCTGTTGCTGACTTCCGAAGTAAGCCGAATGCGCGTCACCCCTTATGAACCGATATTGCTGAAGTGCATATGGGAGCGTCCAATCAACCGTATCAAACGAACTCAGGAAGGAGCATGCATGAACTCACGCAAGAAGTTTGTTCCGACAATTCTATCTGTAGTGATTTTTGCTCTATTAACGTTGACGGGCCATGCTGCTGAAAAACCTGTTTCCGGTAGTCCCGCTATAGATTTCCGGTTTTCAGCCTATTACCCACCCGTATATCCGGTTTATCGGGTAGGCTTACAAAATTGGATCGCTGATGTGGAGGAGGAGAGCGGTGGAAGGATTAACATTACCGAATACCTCAGCGGTGTCCTGCATTCAGCAAAAGATGGATTCCAGGCGGTGAGGTCCGATATTGCAGATATTACGACCGGCTACCCGGCGTACCAAGCCGGATCCTTTCATCTGGCTCACGCTGCCGACTTGCCCTTCGCATTTGAAAATGCCTGGGTTGCTTCTTTGGTTATGGAAGAACTTTACCCAAAGTATCTAAAAACTGAATATGAAAAAATGGGCGTTTACTTAGGCTTTTATCTCTGTACATCCAATTATAACTTAATTTCTAAAAAACCGGTTCGTACCTACGAAGATCTTAAAGGTATGAAAATTCGTTCCTTCGGCGGCACCTGTTCAACAATGCTTAAAAAGCTCGGTGCCGTTCCCGTCATGGTGCAGTCGGGAGAAATTTATACCTCATTTCAAAGGGGCATTTTGGACGGTGTCTTGTTCGGTGATAACGGCGCTGCTTCTTATCGGCTTTATGAAATCGGCAAATATTCAACTGCGTTTAGCCTGACCCGCATGGGGATACCGTACTGTATGAATAAGAAGACTTTCGATGCAATGCCGCCGGATGTCAAACAATTTTTCTACAATAAGCTTCGACAAGGGGCTCAGATCGGTTCAGGCGCATATGAATTGGCCGACAATACCGCTTTAGAAGAAATGAAGGCGAACGGCGTTGAACGCATTGTGATGGCACCCGAAGAGATTGAGAAATGCCGCAAAGCAGTGGCGCCTCTCTGGGACGAGTTTATCGAAGAAAATGAAAAGTTGGGATTACCTGCCCGTCAATTTATTTCTGAGTTACGCGCTCTAAATGAGAAATACAGCAATCGGACTCCCGAGGAACTCTATCTGCAAGTTACCCAAAACCCGGTTCTTGGAATAATCGATTTTAAATGATCGTTCATTAGAGATTGATAAAGAGAGGCAAGTCTTATCAATGGCTGGCACAGCAGGTGCGATCAAGACTTCCTCTCTTTTACTTAAATGTAATGTCAAAAGCACACGGAGGCTTTGATGGGAGTCTATCTGATACGAACGATTAAGAATGTCTCCGAAATAACACATAAATTCGGAACATATATTTTAATTCCCATTATGGTAACCATTATCGCCTTGGACGTGATTCTTCGATACATCTTCAACGCACCTCTCGTTTGGGGGCAAGAAGTGAACGGAATTTTCCTGTTCATTCTATTATTCGCGTGCCAATCCCACTGCTGGGATAAGAATCACCACATCCGAATGGACGTTTTTTACAATCATTTTCCTTCAGCTATTAAGAAAATTTCAGATATTTTGACAGCACTCGCCGGCATTAGTTTTTTTGGACTGATGTGTTTACAGGCCATCCGAGACATTCCTTATATGAAGGAGGTAAACGAAACGAGTGATGAATTGAGAATTATACTCTGGCCTTTCAGAGCGGTGATGGTTTATTGCTGCTTACTGATCGTTGTGCTCCTCATCGCATATTTGTTCCGAACCCACTCCCGAAGCCGTAATGCAGAGGAGGTGTTACAATGAGCCTGACATTGATCGGCGTATTGGGTCTGGTAATCATGTTCGTCTTGATTCTTTCAGGTATCCCAGTCGCGTTTTCGATTGGCGCTGTCGCTGTTTTCGGCCTTTTCACGGTTTCAAGCGTACAGATAACT
>JAEYRZ010000079.1 GCA_023435265.1 Pseudomonadota bacterium
ACCCCGCTGGCCACCCTGCCGATAACCGCGGCGGCCACGGCGGCCAGCCGCTCTACCGGCCAGCGCTTCAGCGGCGATGAAGCGACCGGAGAAAGGCCGATCAAGGTGCGCGCGGTGGGATGATGACGCTTGCGAAGGCGCGCCGCCCATTCGCGGCGCGGATCGCCGATCTGGATCCAGGCGCGGCAACCATCCTCCACCGCAATTCCCCAACCCGCCGCTACGGCGGCGCACATGGCGGAGGCCCCCGAGCGCAGGCTGGATACGTAACGGCTGGGATCGGAATCGAGGATGGTCCAGCGCCCCTCCACGCTCCAGATGACATTGCGGATCGCACGCACGGCGTGCGACACGTCCAGGATCAGGTCGAAGCGCTCTTCGCGCAGCCAATCCGAAAGCGCGGCCTTGATCTGCGGGGTGCCTTCGTCGTACCAGTGGCCCAGGCCCCACTCCTGAACGCTTTTAGAGGCATCCACGCCATCGCAGTCCGCCACCAGCTGAACTGCCGGCCGGGCGCCCAGCGCGGTGACCCGGGCGTTGGGCAGATGGCGCCGCAGCGACCGGATCACCGGCAGCTGCATGACCACATCGCCGATCCCATAATGCAGGCAGAGCAGCACGTTCCCGGCAGAACCGAGGTTCGTGTTCATGCGCCCCCTTCCAGGCCGATCGGGTGATCTGACGGATTGACGTACGGACGACAGATAGTTTAAGCGCGGGGGCCGCGCCCTCATATGCCCTTCGGACCTGATATTGCGCCCGCCCATCCCGTATCCGGATCCGGCCTTCAACCGGAACGCCGGGACGACAGGACGGCGCAGCCTTGGCGATACGGCGGACAAAGGGATTCTCAACCGCCTGTTTATGCATTATGCTGCGGGCAGCGATGAACCCAACCAAGGAGGATGCATGTATCTGCCAAAAATTTACGAAAAATTCATGAAAGCGTATCCGGATGTGTTCCAGACCTACGAAAAACTGGGCGTGGCCTGCCGCAAAGCCGGTCCGCTGGACGAGAAGACCCAGAATCTGGTCAAGCTGGGCATCGCCATCGGCGCCAATTCGCGCGGCGGCGTCATGTCGCACACCCGCAAGGCCCTCGATTCCGGTGCCACGCGCGAGGAGATCATGCAGGCCCTGCTGCTGGCCCTGACCACCACCGGTTTTCCCAACATGATTGCGGCCATCGAGTGGGTGGAGGAGGTATTGGCGTAACATGCGGCTGCTGCCGTCGGCGGGTGCGTCTTCAGTTGCGACTTCCGGGAGCTTCGGACTCGTTTTCGGAGCGCGCGGCCCCGCCGGCGGGCGGCAAATCGCAGCGGTTCTCCAGCAGGGGAACGCGCTGCGTGTTCAGCGCCGGCCGCGCCGCGACCTCGAGCTGCAGTCGGTACTTCTCCACCTCGATACGGCCCTCGATCGATTTGCGCGCCAGCAGATAGCGCAGGTAAACGATCCAGATGACCAGGCCCAGAAAAACCGCCGCCGCGCCGAGGACCGCCCACTTGTACCGCGCGATCGTCGTCACGCCGTAACGGCCCAGTTCGGAGAGCAGCTGCGGCAGGGCCCAGATCCCGAAAGCCAGCATGAATACCATCCCGCCGACGATGAATACGTTGAGCCGGCTGATGCGCCACAACACCCGCCCGAGGCGTCCGGCCGGTTCCGCCGGACCGTGCGCGGCGTCATGCGCCGGACTGCGCAGAAACAGCACTTCGTAAGCCTTGGCGAAAAACCCCAGCAGCAGAACGGCGCCCACCGGCAGGCCGACCGCCGCGGCCAGCCAGGGCCGAAGCGGAAAGGGACGTTCTTCGGTTTTCACTTCGATGTGGTATGCGGCCAGTGGCCCGAACGTGCGTTCGAAGTCGGCTTTCTGGTGCGCTTCGAGATGCAGGCCCTTGACTGAATAGACGATGCGGCCCTGGGCATCCGATATCTGCAGGCGCGTCTCGCGCCCGGACTTTACGGCCGCCATGGCGAAAAGTTCGATCTCGAGCAGCAGCACCCCGAGGAGAATGAGTATAAAGAGATTGCGGTGCTCCTGGATGTGGTTGCGCCACATGGTCTGAATGGAAATCACGATCGCCCCTTGAGGCCCGGAGAATGAATTGCGCCGGCGGCGCCTCCGTGCGTCCGGTCGGCCGCAACGCGGCCGGCCCGTTCCTGCTTTAGCATACCCGCTTCCGGCGCTTCAAGCGCTTTACCGTGCAACTGGCGCGCGTGCCGTTCGTGCTTAAGTTGACAGCATGAAAATCGGACCTCACAAAATAGAGCCCGTCGACCCCATACCGATCAACAAGGAGACTTCCGAAACCTCCCTGGCCAACTCACTGGCCATCGGGGAGGCGCAGTTGATCCTTGCCGAAAAACGCACCTCGCTGGCGGTGATGCGGACCGGCATCGCGGTTTTCGCCCTGCCGCTCTCGGTGTTGAGTATTCTGATCGCCACTTCCAGGTACTATGACTTCTTCAAAGTACTCCATCTCATGATTCCGCTGATGGGCTTGAACCTGATCCTGATCGCCCTCGGAATGTTTTTGATTTTGCGGTCCATTTACCGCATGCGCCATTACGACCAGCTCCTGGCGAACATCAAGAAGAAGTACAAGGATCTCTCGCCGTTCATGGACTGACGGCGCCGTAAAAAGTCCAATATCTGCGTTGCGCTTCATCCCGTCGTCCCTGCGGCGTACTGCAGTACGCCTCGGGACACGGGATTCGCGGCGCCTTGATCTTGAACTTTTTACGGCACCGTCGGTTTGAATACTTTTACGAGTTCATCATGGATTATGGATGCGGCGAGGGATCAGGCCGATGTCATTCGTCTTCCGGGATGCCGCCGGTAACGGCGATCTTACTGGGGATCGCGGGAGAGAAAGTAGGTGTGGGTCGGGCAGAGCATATGCGGTCGGCGCGATGTACTGCGGGTGGTGGTGCAGCGCGTGCGGTTGAAGCGCCTCAGTTTGTGGGAGTCGAAGAAATGGATCTGGCGGGGCGTGATCTCGCGCACGATGGACCAGTGATCCCACATGGGCCCCCCGATCCCGATCAGAACGGCCCTTTCGGAGCCTCCCTCCAGGAAACGGGTCATTCCGCTCCAGAATTCGTCGAGCGGCGTGTGGGGCAGGTTCTTGTAAGGCATGCTGCGGTGGGGAATCAAGTCGCCCACCACCTCGCGCAGAATGCCGCCGATCGTGACCAGGCCGATGCCTTCGGAAAGCAGGCGGCTCAGATCGCGGCTCCGTTCCAGGTGCTCCAGAATTCGGCGGAACAATGTCTTGGCCTCGCCGTTGCGGATGTTCGAGATGATCCGGGCGGCGTTGACGATGCAGTAGATGGCGCACAAGCCGTCAAGGCCGCCCTGTTCGTAGGGTTTCATGCACAGGCCTCGTTTCTTCCGGATCTTTCAGGTCGGCGCGATGCGGCCAGGCGGACGAGTCGGCTGGCAAACCCGCCGTACGTCATGCCGGCCGCCTCCGCGGCATAAGCCAGGCTGGTGTCCGGACTGATATCGGCATTGGGATTGACGTCCAGAATGTAAAAAACGCCGTCGCGCAGCCGCAGGTCGAGGCGGGCCCAATCCCGGCAGCCCAGCCGCCGGTAGGCCGCCTCGGCCGTCCGCCGCAGCGCCGCAAGCTCCGACGCGTCCAGGGGCGCCGGAATGCGCAAGGTCACGCCTTCGTAATGGCGCGATCCGGGCGTGAACTTGGAATCGAAGGTGCACAAACGATCCCGTACATCGCTGAAGGCGCTGAAGTCCATTTCCGCCGGCGGCAGCATTTCGATGCGGCCGTTGCCCCAAAGCGTGACATGGAATTCTCTACCGTCGATGAATTCTTCCACCAGAGCGGGTTGGGCGAAGATCTTCCGGACATAGGCCACCCTGGCGCGCAAATCGTGTTCATCCAGGACCACCGCGTTGCTGTCGACGCCCACGCTGCAATGTTCGAAGGCGGGTTTGACGATGGCCGGAAACCGGTTCCAGTTTGCGATCGCCTCCCGGTCGACCACCCGGCCGCAGGGGGTGGGAAGATCGTCTTCGGCCAGCAGCGCCTTAACAGCGGCCTTGTCCCAGCTCAGCGACAGCACATCCGGCGGAGAACCGGTATACGCATAGCCGAGCCGCTCGAGCACCGCGGCCGCCTGCGCATCGCTGTGGGGCAGGCCGGGCAGCTCCTCGCACCAGTTGAAGACAATGTGCCGGCAGGGATCATAGGGCGCCAACGCAGCGGCCAGATCCAGGTTGGTGACCGGCGCTTCGAAGACCTGGTGGCCTTCGGCATTCAAGGCGCTCACCAGCTGCTGCACGGTGTCCAGCACCGCGGCGGTATCATCCGCCTCCCAGGACGGGTCGAGATTGTGCACGACGACAACGGCCGGATCGTCGGTCTCTGGCTGGAAAAGCATGGGATTCTCCTGTCAGGCTCGGCTCGGTAAGGAACAGGAATCTGCTTCGGGTGTTCAGGCCATCGGCGTGGATCGCCTGAAGCGGCGGGATTCGGCTGCCCCGGATTGAATGCGCACCATCCAAGGAGATGCCGGCCATGTCAAGGAAAATCGTCACCCCTGGGCACTCGGGGTTCGAGTCGACGTCCGCGGAGTTCCGGGGAGCGCGAAAGCAGACACGCGTACTGCCGGAGTCGATGCTCAATTTCCTTGAAGCGGCGAGCGATTGTGCCTTATACAGAACCAGACCCTCTGAAAGTGAAAACACATGATCGAAGGCATCCCCTTCTTCTGTTCCTGGAGCGGCGGCAAGGATTCCTGCCTGGCGCTGTACCAGGCCATCCGCCGGGGCGGTGTGGCGCGTGGACTGCTGACCATGATGACCGAGAACGGCCGCCGCAGCCGCTCGCACGGACTGCCGGCGGAACTGCTCTACGCCCAGGCTGCAGCGCTGAGTCTTCCCCTGACCCTGCGCGCCACCGGGTGGAGCGATTACGAAACCAATTTCGCCGCCGAACTGGCACGCTTCCGGCAGAACGGAATCCAGGCCGGCGTCTTCGGCGACATCGACCTCAGGGAACACCTCGACTGGGTGCAGCGGGTTTGCGGCGCGGCCGGCCTGACAGCCCATGAACCGCTCTGGCAGCGTCCCCGGCGGGAGTTGCTCGACGAGTTCATCCGCCTGGGATTCAGCGCGCACATCGTCGCCGTCAAAGAAAACCTGCTGGGACGCGATTTTCTGGGCCGCAGGCTGACCCCGGAAATGATCGCGGAACTGGAAGCGGCCGGCGTGGATGCCTCAGGGGAAAAGGGAGAATACCATACGGTGGTCGAAGACGGACCGCTCTTTTCAACCCCGCTCCGGCTGACATGGGGCGGCATCGTCGCCGAGGGCGGTTATCTTTTCATGGATGTTTCTGCGGTGGATTGATCGATGCGGTTATCGGGAAAATTACGATGGGGTCGCTGTGCCGGTGCGAGAAGCTCTGTGACCTGAATAAAGCGATGCGCTGGACCTCGGTTTATTGAAACCACAGAGGACACAGAGATCACAGAGAGGCCATTCTTAGTTTCTCTGTGTTCTCTGTGCCCTCTGTGGTGAAAAAAATAACTGTATTTGCGCGGATTCGTACTATGGCGGACGCCGGGGCAAATATCCGCACCGATGAAGACGAGGCCTCGATGGGCTATTTCGAGGACAAAACCATTCTGATCACCGGCGCCGCTTCCGGCCTGGGGCGCCGCATGGCATTGGCCATGGCCGGCGAGGGGGCGCGCATCGTGGCCTGGGATATTGCGCCACGAGCCCTCGAAGATCTCCATGCCGAGTTGGCGGCGTATGGCAAAGAACGGCATCTGCAGTTCGTCTGCGACGTTTCGGACCGCGAGGCGGTCTACCGCACGGCGGAAGAGGTGCTGCGCCGGGCCGGGCCGGTGGATATCCTGATCAACAACGCCGGCGTGGTGAGCGGCCGTCCCATTCTCGAATGCAGCGACGAACAGGTGCAGCGCACGCTGGGCGTGAATACGCTCGCGCTCTTCTGGACCGTCAAGGCGTTTCTGCCGGCCATGGCGGCCCGCAACAGAGGACACGTGGTCACCGTGGCCTCGGCCGCCGGACTGATCGGCGCCGCCCGTCTGGTCGATTATTGCGCCAGCAAGTTTGCCGCTGTGGGGTTCGACGAGGCCCTGCGCGTCGAACTGGCGCAAATCGCACCGCGCGTCAGGACCACGGTCATCTGCCCTTTTTATATCGATACGGGCATGTTCGCCGGCGTGCGGACGCGTTTTCCCCTACTGCTGCCCATCATGTCCGAAGAATACGCCGCCCGGCGCATGATCGCGGCCATCCGCGGTCGCAAAGCCCGGTTGGTGATGCCGCCGCTGGTGATGACCATTCCGCTTCTGCGGCTTCTACCGGTCCGGCTGTGCGACCGCGTCGCGGGCTGGCTGGGGGTGAATGTCTCCATGGACCATTTCAGGGGCCGCATTTGACGGCATCACTTCGCACGGAAGCGAGGGATCGCAGTATGTCGACACACGGTACCGCCGGTTATGATCCGGCGGCAGGCGAACCAGCGGTCGAGTCAAGTACGAACACCGCCGAGCATGCGATTGCGGCGATTGCCCGCGCGCGCGTGGTGCAGCCGGGCTGGGCGGCATTGCCGGTCTCCGAACGGGCGCGGCGGTTGCGGCGCATCCGAGATTATCTGACGGCCGAGGCGGACCGCCTGGCCGCCGTCATATCGGAAGACAACGGCAAAACGCGCATCGACGCGCTGGCCACCGAAATCCTGCCGGCCGCCATGGCGGTCGATTATTACTGCCGCAAGGCGCGCCGCTTTCTGCGCGATCGGCGTCCGTTGCCCGCATCCCTGCTGCTGGCCAACAAGAACGCCAAGCTTGTGCGGGTCCCCTTTGGGGTGGTGGGGATCATCTCCCCCTGGAATTATCCTTTCGCGATTCCCTTCTCCGAAGTCATCATGGCGCTTTTGGCCGGCAATGCCGTGGTGCTGAAGGTGTCGGGCGCCACCCGGATGGTGGGCCGCGCCCTGGAACGCTGCATTGCATCCGCCGGTCTGCCTGGAGGACTTTTCAGTCATCTCGATCTGCCCGGCCCCGTGGCGGGCCAAGCCCTGCTGCAGGGCGGGGTGGACAAACTTTTCTTCACCGGCAGCACTGCCGTCGGCAAAAGCCTCATGGTCCGGGCGGCCGAAACCCTCACGCCGCTCGTCCTGGAACTGGGCGGCAAAGATCCGCTGCTGGTCTGCCCGGATGCAGACCTGCCGCGTGCCGCCGCCGGAGCCGTGTGGGCCGGCATGCAGAACTGCGGTCAGTCCTGCGCCGGTGTGGAACGCATCTATGTACACGAGGCGGTCTACGAACCGTTCCTGGAAGAACTGGCGCGCCGCGTGCGCGCCCTGAGAATCGGCGCCGACCGCGACTTCGGGGTGGATCTGGGCGCCATGACCACGGCCGAACAGAAGGCCGAAGTCACACGCCAGGTGGCCGAAGCGCTTGCGGCCGGCGCAACGCTGCACGCCCAATCCGCCATTGCGGAAGGCGAGCGGTTCCTGCCGGCCATGGTGCTGACCGGGGTCGACCACCGGATGGAAATCATGCGCCGGGAGACCTTCGGGCCGGTGGTGGGCGTCATGGCCGTGACCGATATGGATCAGGCCGTGGCCCTGGCCAACGACAGCGAGTACGGCTTGACGGCCAGCGTCTGGACCAGGGACGCCCGCGCGGGCGAAGCACTGGCCCGGCGCATCAAGGCGGGCACGGTGATGATCAACGACCATTTAATGAGCCACGGCCTGCCGGAAGCCCCGTGGGGCGGCTTCAAGCAGTCGGGCTTCGGACGCACCCACGGCGCGGCCGGCATGGACGAGATGACGCAGGTGCAGTGCCTGGTGCACGACCGCCTTCCCGGCGTGCGGCGCAATCTGTGGTGGCATCCCCACGGACCGGAGATTTACGCCGGCCTGCGGGGCATCCTCGATCTGCTCTACCACCCCCGCCGGCGCAACCGGCTGGCGGGCCTGCTGCGGCTGCTGCGCATCTATCCGCGCACCTTCCGGGCGGGTTGAAGAAGCGTTATCCGGAAGATCCAGTTGGTTCGACGGCACACCGGTGCGCTAAGGCGATATTGCGTGGTTGAGCATTTCAGATATCGGCATTTAAGAAAGGACACGCCGCTTGCATCCAATTTTCAAACACCTGCTGATGCCCGCCATCCTGCCGCTGGCCCTGATCGCGCTTTACTTCACGCCCGCGGCTTTGCTGGGCTGCCGCCAACGCGGCTATCTGGCGCTGGCGGTCACGATGCTGGCCTTGATCGGCGCCCTGGCCGTCACCATCAGGGGCCTGGTGCTCAGGCTGCGCGGCCGGCGTGAATCGGCCTGGTGGCTGGCGACCACGATCATTCTGATTCTGCCGGCCGTACTGCTGCTGGGGCCGCTGGGCTGAAGGAGAAGCATGCACCGCCTGCTTGTCGTTACCGGGGACAATGAATCCTACCTGCGGCTGCTGTCCGAATGCAACCTGCCCGGGCTGACCATCGAAAGCGACGCCGGACCGCGGGCCGCGGCCGAGTGCGATCTGTTTTTCGGCGAACCGCGGCGCATCGCCCCCCTGGTCCCGGCCGCACGGCGCCTGGCCTGGGTGCAGTCGAGCTTTGCGGGCGTCGAAGCATTGTGCGCTCCGGGCATGCGGCGCGATTACGTGCTCACCGGCGTCAAGGGCGTCTTCGGCCTCTCGATGAGCACCTATGTGTTCGCCTACCTGCTGGCGCTGGAGCGCAATCTCTTCGCCGTACGGGACAACCAGGCCGAGCGCGCCTGGCGCGACCTCCCCTACCGCCGCCTGAGCGGGCTCACCATCGGCATCTGCGGCCTGGGCGATATCGGCCGCCATATCGCGGCGACCGCGCATCACTTCGGCATGCGCGTGCTGGGCTATAAGCGCACGCCCGGCGCAGTACCGCATGTCGAGCGGGTCTTCAGCGGCGATGAATTCCCGACCTTTCTGGCCTCCCCGGATTACCTGGTCCTGGTGCTGCCGCGCACCGCGGCTACCGACGGGTTGATCGACCGGGCCGCGCTCGACGGCATGAAACCGTCGGCGGTGCTGATCAATGCGGGCCGCGGCAGTGCGGTCAATGAAATCGAACTGGCGGCGGCACTGCAGCAGGGGCGCATCCGCGCCGCGGTACTGGATG
>JAEYRZ010000141.1 GCA_023435265.1 Pseudomonadota bacterium
TTTTCATTGGAGAAACATCCCACTTTAAGCGAACAGATTTCAAATCGATAAATGCCATCTTGAACACAAAACTTTTTGTTTTTAGTGACTTAACTGACTATCTAACAACAACGTTGGGACAGTAGTGGGATAGAACATCATTTCGAGGTCGGGGTTATTCCGACCCCGAGTTATCGAATCTGTGAAAAAGCGTACTTAGCGCACCGGTATGCCGGGTGACCAATTTCAGAGCCCGCGATGTTCTTCCAAGCTGAGGGACGGAATTTGGTGTAGCCCGAGGCGATTTTCGCGGTCGCTTTCACAAACGGCCCGCAGGCCGCGTTCGGAAAGAAAGGCCTTTTTGTCATAGGTCTGCACGATCGCCCCGGCACGTATCAGAAGATCGAGCGCATGCAGGTGGTAGTCTCTCGTCCGGCCGATACGCACGAGGAGTCCGAGATGGCCGAGGCCCAGCTCCTGAAGTGATTTGGCATTTTCCGGCATCACCGCACCGTGAACGCGGAACATGCCGATCACCTGCCGGAGGGCGCGCCTGAACAGAATGGCGGCCAACTTCTTCAGGACCCACCACCAGGCAATGATCAGCCCGGCCAGAATGATCGTACACCAGAGCGCTCCGGGTTCCATTTTCAATGCTTTACTTGAGCAGCCAGCGGTAAAGGGAGACGGGCAGCTCCCGCCGGTGCGGATAGTACCTTCCCGACATCACCGTGTGCTGGGTGCTGAAGTCCCCGGCCTGCGGCCTTGCGCGCGGACCCGCTGTTTTGACAGGCGTCGCTTCTTTTTTCCTGGGCGTTTTCTCCGCATCCAGATTCGCCTTTTCGGCATCTCTTCTGGCCGCATTCAATAATGCGAAGAACTGAGCCGCCGCTTTGTTTCGCATCACCCAACCGGAAACGAATTCGAACCATATATCGCAAGCCCGACACCACGGCCCGGTCGACGCAATGTCGACCGGCCCTCCGCAATCGGGACAGGTGTTGGCCCTCAACGCCGCATGATCTTTCTGATTGATATCCATGACCAAGTCCTCCTGCCGCTAACATAGGGCCTTGAAATCAACGGATCGATGATCGCAATCCGGTAATGCGAAGCCCTTTGAACCCGTATTCCGGACCATTGCGGGTATTTACTGCACCAGCGCTGCCCGGCGGGCACAGATGCGCAGTTTTTTCCACAGCGCCTGTGTCGCAGACTACTTAAATTCAAGCACCCAAACGACCCACCCGCACGCATAACCGTTACCATAATCTTAGCATTTCAGGCACTTACGATTTGGGCACATCTCTTGCTCACAAGGGCATCCAATCGTCGCCGCGGCCGTCGGAGATATCGTGCTTTGCTTCCATCGGAAGGCACTCTGATACTCTTGCTTCAGTGAAGGGAGGTCGCCTGCCGGATGATCGATGCCGTAGAAACCATCGGCGCACACAGCATTGTTCCTCTGTTGGCCTATGCCGACCAGGTTTATGGAGCGAGGAAAACCGAAGGTCCAGCGAGCCTTTCTTCAACCATCCCCTCCGACGATGGCGGAGCGGGAATTTTTGCCGCCATTCAAGGGAAGTCCGCCGAAAGCATATCGCTCAACCCTTTTAAAGTCCTGTTGCGCAGTTCACCCTACTTTCAGTACCAGGCCGAGGATGAATCCCAGCCCAACATTCTGGCCGGGCTCTACCTGCAGTTTCCGAATGCTTCGCTGAAGCGCCTGGCCATGTCCATCGTATCGCCGGCAGACTCCAACGATACTATGGTTGCCAAAATCACGGCCTGGGTCATCGACCATATCAAATACGTCGAAGATGAAGTCAATTATGGGGCGGAAGAATTGTGGGCCGCGCCGACGATGACGCTGGCGAAACGCTCGGGCGACTGCGAAGACGGCGCCTTCCTCATTCACAGCCTCGCCTTGAATGCCGGCGTCCCCGCCTCACGCCTGCGGACGTACGGCGGGTTGGTGAAGGCCGGTGCGGGCGCAGCTACTGGCGGACACGGGTGGACGGCGTACCTGCGCGAGTCCGACAACGAGTGGGTGGTACTGGACTTTTCTTACTTTCCCGCAAAAGTCGGTACCGGAACCCGACCATTGATGAAAGACGACAAGAAGTACATTGACGACTTCTTTTATATGACCTTGACGGAATATGTCCTGACCGAAGCCTCCAACAGGGTCCGTGACCCCGACAACTACGATTCCATGGCCAGGGTGAAGCAGCAGGCGTGGATCGGCGTGCTGATCGACCGCCTGATTTGAACCCTCGGGCCTCTCGGTATCGGTCAGTCCTTCAGTAATTCAAGAGCGAAAGCGCAGGCAAGGTTCGCGACCTTTTCCAGGTGCGATGCGCTCATCAACGCCGGCGTGTCCAGATCGGTGTGATAGCGTATATCCGTCCCGCCGTTGGCGATCCAGATCGCCGGAAGCCCCTTTTCGACGAATTTCTGCTGATCGCTGGCCGCTCGCGGGGGGACGCTCCAGACATCGACCTGGGTTCCGGTTTGCTGGACGACCCGGCGGCAGGTCTGCTCGAGGTCCCGCGTCACGCCGACTTCAATCCCGCTGCGGTCCGATCCGAAAGTGTCGAGGTTGAGCACCGCACGAAGATCGTGCGTGCCGGCCGTCAGGTGATCCACAAAGGCCGCCGAACCCCAGCAGCCCAGTTCTTCGGCGCCGAACAGAACAAAGGCACTTTTTGCGAGCATTTGGGGTGAAAAGGCCTTGCTCAGAGCCAGGACCGTGGACGTGCCCGAGCAGTTATCCATCGCCATGACGCCGTTCCAGAAGCAGTCGTAATGGGCCGAGACGATCAACTGATGCGCATTTTGGTCATCGGCGCGGGCGATCACGTTGTGTCCTGTCCGCTCTTCGGTCCGGCTTTGCGTATGGATCAGCGCTTTTTCGGCATGTCCCCCGGGCAGTGCGGCGACAATGCTCCGGCCGTCCACACCGCCGATGGCCACGCCTGGAATGGTGCCCTTCTGGCCGTCCAGGCGGGCGCAGCCGCAGCGAATGGTGTTGTCAGGCAGACCGGTGATCGATATGAAACCCGCCGCGCCGGCCGCTTCGACTTCCGGGTAGGCAACGAACGTGCGCAGGTTGTCCGAAAGAACGAAAGCCCCCTGCAAGCCCCCTCTGTGTACCCTCAGCCGATCGAGGTCTGCGCGCGTGCATTCGCCGCCATACAATAGCTCGCCCGCAAGCGGTTGAATTGTGGATGGCGTAAGGGCCACCGGTTCACAGGCGATCTGCCGTCCGCCGACCTGCAACGAAGCCGAAAGCGGCTGGTAATGGGGATAGACGAACGGCTGCAGGGTGACCTTCAGACCGGCGGCCTCGAATTCGCTTTGAGCGTATTCGATCGTCTTTTGGGCGCCGCTGGAATCCATCCAGCGCGTGCCGAAAGAACAAATCGTTTCAACGATCTTCAAAATGGAACCGCCGTCGACATGCACAGGTGATTTCATGTTCTTCTCTCCTCGTGTTTAAAGGCTGCTGAGAAACGAGCATCGAGCCGTCAGGCAAGGCGTGCGGCTTTCAAAGACACAGCATGCACGCCAGTATGTGAGCATTCTTGAAAGCCGGGCAACGCAGCATCACGGCTCGAGGCGAAGTTTTTCCGTTCAAATCAACCAGCCGCGGACGACTTCGCCCAGGCGGCCGTCGAACTCCCGACGTTCTCCGTGTGCCTTGACTTTGCCCAGCTCCAGAACATACACGTCATCGGCGATCTCCATGGCGGAGCGCACATCCTGGTCCACCAAAAGGATCGTGCGCCCCTCGCTTTTAAGCGCCGCAAGCGCGTCGTAGATCATCGCCGCCACGAGCGGAGACAAGCCGACGGAGGGTTCGTCGACCAGCAGCAGACCCGGATCGGTGATCAGGGCCTTGGCGATGTCGAGAATGCGCTGCAGCCCACCGGACATGGCGCCGGCCTGCATCGCGGACCGTTCGGCCAGCACGGGAAACCGCTCCAAAGCCCGGCGCACCTGCCTGCGGACTTTTCCCCGGTCCCGGCGAAAGACCCAGCAGCCCAGCTCCAGGTTCTCGGTCACGGTCATTTGCGGGAAAATCGAGCGATCCTGGGGGATGTACGCAATTCCCAGGCGGATGATCCCGTCCAGGGGGATGCCGGCGATCTCCCGCCCGTCGAGCTTGATCGATCCGATGGACGGCGTGAGAATGCCGCAGATGGATTTCAGGATCGTGGATTTGCCCGAGCCGTTGGGGCCGATGACGATGGTTACGCGCCCTTCGGCCACTTCGAGGTCGACCCCGTTCAAGACAAACAGATCCTTCAGGTAGGCGGCATAGACATTGCGCAGCTCAAGCTTCATGCCGGACCTCCGAGATAAGCCTGGATCACCCGGGCATCGTTGCGCACCGTCTCGGGCGCACCCTGGGTTACGAGTTCCCCGTGATCGAGCACCACCAGACGCCGGCAGATTTTGAATACGGAGGGCATTTCGTGGCTGACCAGGATGATGGTTTTGCCGCTGCGGTTGAGCTGGCACAAGTAGTCTTCCAGGGCGGCCTTGAGTTCGGGATGTACGCCGCCGAACGGTTCGTCCAGCAACAGCAGCCGCGGTTCGGTCATCAGGACCATGCCCAGTTCGAGCAGTTTGCGCTGCCCCCCCGACAGGTTTTCCGCTTTTTGCCGGATCATGTGGTCAAGCTTGATCTGAACCGATATGTCGTGCAGCCGCTCGCGGATCTGCCGGCGGTCGATGCGGCCTTCGGTCAAGGCGGGGATGCTGAGGTTTTCCGCCACGCTCAGGCGGTTGAACACCTTGGAAAGCTGGAACGTGCGTCCGATGCCGAGTTTGTAAATGCGGTGCGGCGCAAGGCCCGCAAGCGGTTTGCCCTCGAAGCGGATCGATCCCCGGTCCGGGCGGTAGAGGCCCGAAATGCAGTTCAGCAAGGTGGTTTTGCCGGAACCATTGGGGCCGATCAGGGCCGTGAATTCGCCCTGCGCAAATTCCACCGAGACCCCGGACAAGGCATTGAGTCCGCCGAAATGCTTTTCAATGTGTTCGATGCTCAGCATCATCGTTCGCGTCTATTTGGACAACCGCGACAGCCGCGCCATGAGGCTTTCGGCGCCGGCGTACAGCCGCGGCAGAATCCCCTCCGGGGCGAATTTGAGTGTCAAAAGCACCATGGCGCCGAACACCGCCAGGCGCCATTCGGCGAAAATCCGTAAATATTCGGTCATCGCCTGAAGGGCGACGGCACCGATCGCCGCTCCGATCAGATATTCCAGACCGCCGAAGACGCTCATGGCCAGCACCAGCCCCATTTCGCCGAGACGCACCATCTGGGGGCTGACCAGCCCGACCACATGGGCGTAAAAACCGCCGGCCAGCCCGGCGCAGGCACTGGTCAGCACGAAAGCCAGCAGGCGGAAGGCCACCGTGTTGACGCCGCGGGTCGCCGCACCGTCTTCGTCTTCGCGCATGGCGATCAGAAAAAGACCGACGCGCGACCGCAGAACGCTCGAAAGAACCGTGATCACCCCGACGAGCAAACACAATCCAGTGTAATAGGAGTAAAGTTTGTTGCCGTCGTAGATGAGCGGCACTTTCAACCCGATCGAGCCTTTTGTAAGCTGGTACTCGGCCGTGACGAAGATTCTCAGGATCTCCGAAAAAGCCAACGTGGTCAGGGCCAGATACGGACCGCGCATACGCAGCGTGAGCGCTCCGATGCCGAGGCCCAAAGCCGCCGCTGCCACGGTGCCGGCCCCGATCGCCAGGGGAATCGGGAAAGACGCATGGATCACCAGCATGGCCGAAGTATAAGCCCCCACCCCGGCAAACGCGACGTGGGCGAAAGAAATCAGCCCGACCTGCCCTGCGAGCACGGACCAGGAGGTGGTCAGCATGGCGTAGTACAGCGCGATGATGCCCACGTAGAGCCAGTAGTCTTTGAAGAAGAGCGGAAAGGCCATGGCCGCTGCAAGGCACGCCAATCCTGCAATCAAGCCCTTCATGCGCGCCGTTCCTTTTCGCCGAAAAGGCCCTGGGGGCGAAGGATCAGGATGATCACCAGCAGCAGAAGCCCGTAGGCGTCCTTGTAAGCAAGCGCGCGAGAAGGATCCAGCAGCAGGATGGAACCGAAACTCTCGACAATCGCCAGGATGTAGGCGCCCACGATCGATCCCCGAATGGATCCCATGCCGCCCAGCACGACGATCACGAAGGCTTTCACGGCGAACGTGGTGCCCATTTCAGGGTGGACGAGAAAGATCGGTCCGAAAAGCGCGCCGGCGACACCGGCCAGCGTGGCCCCCAGGCCGAAGGCGACAGAGCGCGTGCGCAATACCCGGATACCGGTAATCGCCGATGCCGAAGGGCTCTGCGCCACGGCGCGCAGGGCCTTGCCGGTGTACGTGCGGTAAAGCAGCCAGAGCAGGCAGCCGATGACGATGAACGCCACGGCGGCGCCCGCCAGCCGATCGCCGCCCACGATAAGATCGCCGATGCGCACGCTGCCCTGGAAAAGAGGCGGCGCCTGACGGTTGTAGGGACCGAAGAGGGGCAGCGCAAAATTCTGCAGGAAAATGCCCAGGGCGAAGGTGACCAGAATGACATACTCGTCATAGCGGGGCATTTTCTTCTGGTAGGGCCCGCTCAGAAACAGTCGCTCCACGGCCACGCCGAACAAGAAAAGCAGCGGCATGCCGACCGCCAGCGCCAGCGGCAGGGGCAGCTTCAAGGCGGCGAAAATGAAGTAGACATAGCCGCCGACCATCAGAAATTCCCCGTGCGCGAAGTTCACCAGCTTGAGGACGCCGAAGATGAGCGACAACCCCACCGCCATCAGGGCGTACAAGGTTCCAATCACCAGGGCATTGGCCAGCTGGTAAAAATAGATCATGCTTCACCGCAAGAGGACCCCTCCCGTTCGGAAGGGGCCCGTTTGTTCGAGTTGGCGCCTATTTGGGAGGCCGCATGTATTCCTTTACGGTTGCGTGTCGATCCGGCCACAGGATTGCGGCCTTTGAGGGATCTTGCTTGAATTCCGTGTACTGGATGATGAAAACAGGCACATCCATCCACATATGGTAGGCCCATGGCGGGTTTTTTTCGGTAGAAAACTTCACCGTGCCGCGGGTGCCTTCCCACTGGATCGCTTCGAGTCCGACGATGATATCTTTGCCTGCCGTCGATTTTTTCTCACCGATCGCCTTGGCCAGCACCATCACGCAGTCGTACCCCTCCATGGCGACCGCATCGGGTTCGCGGTTGAACTTGGCTTTAAATGCCTGCCCGAACTTTTCGGATACGCTTGTTTTGGGTATCCCGGGCAGTCCGGCCGGGTTCGAGAGCACGTAAACGCCCGCCTGGCCGACCGTATCCCAGAAGTTCGGGTACAGGGTGTCCATTCCCGCGCCCAGCACCGCGGTGTTTTTGGAAGGCGCGAATCCGATCTGGTGCGCCTGTTTGATCATCAGCAATTCGCCGGTGCCGGTGAAGCCGTCGACCAGGAAGTCCACGGGCGGCTGCAGGCTCTTGAGCTGCATCAGCTGCGGGGTAAAGTCGGTGACGGTCCGTTCGGCCGACATCGCCGTGACCTTGACGCCGGCTTGAACCAGATTGTCTTTGAAGACCTGGATGACACCCAACCCCCAGTCCGAGTTTTCTCCGATCACGGCAACATGTTTGAAGCCGGCATCCTTGATCCAGCTCGCCGCTTTCGAATAGATGAGGGAGTTGCTCACGGTGAGCCTGAAAACTTCGGGGTAGCCCTTTTCGGTGATCGAGTCGGACCACGCCTCGGCAATGACGATCGGTATATTGTGGCGGTGGGCCACTTCGATTTCGGCCAGCGCCACGGAGCTGTGTGCTTCTCCGGCCACGGCGACCACTTTATCCCGGGTGATCAGGCGCTCCATGACGGTCGTGCCCTTCTCGGGCTGGCCGCTGGTATCTCCGATCACCAGCTCCAGCTTTTTGCCGAGCACGCCTCCCGCGGCGTTGATCTCTTCGGCGGCAATCCTTGCCCCGTCGACGACCGCCTGGCCGGTTTCGACGCCCCCCGGGGCGGAAAGCGGCGCCACTATGCCGATCTTGACGACCTCCTGGGCAAAAACGGTCCCGTTCATGAGCGCCAAAACGATAAGTCCCGCTAAGAGCAATACCTTGCGAATCATGGTAAGCCTCCTTTCACAGGCCCAATGGCAGACACCACGGTCAAATGACAGACGCAACCGACGGTGGATGGAAGCGGATCCTGGATCGGCGTCGACTGCCGATTGGAACGATGCTGGACATGTGCCGCGCTCAGGCGATCATCCACCGTCTTCTACATAGTGCATCTTTTCCGGGCGACTGCAAGGTTCAGCCGGTGGCGGCGTTATCTCGATGACGAAAAAGAGTGGTTCCGTCCAGCTGCCGCGGCAAGGATGGCACGCATCATCCTATGGGCCGGCCGCATGACTGGCGCACGCGGTACTCGCCCCGCCGTGAGGACCGCATGGCGCGCGCTGCGTCACGCGCGTCCCTCTCGGGCGCCTGCAACCGAGCAGGGGGTCGCTGTGGCGTTCGAAGAAGTTCCAGCACGAGACCGGATCCTGTTAAATTCGATGCTCCCCGGGATTGTACAGACAGGCCCAGCAATCGGCGAGTGCGATTTCTTGCGGACATATCCAGGGCGGTTCTTTTTGCAGCCATCCGCGATCGTCCGTCTCCGCCCGAGCAGCGATCGCGAAGGGAATGATTTCTTCCGCATCCAAACCGGCCGCCGCCTGCACAGGGTGTATCCCCATTTGAAAGTCGATGTATTCGGCCATTGCTTCCGCCTCGAAAAGCCGCTGCGGACGGAGATTGCCCTGAGTGTCGTCTTCGGCAAAGTTCAGGCCCATTTCTTCCGGGTCCGATCCGTCCCGGCCGTGTTGCGGCGCCTTGCCGTCGGAAAGGCCCATCTGGAAGTCGATGTACTCCAGGCTCACTGCCTGCGACAACCGCAGGTGCGCACATTCGCCGCAAGACCATGACTCATATGCGCCGGCATGCTCCAGGCAGCGACGGTCACCGTAGAGGTGAAGCGGATTTGGACGTGGTGCCAATTTTTGTCTCCTTGTTCGGATCTAGAAATGTTCAACGCGGAGGCGCCCCGATGATGATTATGGCAAGGGACGCGGAATGTTCTCCTTCGTGATTCGCCGTGCTGTGTACCCTCATCGGGGCGCGATATGAATGGGGTTTAGCGCGTAAATCCGATTTACAGGCCTGCAGTCCACCCCGTACCCATGGAATGCGCACCTGTTTGGAATTGACATGATTGGCCCGGACGCTAATTTTCAGGCACCTCGGGCAAAAAGCGAGCGTTGAACCGAACCGACCAGTTGTTTGACTGCAGTCCTCGAACCCTGACGCATTCCGATCCAATTCATTCCCCGAGGCGCTGTTGCACGTACACCAGGCGTCCGATCCGGCAACAGGACGTATGCATATGAATCCGGCGCCGCGGGGAATCTGCATGCGATAATGTACCCGGAGCTTGTCTGCCCGTGCGACTTTTTTTTCATCGTTCGACCCGGCGGGCCGTATCGAAAGAGAGAGCCATGCGAAAGCGCGATCACCTGCACGATGAGAAGGTGTCCCGGCCGCTTTCAGCGGAACGCACAACCGCTCGAAAGAGGCCGGGCGGATGGAGTAGCCTGCGGCGCTGGGCGGGAGTGCTTTCGGTGCTGGCCGGTCTCCTTGCCTGCAGCTGCGGCGGCGGCCGGGACACGGATCCGGTCGTGTTGGCGGGCGGGGGGGCGCCGGCCGAAATCCAGGTGTGGGAGCAGATCGCGCGCGGGTTCAGCCGCCAAACCGGCATCGCCGTGCGCATTCTGCGCCAGCCCAGCGACACGGCGCAGCGCCGCCAGGCGCTGCTGGTGGCGCTGGGGTCGGCGCAGCGCGATCCGGATGTATTTCTGATGGACATCGCCTGGCTGGGGCTGTTTGCCGCCGGAGGATGGCTGGCGCCGCTGGGCGGCGTCGACCTGGCTCCGTTCTTCCCGCAGGTCGTGGAACAATCGGCGGTCTTCGACGACCGGCTGCTCGCTTTACCGATTTCTGTGGATGTGGGCGTCCTTTACTACCGCACCGACCTGCTCCACGGGCGGCCTCCGCAGACCTGGGAGGAGCTCGCCGCCGAAGCCCGGCGCGTGCAGAATTCACTGCGCCTGCAGCGCAAAGATTTTTACGGGTTCGTCTGGACGGGCGCCCAGTACGAAGGCCTGGTGGTCGCTTTTCTCGATTTTGCCGGCCTTCGAGGCGGTCTTCCGGACGAGGGCGGCCGTATCCTGGTGGGCCGCGCCGC
>JAEYRZ010000144.1 GCA_023435265.1 Pseudomonadota bacterium
CCGCGCCCACCCCCAAGGCGGCGCGCGGGCGGGAGGGACGGCCCTCGAGCGCGCGGAACACGGCGCCCGGTTCAATGTTCGACATGGCGAATCTCCTCCGCGCCGGTGCGTTTCAGCAATTGGACGATCGAGGCCTGCCGCTCGTCCGGACAGTCCAGCAGGATTCCGTAGCGGTCCTCGGTAAAGCGTGCATCGAAATGTTCGGGCGCGGAGAAGGCCGGCATGCGCGAAAGCATCAGGAGGCCGATCAACCCCGCGAACACGGCGAACAGGATGCAGAATTCAAAGGAGACGATGACCGTCGGCACGGCCGGAATGACCGGTTTGCCCCATACGAGAAGCCGCCACTGCGCAGCGGTGAAAACCGCCAGGCCGAATCCGATCAGTACGCCCATGATTCCTCCGGCCAGTACGAAGTAACGCACCGGACTTGGCCGCGGCGCCAGCGCTTCGATCAGCTCGTGGCTGTGCGCCGGAGCGTAAACCGTTTCCACGGAAACCCCTTCCGATTTCAAGGCGTCCAGCGCGCCCTGGACGTCATCCAGATACGCGTATACCGCAAGTATTCGACTAAGAGCCGTCATTGCGCCGAACCTCCTGTTTGGGTTCTATCCCGTCCGCGGGCTGCGGCGGGGCGGGGGCAGTTCTTCTTTCATTTCGGTGATCGAGACGGTTGGCAGCAGTTTTGCAAAGATCAGGAACAAGAAGAAGAAAAGGCTGAAGGAGCCCAGCATGATCCCCCATTCCACCAGGCTGGGTCCCTGGTAAAGCCCCCAGGAGTACGGATCGAACTCGTGCGCCGGGGAACTCAGGATAATGACGTAGCGTTCATACCACATGCCGATGTTGATCAGGATCGAGATGATGTATAATGGAACAAGCCGCGTGCGCAGTACGCGGATGTAAAACAGCAGCGGTGCGACGGCATTGCAGAAAAACATGATCCAGAACACGACCGCATATTCACCCGAAGCGCGCCAGTGGAAGATTTCCCGTTCGGCCGTGTTGGCGCTGTACCAGGCCATGAAGATCTCCGTCAGATAGGAGTAGAGCATGATCAGGCCGGTGAAAATGATCGTCTTGGCGACATTCTCCAGAATCCCCATGTTGAGAATGCGCTCGAATCTGTAGATGAAGCGCAGCGGGATCAGCAGCGTCAGCACCATCGCCAGGCCGGAATGAATCGCGCCGGCCACGAAATACGGTGCGAAAATCGTACTGTGCCAGCCCGGCACGATGCTCAGGGCGAAATCCCAGGACACGATGCTGTGCACCGAGATCACCAGCGGGGTGGCCAGGGCCGCGAAAAGCAGGTAGACGCCGCCGTGGTGCGCCCACTGACGGACATTGCCGGTCCAGCCCAGCGACATGAAGCGGTACAACCGCCGCGCAGGCCCCCGAAACGTTCGCGCAGGATGGCCAAATCCGGGATCAGGCCCGTGTACCAGAACATGGAACTGACCATCAGGTAGGTGGAGATGGCGATGACGTCGAACACCAGCGGCGATTGAAAATTGGGCCACAAGTTGCGCTGGTTGGGATACGGCAGAATCCAGTAGACGATCCAGACGCGTCCCAGGTGGATCAACGGGAACAATCCGGCGACCGACACGGCGAAGACCGTCATGGCCTCGGCGCTGCGCGCCAGCGGCGTACGCCAGGGGGTTTTGAACAGAAACAGAATGGCCGAGATCAAGGTCCCCGAATGGGCGATCCCCACCCAGAAGACGAAGTTGATCAGGTAGGTGCCCCACATGACCGGATGGTTGATGCCGGCCGCTCCCATGCCGGTCGCGATCTGCCACCCCCAGGCAAACGCGCCGATCAGGATGCCGACACCCGCCAGCGCCAGAAAGAAGTAGTAGCGCCGGTTGGGCGGTTCCAGACTGGCGAGAATCTTTTCGTTGATTTCGCGGTAGCCGAACGCTGTCATATTCATCCCGTCGCCGGACCCTCCCGCAGGAGGCAGCCGCTCAAAGCCGCCGGTCCAGCCGTTTCAAGTAAAACACCGCCGGTTTTGTATTCAGATGATGCAGCACCTGATAGGCGCGCGCATCTTCGATCATCCGCGAGACACGGCTTTGAGGATCGAGCAGACTGCCGAAGACAATGGCTTCCGTCGGGCAGGTCTGCGCGCAGGCCGTCGTCACATCGCCGTCGCGCACCTCACGCCCTTCGTTGCGGGCGTCGACCTTGGCGGCGACGATGCGTTGGATGCAGAACGAGCATTTCTCCATGATCCCCTTCTGGCGCACGGTCACCTCGGGATTGAGCTGCAGATTCAACGGCTCGGCGCGCTTCCAGGTGTACCAGTTGAAACGCCGCACTTTGTACGGGCAGTTCTGGGAGCAAAAACGCGTTCCGAAGCAGCGGTTGTAGACTTGATTGTTCAAACCCTCGGGGTTGTGATGCGGCGCGAAAACCGGACACACCGACTCGCAGGGGGCGTTGTCGCAGTGCTGGCAGAGCATCACCAGCCAGCCGATCCGCCCCCCGTCCTCGCTGAAATAACGCTGCACCCGGATCCAGGACATCTCGCGCATTTTGAGCATCTGTTCACGCCCCACGAAGGCCACATTGTTCTCCGCATAGCAGGCCATGACGCAGGCCCCGCAGCCGATGCAGCGGTCGAGATCGATGGCCATGGCCCAGCGGTAATCCGTATGGCCGTGCGGCGGATAGAAATCGCGTTCGGGCAGATAGCCGGCAGGCAGGGGAAGCGTAACCGCGGGCCGATGCCCGGCCGCGGCCTTTTCGCGGTATGCCTCGAGGGTTTCGCGCTGCAGCAGATGGCGCCCCTGCTGCGTATAGCTGCCGTCCGTATTGGCGACCGGAGAAGTCCCGGCGGCCGGTTTGAGGGAAACGCGGAACACCGATGTGCCGATGCCGTCCCGGGCCTGCTCGGAGGCCGGGACCAGCTTGAGCGGGTTGTCCGGCAGCCCGTCGGCAAAGCGTCCGAAATGGGTATGTCCCTGGCCGATGGGCAGCGCCACCCGCCCCGGCGGCACCGATTGGATCGGCAGCAACGGCACCTTGATCGAACCGTAGGCCGAAGCGACTTCGACCAGAGCGCCCTTGCTCAACCCCATTCTGCGGGCATCTTCGGGATTGACCTCGACCCATCCGCCCCAGGTGACCTGGGTGATGGGATCCGGCAACTCCTGCAGCCAGGGGCGGTTGGCCGTTCGGCCGTCGTAAAACTGGATCGTGGGATAGACCACGCACCCGTAATCGCCGTCGCCGGGGGCCTCAGGCGCGGCCTGCAGCGTATCGGCGGAAAGCTCCGCCAGCGCTTGGGGGGCGGCGCCTGCGGGGGTGCCCGGCGCCTCCGGCCAGTAGCCCCCCAGGCGCAGGCTTTGCACCCAGAAGGAGCGGAACGTACCGCCGGCCTGCGTTTCGGTCCACAGCTTGCGCCAGCCCGCCTTGAGGATCTCCATGCCTGCCGGGGTCTGGGCGGGCTGAAGGCGGAACAGGATGGCGGCCATGATTTCACTCAGGGGCCTTGTATCGAAAACAGGTCCCATGGTTGGCTGCAGCAGGGCGCGCAGACCGCTGCGCGGCTCGTAATCGCCCCAACTCTCGAGGAAGGTATGCGCCGGCAGATACAGGTGGGCATGCCGGCTGGTTTCGTCCGGATGGCTGGAGAAGCTGACCACGGCAGGCACCTGCCGCAGGGCCTCTTCGAATTGCCAGGCGCCGGGCAGGCCGAAAACCGGATTGGCGTCGTGGATCAAGAGCAGGTCGACCTCCTGGTGGCGCAGGCGGTCGGTCAATTCAAGCATCCGCACCGCGCGGTCCGCCGCTCCCAGCGCGTGCGGATGATCGAAGTCGATGAGCGTCAGGCTTTCCTTCTTGAGGGAAGACAACAGGGCGGCGATATGGGCGGCCGCTTCGGCATTGGGCGCCAGCAACGGGTTTCCACCGGCCAGGACCAACGGCTTGCGGGCCGCTGCGAATTGTTCGGCGATGCGCCGCAAATCATTTTCGGCGACCCCGCTTTGCGCGATCAGCCTTTGCAGATCGAACGGTTCGATGAGCCGTCCCAGTCCGGACCGCCGATCCTCCGATATCGACAGCGAGTGGTCCTGAAGCATCAATTTCAAAAGCGCCAGGCCGACCAGGTGCTCGTTGCCGGGCGCCACGTCGAGGAAGTGATCGGCATTGGCGGCTGTCAACGAGCGCCGCGGCCCGACGTAAATGAAAAAATTCCGGGATGCGGCGCGGGGCTCGTGGAACCGGGCGAAGCGCCAGGCATATTCGACCGTCGAAAGCCAGGTTTCGAGAAAGTCGGCGCCGAGGGAAATCAGCAGGTCGGCTTCATCGAGGCGGTAGGTCGGCAGGGCGTTGCGGCCGAATACGGCCTGGTTGGCCGCCCGCAGGGACTCATAGGCCAGTCCCTCGTACATGAAGTGGGCGTGATGCCCGGCCCCCACCCGGCTCAATCCTTCGGCGATCAAATCCCTCAGCGTACCGGTGACCAGGCCGGTCAAGAACACGATGCGCTCGCTGCGGCCTTCCGCCTTGAGCCGCTCCAGGTGGCTGTTGAAGACGGCATAGGCCTCGGGCCATCGAAGCGGCCGCAGTGTGCCGTCGGGGTTCCGCGACAGCGGCCGGCGCAGCCGGTCCGGATTGTAGAGTCCCGTCAGGGCGGCCTGACCGCGTGGACACAACCGGCCGCGGTTGATGGGGCTGGCGGGATTGCCCTCCAGCTTGATGACGCGGCCGTCCATGTTCTTGGCCAGCAGGCCGCAGCCCGCGGGGCACTCACGGCATGTGGTGGCGAAATAGACGGCCTTGCCGGGCTGAATGTTTTCCGGCGGCCATACGTAGGGCACCAGATCGGGCACCTCGGGTGCGCAGCCCCCCGAAGCCAAGGCGGCGCCGCTCAATCCGATCAGTTTTAAAAAATCGCGACGCCCGAGGGCGGTCGAGCGCGGATCTGCGTTTCGGTCGACCATAGGGACGTTCCACTTTCGAGGGGTGATTTCATCGTCGATCGAGCACAACTGGCTGGAGCGCTTCAATGACGGGAAACCATCGGCCGCCCGGTACGGGCAACCCCGGGCATCCTGGATGCAGCGGCATTGCAGAGAGGTTGAGGTGGCCTGAATTTAGCCTTCGGCGGCTGAAATGGGTATCAGGCTTTATCTGTATTCGGCATCTACATGTCCTTCCGGCGCGAACAGCAAAAACGCTCGCGGATGGGGACGGGCACGATGCCCATCGCCTGGACCGTACCGCGTTATACGGTGCACGCCTGATACCCGGAAGCGCCGGTCCGGGGTATCACCGAGGCAGTTTGGCGAAGGGGCACCCGAAAAGATGGAAACCTTGACCCGTTCAGATGCGTATAGCGGAAACACTTGCGGGGTCGGGCTGCTTCGCAGTGCGGCTGTCGGTGGCCTGGCCGCCGGTTTCGGCATCGCGGCCTACGAGAGCCTGGTGTCCCTTGCGCTTTATGACGATTTCCTGCTGCCGGGCCGCATGGCTGCCTCGATGCTTCTCGGCCCCGAGGCGCTGAACCGCTGGTATTCCCCTTTCACGGCCGCCTTGATCGGCCTGGGCATTCACGTGCTCTTGTCGCTGCTGTTCGGCATTATCTTCGGCCTGCTGGTCCGCCGCTCGGAGTGGCGTGCTTCGGCGTCCCGGTTCATCGCTGCCGGGGCCCTTTACGGGACCGTGCTGTGGTTTCTGAACTTCTATCTCATCGCGCCGGTGTTCGCCTGGCTCTGGTTTACGCTGCAGACCGCCCCCCTTCTGCAGGGGCTGATCGGCCACGCGCTTTTCGGGGCCATCCTCGGCTGGACTGTCGCCCATCGCTGCCGATCGACGCGAACGGCATTCAGCCGTTGACGATCCGCCCGCCGTTGGGGTGCAGCACCTGCCCGGTCATGTAGCTGCTTTCCCGGCCGGCCAGGAAGAGATAGCAGGGCGCCACCTCATCCGGCTGGCCCGCCCGGCCCAACGGGGTACTGCTGCCGAAAGTGGACACTTTCTGCTCGTCGAAACTGGCGGGGATCAGGGGCGTCCAGATCGGCCCCGGCGCAACGCCGTTCACCCGGATGCCGCGCGCGGCCAGATGAATGGCCAGCGATCGGGTGAAGCTGACGATGGCGCCCTTGGTCGCGGCATAGTCCAGAAGCTGGGGATGCCCCTCGTAGGCCGTCACCGAGGTGGTGTTGATGATCGCGGCGCCTTCTTTCAAGTACGGCAGCGCAGCCTGAACGATGTAGTACATTGAGAAGATGTTGGTCCTGAACGTACGTTCCAGCTGCGCGGGGGTGATATCCTCGATGCGCTCGTAGGCGTGCTGCTCGGCGGCATTGTTGACCACGATGTCCAGTCCCTTGAGCGCCTCCACGGACTGTTCCACCAGCTGCCGGCAGAACGCCGGATCGCCGACGTCGCCGGACACGCTGAGACAGGATCGGCCCTCGGCTTCGACGGCCCTGCGCGTCTCCCCGGCATCGTCATGCTCGCTCAGGTAGGCGATCGCGACGTCCGCGCCTTCGCGGGCGAACAAAACCGCCACGGCGCGCCCGATGCCGCTGTCGCCGCCTGTGATGAGCGCCTTCTTGTGCGCCAGCTTCCCGCTGCCCTGATAATCCGCCCGGATGGTCTGCGGCTGGGGGCGCATCTGCTCCTGCCGGCCCGGCTGCGCTTGCTGCTGAGGTGGAAATTGCTTTTCGTTCATCGTACTCCCTTCCATCTAAGATGCGCCGGGGCGGGGAACGCTACGCCCTGGTGCTCATTTAATCCGCCTCCCGACTACCGCATGCGAACTTCAGGACCGGGCCGCTTGTTCGACATGCCCTGGCTCAGCCCGCGGTTCCGTTCTTTCGGTAAGCGGCCATGGCTTCCGGCAGCCATTCCTTGATCTGCGCGATGCGCGTTTCATTGGTCGGGTGGGTGCTGAGGAACTGGGGCGGCGATCCACTCTTTTCCCGCGCCGCCATGCGTTGCCAGAAATCGACCGCCGCTGCCGGATCGTACCCGGCCATGGCCATGAAGATGAGCCCCAGCCGGTCGGCTTCGCTTTCGTGCAGCCGGCTGTAAGGCAAAAGGAAACCGATCTGGCTGCCCAGCCCGAACGCCGCCATCCAGAGTTGCTGGGTTTGCGCCGGTTTCTGCGAAAGCGCCGCGGCCAGTCCCATCCCGCCGAGCTGGGTGGCCAGTTGCTGGCTCATGCGTTCGTTTCCATGCCCGGCGACGGCGTGCGCGATTTCATGGCCCATGATGGTCGCCAGACCGTTCGCATCCTTGGCGATCTCCATGATTCCTTCGTAGACCACGACTTTGCCCCCCGGCATGGCGAACGCATTCTGCTGATCGCCTTTCACCAGGTGAAACTCCCACTTGTAACCCTCCAGCTGATCGCTCATCCCCTCCCGCTCGAAATAGGCTTCGACCGACCGCTGAATGTTGGCGCCCACTTCTTTGACCATTCGGGTCAATTCGGCATTTTGACTTAATTCATTCTCCTTGAGGAATTGACCGTATTGCTGGAAACTGGTCTGCAGGATGGTCGATTGAGGAATCAGATTGAGTTGTTGCCGCTCGGTGATCGGCACCGTGCTGCACGCCAGCAGCAGCGTCATGATCCCGGCGGCGGCTGCCTGCCGCATCCGTATGCTGTTCATGATGAGTCCTTTCTCCTATCACTTTACCATGGCGCCAGCCGGCGTCCCGCGCAATGCGCAATGGGCGGTAAACGGCGGGGGCACTCACCGTAGGCGCCGGTTGGGTCTCCCTACCGCCTTTGGTTACAGCCAGTAATCGAAAAAACGGCCGAGTATTTCCTTGAGGCGCTGGGCCAGCGGCCGCTGCATCCAATCGGACAGAACGATCTCCTGGTTCTGCTCCTGATCGCGCAGGAAGAGCGCCTCCATGCGCCCGCCGAATTCGGAGCCGTAGATGACCGCATTGGCTTCGTTGGAATGAAAGAAGCTTCGGTAGTCGAGATTGGTGGAGCCCACCGTGGACCAGATGCCGTCCACCACGGCGGTTTTCGCGTGCTGCAGGGCATCCCGGCGCTCGAAGATCCGCACGCCTTCCGCGAGCAGGCCCGCATATCGGGCCCGCGAAGAGTTGATCGTGATCCATGAATCGGTGGCTCCGGGCAGGAGCAGGCGGACGTCCACCCCCCGCCGCGCCGCCGCTTTCAGCGAACGGTTGAATCTTCCGTCCGGAGCAAAATACCCCTGGGTGAGCCAGATCCGGCTGCGGGCGCTCTCAAACGCCGCGAGATAGGCGCGATAGATATCGTAGCGGCGGTCCGCCGCCCCCGTGATCATCACGCGCACCGGCAGATCGCCGGCCGCCGACGCCTCCGGAAAATACTTCCCGCCCCTGAGCGGCGGCTCGTCCCGGACTTCCCCCCACATTTCCGCGAAGGCATGCTGCAACTCATGGACCACCGGCCCTTCAAGGCGGATCTGGGTGTCCCGCCAGCGCCTGTCCAAATCGACTTTGTGTACGGAGGCGGATGAACTGCGTGAATACACATTGCTGATGTTCATCCCGCCGGTGAACGCCACCCGGCCGTCCACGATCAGGATCTTGCGGTGATGGCGTCTGTTGATGCGCCAGATGCGCGGGTCCTCGAACGGATTGATCGGATTGAATTTGTGCAGCCGTATGCCGTGACGGCGCAATCGATCGAAATAGGCCTCCTCGGTCTTGAGTACGCCGAAGGCATCGTAAATCATCCGCACTTCGACATTCGCCCGACGCCGCTCGATGAGCACGTCCGCCAGCTGCTCGCCGATCTCCTCGTCATCGAGGATGAAGGTTTCCAGGTGAATATGGTGGCGTGCCCGGCGCATGCTTTCGAACATCGATCCGTAGGCCATCGGGCCGTCGATCAGGAGTTCCGCCCCGTTGGCGGTATAAACAGGCCGCTGCGAGATGGTTTGATCGATGCGCATCCACGCATTAAGCCGCGCGCCGACCGCAGGGTCGGCAGCAAACCACTGCTGCAGCAGCTTGGCGGGCGGATCACCGCCGTGCGGCCCGACAACCTGGAGGGCGCCGTCGAGCGGACCGATGACGATGGGTCCTTCTGGGGCGGGCAGGTGCAACCCGCAGGCGGTGACGAGAAAAAAGAGAACGACTGCAAGCTGGCGGCCGACTTTGAGCCGGATCAGCGCACCGCCCGCAGAAGAATGTGGCTGGCGGGAGAGGTCCTGCTGGAAAAAATGCCGTTGTGCGACCATAAGATTATCATCGGGGGGAGCTCGTTGGTTAAAACCCGAGCCCTGCTCAACCGGTTGCCGTTGCCGTCCAGAAACCAGAAGTTGGGTCCGAAGATCCACTGCCCTGAGCGCAGTGCATCGAGATCACCGGACGGATTCTTTAAAAACCACTCCTCTGCGGTGATCTGGTTGCCGCGCCAGGGTCCTTCGAAGTAAAGCGACCCGTCTCGACCATGATACGCGTATTCTCCGATCCGAAGACG
The DNA here is from genome assembly GCA_023435265.1 of Pseudomonadota bacterium. Taxonomy (GTDB): domain Bacteria; phylum Desulfobacterota; class Desulfobacteria; order Desulfobacterales; family Desulfosarcinaceae; genus UBA2230. The sequence continues at coordinate 9,458 of JAEYRZ010000144.1, forward strand.
ATAGCGGGTGATGTAAAAACCCAACTGCATCGGCCGATCGAGCCGCCGTGCATCGACCGCCTCACCGGTTTCCAGCTGACGCAGGGGCTGCGCGAGCGTCATGCTTCCGGTGACCGGATAGGCTCTGCCGCCTTCGATGATCGATCCGCTGGCGTGATAGGTGACGAGCGCGGCGCGGGCGAACGAGGGCGACAATAGAATCAGCACAGAAAGGAGCAGGCGTTTCATCGGGAACCTCCAGGCCAGCAGGCCTAAATTAAAAATTGAGATCGCGTGCTGTCATGTAAATAAAGTCAAATACGCATTCGGCTCCTCAGGAATCGCCGATGCTGCAAGCACGATCGCATGTAGATGGAACGGAAACGGGGTCGGGATCGGTATCGGGGTCGCAATCGCCATTGCAAGGTGTCGCAAATACCGCTCTTTTGAACCAACTATAGACCCATGGTTCGATACCGATACCGATACCGACCCCGATATTAAGCACCATGCGATAGCCCTGCCGATGCTGCAAGCGATCCTTGATTCGACGGTGCCGATCGGTGTAAACGGATTGGTTTTGACCCTGGGCGTGCGGCGGATGACGCGTTCCGAGAACCCGAAAAAACATTTTTGCGGACGACATGGAAAAGATACCCTTGCTGCTGATTTTTCTGGGCCATGTGGCGGTCGACGCCTCTCAGGGCACTCTGCCCGTGGTGGTGGCCCAGCTGAAAACCGTATTCGGATTGACCTATTTCCAGGTCGGCCTGATCATGATGGTGCTCAATCTCACCTCCTCGGTCATTCAGCCCGTTTTCGGCATGATTTCGGACCGTTTCCGCACCGGCTGGTTCGTCCCGGCCGGCATCCTGTGGACTGCCGCGGCCATGGGGCTGATTGGATGGTCGCCCAATTACGCAAGCGCCGTCCTGCTGGTGGGTTTGGCGGGACTGGGCACTGCGGCCTTTCATCCCCGGGCGATGATGGCCGTCTACATGGTCAGCGGCCTGAAACGCGGATTGGGGGCCGCGATCTTTTCAACCGGAGGCAATCTGGGGTTTGCACTGGGCCCTGTTCTGGGAAGTCTTCTGGTGCTCGGCATCGGCCTGCATGCCACGCTCTGGCTCATACCGCTCGGGGCGTTGCTTTTCCTTGTGATCCGCTTCTACCCGGGTGATTTCCTGCACCGCGAAGTCCGCAAAAGCACCGCCGCCGCGGTAGGGGGCGCATCCGCGGCCGTTGCCATTCCCTGGATTTCGCTGATCGCCGTCTGCCTGATCGTCACGCTGCGGTCATGGGTCTACATGAGCTCGATCACCTATCTGCCCATGCTGTTTCAAAGCCGGGGGATTCAACTCTCCTCCGGCAGCCTGATCCTGACGCTTTTTCTGACCTGCGGCGCCGCCGCCGGCCTGTTCGGCGGCCACCTCTCGGACCGGATGGGACGCAAAAGCGTCATCGTGGGCAGCTCCCTTCTGTTTCCGCTCCTCGCCGGACCGATGCTGCTCACGCAGGGAATCTGGACCTGGGTGCTCGCCGGCGCCGCCGGCGCCGCCCTGCTGGCCTCGTTTTCGGTTACGATCGTGCTGGCCCAGGAATTGCTTCCGCGACACCTCGGGCTGGCCTCGGGACTCATTCTGGGTCTGGGGTTCGGAACGGGGGGCCTGGGCACCGCCCTTTCGGGCTTCCTGGCGGACCGATTCGGACTCACCCATACCTTCGGGATCCTGGCGCTCGCCCCGCTGGTAAGCGCGGCCCTGACGATGCTGATCAAGTCTCCCCCGGCGGAGACCCGTAAATGAGCCGCAAAAGGTACCTCGGCGCACCCGGCAGGAGGGAACGAGCCGCCGCAGGTTTTTAGCTTGACCCTCGTTCGTGCAAAGGTCCATAGTGAATTCAGCTCGGATTCTGCTCGCCCATTGCCTTTGCGGAATGCTTCCATCCGGCTGCGCCTCCGCGGTCGGAATGTTCCGCACCTCGGTATCTGACCTCACCGGGCATTCAACGTTTCAGCGCCCTGAATCCCGATACGACTGCACTTAACGACATGCGGGGATGCCGTGAGATCGATTAAGGAAAAACTGTTTACGCCACTCAAACCGACGGAAGACGCCCTGCTGTATTGGCGCCAGAGAATCCTCTTCGCCTTTCTCGCCTGCGGCCTGGCATTTGCGCCCCTGATGCTTCCGCCGACCATCGTCCTGATCATCAAGGAACGCCTGTGGTCCCTGGCCGCCGTAAATACGGCCGCCCTGGCGGCCGCGGTCTACCTGCTGTTCAGCCGCAATTTGAGCTACCGCTGGCGGGCCCGCGGTCTTCTGCTGCTGATGTATGTCGTCAGCCTGGCGGTCATGACCAATGTCGGAATCGTCAGCGGCGGGCCGGCCTGGCTGTTCTGCTTTTCGGTCCTGTCCGGGCTTCTGCTCGGTCTGCGGGCGGCCTGTTTCGCCCTGGGGTTGAACCTGGCGACCCTGCTTGTTTTGGGCCTCCTGGTCCGCGGCGGTATTCTGCAGGGTATTCCGACGGTCATCCAGACCGACGCCCTCGCCGTCTCCGCGCTGCTCAATTTCATCCTGCTGAATACCGCCACGGCCATATCGGCGGCGGTCCTGGTCAAAGGCCTTGAAAGCGCCAGCCGTGAGCAGCAGGCCTCCAGCGAACGTCTGCTGCGCGAAATCGAAGAACGGCAGAAGGCGCAGCAGAAGTATCAGACGCTGTTCAGCAAGATGCTGAATGCGTTTGCCTTGCATGAAATCATCCTGGACGCGCAGGGCCGCCCTTCCGATTATCGTTTCCTGGCGGTCAACCCGGCCTTTGAACAATTGACGGGGTTGAAAGCCGAAAACCTTGTGGGCCACACCGTGCTCGAAGTCATGCCCGCTACCGAAGCCTACTGGATCGAAACCTACGGCCGGGTGGTCCTGTCCGGCGAACCGGTCTATTTCGACAATTACGCCCGGGTGCTCGACCGCCACCTCGAAGTGACCGCGTTTCGAAGCGGCCCCAACCAGTTTGCCTGCATCGTCACCGACGTGACCGAACGCAAGCGGGCGGAAGAGGCGCTGCGGGCCAGCGAGAATTTGCTGAGCAGTATTTTCCGCGCCGCTCCCACGGGCATCGGCGTGGTGCGGGACCGGTGCCTGCTGGCGGTCAACGACCGCATCTGTGAAATGACCGGCTACACGCAATCGGAGCTGATCGGTCAGAGTTCCCGGAAACTCTACCCTTCGGATGCCGATTTCGAATATGTCGGCATCGAGAAGTACCGCCAGATCCGTGAGTTCGGCACCGGCACGGTGGAAACGCGCTGGCGCGGCAAGGATGGACGCATCATCGACATCCTGATGAGTTCCACGCCGATCAACCCAATGGATCTGGCCGCCGGCGTCACCTTCACGACTTTCGATATCACCGAGCGCAAGCGCGCCGAATCAGAAAAAACCCGGCTCCAGGATCAACTGCTGCAGGCTCAGAAAATGGAATCGGTCGGGCGGCTGGCCGGCGGGGTGGCCCACGACTTCAACAACATGCTCAACGTCATCATCGGACATGCGGATATGGCCCTGGAAGAAGTCGATTCCGAGCACCCCGTGTATGCCGATCTCAACGAAATCCGCAAAGCCGCCAAGCGCTCGGCCGACTTGACCCGGCAGCTGCTGGCGTTTGCCCGCAAGCAAACGATCCGCCCGAAGGTCCTGGATCTCAATGAGACGGTCTTCAGCATGCTCAAGATGCTGCAGCGCATCATCGGCGAGAATATCGAACTGCTGTGGAAACCCGGGGCCGACCTGTGGCCGGTCAAAATGGATCCCACCCAGATCGATCAGATCCTGGCCAATCTTTCGGTCAACGCGCGGGACGCCATCGAGGGTGTGGGCACGCTTACCATTCACACGTCCAACGTCGTGGTGGACGAGTGCCGGAGCCGGACCAACGCCGACTGTCAGCCCGGCGAGTATGTCCTCCTGTCCGTGGGGGATACCGGCTGCGGTATTGCCGAGGAGGTTCGCGAACACCTCTTCGAGCCGTTCTTCACCACCAAAGCCGTGGGCAAGGGAACGGGCCTCGGACTGGCCACGGTTTACGGCATCGTCAAGCAGAACAACGGCTTCATCGATGTCACCAGCACGGTCGGCCACGGCACCACCGTGCTGATTCATCTGCCGCGCACCGACGAACAGTTGCCCTCCCGGATATCGGATATTGAAAACGAACCGGCCCACGGCACCGAAACCGTCCTGCTGGTCGAAGACGAGGACGCTATTCTCATGCTGGGCCAGACCGTCCTCAAGCGCTACGGCTACACGGTACTCGCCTCCCGTACGCCGGTCGAAGCCCTTTCGATGGCGCAGCAGTACCCGGGGGCGATCGATCTGCTGATGACCGATGTGGTGATGCCGCAGATGAACGGCAAGGAACTGCGCGACCGGATCGCGGCCCTGCGGCCGGAGATCAGGGCCTTGTTCATGTCGGGCTATTCGGCCGACCTCATCGCCAATCACGGCATCATCGATGAAAACATCCAGTTTCTGCAGAAACCGTTCTCGGTCAAGGCCATGGCCGCCAAAGTGCGTGAGGTATTGGACCGGGCCTGACCCCCTTGACACTCCTTTGCAGAGGCCCGTATAGAATTAACAGGAGGCTGATTATTACCCGGCACGATACGCCGCAGGCACTCCCCCGGGCCGGGGATAGCGGTTCATCGCGAAAACGCAAACCCGTACGCATATGCACCTCCGGTGCGCAGGGGGCCCCATGGAGCCGCAGACCACGTTTGAACATTATCTTCTGTTGCGCGTGGCGATCGTCGCCGACGGCAGCCAGTGCCTGTCCATCATGCGCATCCTGGACAACATCAAACCCAGCCGCCTGCGGCTCAAGCTCACGGCCCTTGCGCCCGTTAACAAGAACATGGCCTGTCTTAAATTCGCCGGCGAAATGGGCGTGCCGATCCACGACCACTATACCGAGCTGATCAGCCTGGATTCGATCGACCTGATTCTGGAAATGACCGGCGACCCGAGCATCTTCACCCGCCTGGCGCATCACAAATCCCCTTCGGTCGGCGTTCTGGACCGCCAGGCATCGCTGCTCTTCCTGGAAATCGCGCGCCAATACGAGGCGGCGGCCGAGCGCGAGTCGGAAATCAGCGTGACCACATCCTTCGCCTCGGCCCTTCTCGAAGCCTCTCCCGACGGTGTGATGGTGGTCGACCGCAGCTACCGCATCATCAACTGCAACACTTCGGTCCTGATCACCGGCGGACGGCCGCGCGAGGAAATTCTCGGAAAATTCTGCTTCGAGGTGATTCACGGGGCGCTGACGCCCTGCTCCCAGGACGCGCCCATTCCCTGCAAGACCGAGGACTGCGTGTGCCCGGCCCGCAAGACGCTCCAGAGCCGTAGACCGGAGCGCGCCGTGCATCAGGTGACCACCCCGGCCGGTGAAGTCCTGGTCCTGCAGTTCATCGCCTTTCCGCTGTTCAACATGCTCGGCGAGATCGTCCAGTTTGTCGAGATCGTGCGCGACATCACCTCCGACCTCAGCGTGCACGTCGAAAAGCGCGCCAAGGCGATCAAGGACGACCTGTCGCGCGTGGTGCAGGAAGACCGCCTCGCCTCCCTGGGCCGGCTGGTCGCCTCGGTGTGTCACGAAATCAACAATCCGATTTCGAGCATCGTCACCTTCAACAAGCTGATTCTCTCCCACATCCAGGACGGGACCCTGCCGCCGGAAGGCCTGGTGGGGTTTAGCCGCTACCTGGAATTGAGCGTCCGCGAAGCATTGCGCTGCGGCGAAATCGTAAAAAACCTGCTGACGTTCGCCCGCCAGAAAAATATCGAAGCCGGCCCCGTCGACCTGCGCGAGGTGGTCCGCACCATCATGCTGCTGACCGCCCACCAACTGGAGACGGCGCGTGTCGAAGTCGAATTGAACCTCCCGTCGAACCCGCTGCTGGCCTGGGGCGATTACGCCCTGATTCAGCAATGCCTGATGAACCTGGTCTTCAATGCCATGGAAGCGATGCCGGAGGGCGGCGTGATCACCATCGCGGGCGACACCGACGCCGGGCAGGAGAAGGTCTGGCTCACCATCCGCGACACCGGCCAGGGGATCCACCCCGACGACCTGCCCCGCATCTTCGAACCGTTCTACTCCACCAAGTCGACAAGCAAGGGCGTGGGATTGGGACTTTCCATGGTTTACGGCATCGTCCGCGAGCACCGGGGCACGATCGAAGTGTCGAGCGAGCCCGGCAAGGGGGCGGTCTTCAAAATCGTTCTGCCCACCACGCCGCTCCTTCACGCCCGGACAAAGGGGGAACACCATGGTTCGTGCAATGCAGATTCTGGTCGTCGATGATGAAGAAACCATCTGCGAGGCTCTTGCCGCCTGGCTGAGCAAGGCCGGCTACCACGTCGAAGCCGTTCAATCGGGAGCAGCGGCGCTGGCCCGCCTGGAGCAGCGGCAGTTCGAGTTGTTCCTGCTGGACATCAAAATGCCGGGCATGGACGGAATCGAACTGTTAGGCCGGATCCGCGGGCTTGCGCCCGACGCCGTGGTGGTCATGATGACCGCCTACGGGTCGATCCAGACCGCCGTGGAGGCCATGAAGCGCGGGGCCGCGGAGTACTTGTGCAAGCCGTTCGATCCGGACGAATTGACGCTGCTTCTGGAGCGGGTGGCGGCCAATAAAGCCCTGCGCGAGGAGAACGAGGCCCTGCGCGTGCAATTGATGGAGCAGCGCGAAACCGTGTTCAACGGTTTCGTGGCCCAGTCGGCGGCCATGCAGCGCATCTTGGCCGATATCGAGACCGCCGCGCCCAGCCTGGCGCCGATCCTGATCACGGGGGAAACGGGGGTCGGCAAGGACCTCGTGGCGCGCGCCATCCACATGCGCAGCGCACAGGCCGAGGGTCCCTTCATCGCCATCAACTGCGGCGCCCAGACCGAAAGCCTGTTGGAAAGCGAACTCTTCGGCCACGAAGCCGGAGCCTTCACCGGTGCGGTCAAGGCGCGCCGCGGCCGACTGGAGATGGCCCATAACGGCACGCTTTTTCTCGACGAGATCGGCGAAATCCCGCCCAAAATGCAGATCAGTCTGCTGCGCGCGCTTGAAGAAAAGAAATTTCAGCGCGTGGGCGGCAGCCGGCCCGTGGAAGCCGCATTCCGCCTGGTGTGCGCCACACACCGCGATCTCAACAGCATGATCCGCGAAAACCGCTTCCGTGAAGATTTCTTCTACCGCATCAATGTCTTCTCCATCCACGTGCCGCCGCTGCGCGAAAGGCCTGACGATATCCCGGTACTGGCCGACTTCTTCCTCGAGCATTACGCGCAGGAAACCGGAAAACCTATCGAAGGATTGACCCAGCGGGCGATCGAAATGCTCACGAACTACACGTGGCCGGGCAACGTGCGCGAGCTGCGCAATGTCATCGAACGTGTGGTCGTGATCGCCCGGGGACGCATGATCGGCGCCGAAGAGCTCGCTTTTCTGCAGTCCCGCCAGGACGAATGCCCTGCGGGCCGGCTGACGCTCAAGGAAATGGAGATTCGCCATATCCGGGCGGTCCTGGAAAATTGCGGCGGCAATATCTCCCGCGCGGCGCGGCAGCTGGACATCGACCGCGTGACACTCTCGCGCAAGCTCAAGCGCTATCGGATCAAACCGGACTGACAGGAGCGCTGCAGCGTGAATCCGAAGAGAGCGAACCGCCGCGACGGCCCGCCCGACTCCTCCCCGCGATGCCGCGGCGCGCTCGTGGCCTTGATCCCCCTGGGGGCGGTGCCTGAGTTGAGCCTGCAGGTCGCGGCGGCCAACCTTCAGGCCGTCATGGGCTTGAATGCCGCCGTTCTGCCTGCCCTGCCCCGGCCCGAGTACGCGTTTCTGCCGGGCCGCAGCCAGTATGACGCCGCCGTTATCATCAAATCCCTGGCGGAGCAGCAGGGCGGGATGCCGTACAGGATCGGTGTCACCGCATGCGATCTCTGCCTGCCGATCCTGACCTACGTCTACGGTGAATCCCAGCTGGGGGGCCGCGCCGCGGTGATCTCGCTGCACCGCCTGGGCGGCACCCCCCCGGCGCAGTTCCATGAACGCACCGCCAAAGTGGCGGTCCACGAAATGGGCCACCTGCTGGGCCTGGAGCACTGCCGCAAGGCCGACTGCCTGATGCGCTTCAGCATGCAGCTGGCGCAGCTCGACCGCCTTTCGATGAATCTGTGTTCGGCCTGCCAATACGAAACCGCCCGGCGCCTCGCGCGCCGCGCCGGGCGGCTCGAAGATATCGGCTGACCTGCTCGACCAGGAATTCTTTGACCAGCCGGTTCCAGTCCGCCCGGGCACATTAAGCCTGGAAGTGAGCGTGTGGAATCATGCGGCTCCCGATCACTCTCCAGCCGATCGACCGCTGGATGCCGGTCATTCTTTCAACTTAGAAATTTCGATCTCCAGCGGCGCTGGAAACCGCGCCGAATCCCTCAGAGTAATATTTCCAACTATTTTTCAAGTAATTACCAGAAGTGGCGATAATACTGCCGGCCCATACGCCATCGAAATTTTATCCAGTACATGGGGCGGAATAAATGTTTGCGAAGCGCTTCGTGGGCATCATTGCCGTGTATGATGATGAGGTCTTTTGGATTGCCGCCCGGCAACCCGATACAGGACGTTGTGTCCTGCGGCTGCCCCTAAGGCAGGTGCTGGAGGACGCGACCGCAATCAGTCGCATCCCAAAAGCATTCCGGGGAAACCACAAGATGCTTTGCATTGTTCCGGATCACTGGTTCGGAATGGAGCGCTACCTTTTTCAATCCACACGTCCCGCATTGATCGAGTCTTTCCTGGAGCGCAAGTTGGCGGCTGCTCTCCCCGAGCACGCACTGGTACGGGATTTGTTCAATTACCGTACCTTCACGGATGCAGCGGGGGCCAAAGGCCTGGCTGCTTATTTCCTGCAAGAGGAAAAGGGTTATCGGCTCTACGAGGCCTTGCGAAGAATAGACCTCGCCCCGCGCCATATAACCAGTCCAGGCTTCTTATGGGTGGAGAAGCTGGCGCACGTTTCGACCGAATTCCAGCAGGAGGGCACTCTGCTGGTCCATATGCACGCTCGCGGATGCATGCTCTATTTCTATTTCAAAGGCCTGTTCATTTTTTCACGTCATGTGGCCCTGTCGGAAGCTCAGGAGCATATGGAAGCCCTGATCTTTGAAATCAATCAGTCCTTGTACATGTTTTCCCAGAAAACCAAAACCGAATTGAAGCGGATTTACCTGCTGGCCGGCCCGTCCGAAAACAACCGGGAGCTTTTCGTCCAAGCCCTCGGGCGTGAGGTGATCGACTTGCATCCGCAACTCGATAATAACCGCACGCTGGCCATTCAGGAAGTGCCCTTCATAGAGTCGGTGCTGCAACCCGGCGATTTGACCTGTCAGGTTCCTTTTTTAAGCTTGATCCATCGTCAAGCCAAGCGTGAATTGGCCTGGGAACCGGTGCAGTGGGCCGGCATTCTGATCGGCGCACTGCTGCTGATGCCATTGATCGGTGAAAACTTGATGCTGAGCAAAATGCTCCGCAAAGAGAGGACCGATCACCATACGATTCAGCAGTTGGCCGACCGCTCAGGGGCGGTTATCAGCGAGTACGAATATGCACTCGACCGCGTGCTCGAGGCAGCCCAGAGGCCGTCCTGCGCTGATACCGTGCGCCGATTCCTCTCCTGCCTGCCGGAAGAGGTACGGATCCGGGAACTGGAAGTGGCGTTGAACCCTCAGCCGGCGTTGAAGTTCAGCGCTGCCGTGCAGGCCGAGGACGCCGCCCGCTTGAAAACCACACTGAACAGGCTGGTTGCGCGTGTAAAAGCAAATTTTACTTCTGTGCAGGATTTTTCAATAAACGCTATCGATGTGGTGGTTGATCCAGCGGGTGAGGCTGGAAAAATCCCCGAATATCTGATCGCCGGGAATCTGGAGCTCACATGAGATCCAAACTGAACATCCGCTGGCTTGCCGTATCCGGCATCTGGCTGGCAGCCCTGGCGCTGACCTATTGGAATGCGGTCGGGATCGATTCCGTCGCCGCCGCCCGGGAGAAAAACGCGCATATGCTCACGGCGATCTCCTTCCAACGTCAGAATGCTCCCCAGTTGACCCAGGTCCTCGCCTCCAATGGGGCGCTGACATTGAAGTCGGAATCGGTGGACCTGGGGATCGTGGAAGTGCGCAGCCGCCTGAACAACCTTGGCGCACGCGCCTCCTTGCGGAACCTGAAAATGGCTACGCAGGTCATTGCGGAGGCCGAGAATCAAGTACTATGCGACGTCAGCGGGGAGGGACAATTGCATCATGTGGTCAATTTTTTGAGCGGTTTGGAAGCATACCCTTATCTGACGGTACGGAATATGCGCATCCGGCCGGCAGCCGACTCCGATGGTGTGGAAATGGAGACCGAGCTCGTTCTTCAGTATGCGCTCATACCGCTCCCCCACAGCCCGGACGCCAGCCCCCAGGTGATTTCGCATTCACCGCAACCTGAAGCAAAATCCCTATGAAGATGTTCGGCAGCCAACACAATGTGTGTATATGCGCTTGGGTGATAGCGGCCGTTTCCCTGCTCGGGTTCAACGCATACGGTTTTCTCAGCCTTGAAAGCAAACCTCTGGGGACCCTTCCCGCAGAAGTCATATCCCTGCGTGAAAAATTGGCTCGCCTGGAACGTACGCTTTCGGGAAATGCCCTGCATGCCTGGGGCAATGTGCGGGAATCAGCGCACCTGTTCAAAGCGGCTCAGACTTCGGGGACCATGCCGCAATCCGAAGTGGCGCCCCTGTCGAAGACAGAGCCGATTGTACTGCCGACCCTGAGCGGTATCGTACGGGTCGAGGCTCACTCAAATGCGCCTTACTTCATGGCGGTTCTCGGCGGCCGAGTTTGCCGCGAGCAAGATCGGGTCAACGAATTTGTGGTCGGACGGATCACGGCTGAAGGGGCCGTGCTGCATCGTCAGGGGAGCGAATGGTTTCTCGAAAGTCCGGCCCCTTACTACTCCAGCGATCAAGGTGAATAGACATGCAAACAGGAAGTCAGCGATGAAACGGCCACCGGAGCGAAAATGGATTACGGCGCTAGTCGCCATAGCGTGCATGGCCATACTCTGCGGGTGCGCTACCCGCCGGCCCCAACCTGCGCTGCAAAGCAACCCGAACGAGTTGGAGCAGATACAGCCGCGCAAACTGCTGGACCAGCCCAAACAGCGGAGCCGACCGGGACCACCACCGTTTTCCGAGCAAATGGCCCCGGTAATCACGAGAACGGCCGATCCTCCGGCGCTTTATTCCCTGGTTTTTGATATGGCCCCCCTCGGCGATGTCATCGCCGCCCTGACCCAGAATGGAGAATACAATCTCTCCATTGAATCGGAAATCGATTTGGCCCGCCCGGTGACGGTCAATCTCAAAAACGTGACCCTCGAGGAGGCCCTGGACATGATCGTGGTCAACGGCGCCGGCTATGCGTGGACCCTCGGCAAAGGCACCCTCAGCATCAAAAGGTTTGCCGAACGGATCTATCCTTTAGACTGTCTCGACATGGTCGGGGAAACCGATATCGATGTGGGCGGGGATATGCTCGGTTCCGGTGTGGAAAACTCCGGAGTCTCCGGCAAGTACCAGATCAAAGCGCAGAAACCCCAGCAAAGCTCCGACCTGTGGCAGGCGGTGGAACAGACCCTGAGCGGTCTGAAAAGCGAAGAGGGCATCCTGCGGCTCAACCGCAATGCAGGAATCATCTACATGGCCGACAGCCCACGCCGGGTCGGGGCCATGGTCCGGTTTCTGGATTCACTGACCGAATCGCTCAATCGGCAGGTTTTCGTAGAAGCCCGGATCATGGAGGTCCGCCTCTCCAACCAAAGCAAACACGGTATCGACTGGAGTCAATTGAACGTGGCCTTTACTTCCAGCCAGGGATATCTGCCGGATGTCTTCCAACTGGGCTTCAACAGCAATGGAATCATTGCCAAAGGCAGCCGTTCGGAGTTTCAGGCACTGCTCGACTTCTTGCGGACCCAGGGTGACGTAAAAGTGCTGTCCAATCCCCATCTGACGGTAATGAATCGTCAATCGGCCCTGCTCACCGTGGGTTTTCAGTTCCCCTACGTCGACCTGGACGGTGTGGACCGCGACGCCGAAACAGGTGTCATCACTATCGGCACCTCCATCCGGCGGGCTGTGCTGGGCTTGCAACTGGGGCTGACCACGCAAATATCGGCCGACGGCATGATCACGTTCCATATCGTGCCGGCCCTGACCCGCATCCAGCGCGAAGTGGATGTCACCATCCCTACCGGCGTATCCACCCAGACCATTTCCAATCCGGTCATCGACCTGCAGGAACTGGCCACCACAGTTCGTGTGCGTGAAGGCAACTCTTTTGTGCTGGCCGGTCTGATCAGCCGCATCCGGACCATCAATCAGGAGGGACTCCCGCTCCTGGGCGACCTGCCCTTTCTGGGTGCCCTGTTCAGGCACATGGAAGAAAGTGAGGAGGATTCCGAACTGGTCATTTTTGTGACGCCCTACATCCGCGCGGAAACCTAGCGCGGAATGGCGCACTGCCGGTCTGCTCGCCACGGCTGCCGCCCTACCGGATGCATTTGTTGCACCCGTTAAAGTTCAAAGACTAATAGCCGATAAAAAGCGATGAAGCCTCCAGATCCATCCCGGGGACGACAACTTCTTGCAGGAGGAGATATCCGATGTTGAAAAAAATGAAGACGGATCAGGCCGGCTTTACACTAGTGGAGATCGCCATCGTCATGGTGATCATCGGGCTGCTGATCGGCGGCGTACTCAAGGGTCAGGCCATGATCGAAAATGCCAAAGTAAAACGGGTAGTCAAACAGGGCGATGAAATACGGGCGGCGGTGATGACTTTCTATGATAAATACGGAGTCTATCCCGGCGATGAGAACTTGGGCAATGTCCCTCCGGGCGGCGGTGACGGTACCGGCGACGGCGACGGGCAGATTGATGGTACCGAAAACTTTGAAGTATTCAGGGATCTAAGCCTGGCGGGGTTGATCAGCGGCACTTACAACGGCACCTCCGTCCGCCCCAAACATGCTTTCGGCGACGACATGGATGTGTTCTGGGTCAATCCGCCCGGCGCCACCACACCGCCGGCCCACTACTTGCGTTTTAATAACCTGCCGGCAGAAGTCTGTATAGAGATCGACACCAAGTTCGATAATGGTGTCGCCACCACGGGAACGATTATCGGCAGCGTCGCGTACACCCCGGGGACCAACGTGGGTGTTCTGTATGTCCGATTCTGACCCGGCAATTCGACGGACCGGCAGTAAGGGGGTTTTCATGCTGCCCCTGCAGGCGGTCGATGGTGGAAGAAGTGAGGCACTTGCGTCCGGGCATTTCGAACTCAGGAGGGTTCACCCTGCTGGAGATCGCCATCGTGATGGTGATCATCGGTATTTTAACCGGCGGCGGCGTCTCGTTGATGAAAATGCTGACCGAGCGCAAACTGCGCAATGAAACCGCCGACTACCTGCAGCAGACGCGCTCGGCCTTGATCAGTTTTGCTAAAAATAACGGTCGGCTGCCATGGGCCGACGGCAGCCCGGCCGCATCCGGCGACGGCATTGAAGACAACGGCAGTACCAATGGGTTTTTACCCTATCAGACCCTGCAGCTGGCGCCTTCCGATGCGTACAAAAGATTCCTGCGCTACGAGGTGAACACCCAGCTGACCCAAAACCGTTCAGCGAGCTGCGCCGCACTCAGGGCATCCTTGACGATACGCCCGCAGGTCGTGGATGCCGACGGCGCCGCCACCGCATTCAGTGTCGCTGTGGTTTTGGTCAGCGCCGGCCCCACGGATGCGGATGGTAATGGGAATGTGTTCGATGCCGTGAACAGCGGGACCCATCAGGGCAACAATACCAGCGGCACCCCCAATTACCTGCGAAACCCTCCCGGCCAGACCTTCGACGACCTCACGGCCTATTTGGGCGGCAACGAACTATTCGGCCAAATTTGCGAATACCTCGATCTGGCCGTGAACAACACCTCCGGCGGCACAGTGCATGTCCGTGATGTGACCCGCGGCAGCGACCTGGGCATGGTTGCCAACAATGCTTCAGCTCTTTTTGCGATCATTTCCGGAACCCGCATCGAGGTACGCAGCGCTGCCGGAGGCGGTGGGGCCATCGTAACGCCGTCCGATCCGCCCACTCCCGTGATCCTGGCCGGTAAGGGCGCGACAATCAACCTGACCCCCTGACTTCTCTCGATACTCGCGCCTGGCAAATTCGACCCACATTCATCCCCCATCGTTTGAATAACAAGGAGGCGACGGGGTCCGATTAGTAGGCCTTGCCCATCGAACCCATCACATCGTACAGCGGTAGCAGAATAGAGAGCACGATCAAGCCGAAAATGGCTCCCAGAGCAACGATGGCCATGGGTTCAATGGCGCTGAGCATCTCCTGAACCGTGCGCTTGACTTCTACGTCGAAGTAATCACCCAGTCGATTAAAGGACTGGTCCAGCGTACCGGTGGTCTCCCCGTTGCGAACAGCACCCAGCAGCAGGGTCGGGAAGCCGCCGGCATTTTCAAGGGCGCCGGCGATCGACTCGCCGCTTTCAATCTCCTTGAGAGCGGCCGCAAGGCGTTCTTCCAGAAAACGGTTGCCCAGACCGCGGTCGGACAAGGTATTGAAAATCTGCTGGATGGCCATGCCGGCCCCGAACATGGTCGCAAAGTTGTGGCAAAAGCGCGCAAGGGCGATGTTGCGCAGCAGGCGGCCGATCAGTGGAATTTTTAAAATGTATCGGTCAAACCGCTTCCCGCCGGACTCGGTGCGTTGATAAAAGTAAAGTGCTCCGGCTGCCAAACCGGCTGCGGACCCGAGCGTAAGTCCATGGGCCTGGATGAAAAGGCTGACGTCCAGTACGGCAAGGGTGGCCCGGGGTATGGCGACATCCATTTCGGTCAGCACGATAACCATTTGAGGCAAAACATATCCGACCCAGACCCCGATTACGGCCAGGATAGCCGCCACCACGAAGGATGGATAGATCGTGGCCTTGCGGATATGGGCGCGCAGCTCATCCTTCCATTCCAAAAAAGAGGCTAATTGCTTCAAACAGGCTGGTAGCACGCCGGTCTGTTCGCCCATGCGAATGATGGCCAGGTCCAGTTTCCCGAAGAGCCTCGGATGCGCGGCCATGGCTTCATGCAGCGTGCGGCCGCTTTCAACGGCCACTTTGATTTCTCCGCAAACCCGGCGCACGGGGCGGGACGGCAGATAGCGGCTGTTTTCTTCCAGAGCCGCAAGGATCGGCAGTCCGATATCCAGGGTTTGGAAGAGGCGGTGGTAGAACTCCACAACCGCGCGGGGCTTTACGGAACCTCCTGCTAAACGGGTCAAGAGGCCCGGGCGGACGATCCGGCTGTCGATCAGGGAGAGACCGGCGCGGCTCAGTTTGCGCTCCATATCGTGCTCGTCAAGAGCACTGGTTATCCCTTTGGCCAGCTTGCCGGCGGTATCGATCGCTTTGTAACGGAAACTAGGCATAATCCACGATCACGCGCATCACCTCTTCCAGGGAGGTCAGATGCCGGGTTACCTTTTTGAGGGCCTGCCTGAACATCAACACGGTACCGGAGCTCATGGCCGCATCCTCGATCTCGCGGTGCAGCGCGCTGGTGAAAATCAACTTCTCGATTTTGCGATCCACTTGGATGACTTCATACACGCCGATACGGCCGCGATACCCTGATTGGAAACAATTGTCGCAGCCCTGTGGTTTGGCCAGCTCGGCGGGCGGCTCCATACCGTTGCGAATGAACACTTCACGTTCCTTTTCGTCGGGGGCCTGCCGCACGGCGCAGTGCGGGCACAGCAACCGCACCAGGCGCTGGGCCACGATCATTGAGAGCGCTGAGGCCAGAATGCTGGCGTTGATCCCCAGGTCGAGCAGGCGGTTGATGGCCGAAGCCGCATCGTTGGTATGGAGTGTGGAAAGGACCAGGTGGCCCGTCAAAGCGGCGCGCATGGCCAAATCGGCCGTCACCTTGTCCCGGATTTCGCCTACCAGGATGACATCCGGATCCTGACGCATCGCTGAACGCAAGGCGTTTTCGAAGGTCAGGCCGGCTTTGATGTTGACAGCGGTCTGACGGATGGTCGGAATCACGTATTCGATGGGGTCTTCCACGGTCATGCAGTTGATGCTGGGGCTGTTGACGGTCATCAGGGCTGTATAGAGGGTGGTGGTCTTGCCGGATCCTGTAGGTCCGGTGGTCAGAATCAGGCCGTAGGGCCGATGAATGGTTTTTTGAAAGCACGCGAGGTCCTCGGCCTCCATGCCCAATTTTTCCAAATCCCCCACAACTTTGCTGTAGATCAAGAGGCGCATGACCACGCTCTCGCCTAACTGGGTGGGAAAGGTGGAAACACGGATATCGAAGCTGCCGACGCTGCTCTCGTATTGGATTCGGCCGTCGTGCGGGATGTTGGGGTTGGAAATATCCATCTCGGCCATGATTTTGTAGCGCGTCACCAGAGATTGCTGGAATTTCTTGGCGAACAGGTACATCTGGTGCAGCACGCCGTCGATGCGGTAGTAAATCCGCACCAGGTTTTTATCAGGCACGATGTGGATATCACTGGCGCCGACCACATAACCCTTGTCGATCAAGAGGCCGGACAGATTGATGACGCGGTTGTCTTCGGCTGCATCGCCCGCCTGGGAATAGGTGATGGCATTGATCTCGTCATCCAGCGTCTGCGCCGTTTTATAGTACACCTCTATGGATTTGGCGATCCAGTTCCGCGGCGCAATGAAAGTCTCCACGCGTTGGCCACACAGGCGCGCCAATTTATCGCGGGCAATTACATCGAATGGATTGCAGGTGGCGGCTTTGAGAACACCGTTTTCGAGGGCGAAGGGAAACATGCCATGCGTGCTGACGAACTCTATCGGAATGCGCGCCATCAGCGTCTGGTCGATCTCCACGTTTTCCGTATCGATGATCCGGGCTCCGCTTTGTACGGCGATGACGATCTGGAGATCTTCTTCCGTCACCCAACCCAGGCGCTGCAGGACATCACCGATCATGTCGCCGGTTTTTTTGGATTCCATAAGGGCCATCTTCAACTGATCGCCATCGATGAAGCCCATTTCCATCAGGATGTCGCCGATACGTTTCTTCATCGGGTTCGCTCCTCATCCGGGAATGCGGATAAATCCGCACGCAGCGCCCGAATACGGGCCACTACTTTTTTCCGCGTCTCGGCGCCTTGCTCGTCTTTCGATTCACGCAGATAGTTGCGGTAATAAATCACCGCTTGGGCATAATCCCCGAGTTGATCCAGGGCTACCGCCAGGTTGAACAGCAGAGGCGGATCGGCGGGCTTAAGCTGTTCCGCCTTGCGGTACCACGCAATGGCCTCCTCAGTTTCGTTCAGGTGTCGGTGGGCGACCCCTTTGTAAAAATAGACTTCGAAGGGCATTGTTTGGGGCAGGCCGTCGGCCTTGTCTAGAAATTCGAGCGCCAGGGCCGGGCGGCCGCACCCAATCTGGGCTGCGGCCAGGCTCACCACCGCCTTTGGATCGGCGGGCGCCCTGCGGTAAAGATCGCTGGCCACGGCGTAAGCGTTCTGGAAAGCAGCGGTCTGCAAATAGGCCGAAGCCAGGTGCAGGCCGGCGTCAAAGTGGTTGGGGTCAATTTTCAAAGCCTGCCGGTACATTCCAATTGCTTCCGGCAGGCGTTCTTGAAGATGATAGGACCTCCCTTTCCGGTACAGGCCCTCGGCAGCCGGTCGGTTATCCACCGGTTGCGCCGGCGCGGGCAGCGCGGCTGTCCGCAGCCTGGGTCTTTCCGAAGGAATCGAATCGGTTCTAGAAGGACTTTCTCCACGGCCCGGGGCCTTTGGGGGGAATCGGTTCGAAGCGGCACGCTCCGGCTGAAACGGTTCCTCAGCCGTTGGCGCCGAAGGGGAACCCAGCGGCAAGACCGGCTGTGCCGTTGAGGTCGATAACGACGCTGTCGTAACCGGCGGACCGGCAAAACCTGACCGGTCAGGCTTTTCGGCCGGGTGCTGCGCCGGGACCGGTGGCGAAATCAAGGCGGGCGGTTCAGCTGAACGGCCCTCAATTCGCTGGTGCTCGACCGGAACGGCCGAATCGCCCGGCGTCCAGACCGACCAGGCCACCACGGCGCTCATCACCCCTAACACCGCGACACTCGTGATCGCATTCCGATATCTTCTCTTACGTTGCCTGGCGCTGCTTTCGGCTGATACGGATGTCACTGCGGCATGATCATCCTGCGTCTGTTCTCTATCTTTCTTCCGCAGAGCATCATTCAGAAGGCTCATCGGGCACCCCCCCGCGAACGGGAAACCATCCGGCGCAGGAATTCGCCCTTCCATGCCAAAAGACGCCTTGCACCGCCATATGAGGAAGCGGCGGCGGTCACCAATTCTTCGCTAGCGCGCCTTACGTGGTGCTCCGTCACAACGCGGCTGTCGGTCGTATAAGCCGCCGTCAGTGCCCAGTCGCATATTTTGTTGATCATTCGGGGGATGCCTGCGGAGATCTGATGCACGCGCCGAA
The DNA here is from genome assembly GCA_023435265.1 of Pseudomonadota bacterium. Classification (GTDB taxonomy): domain Bacteria; phylum Desulfobacterota; class Desulfobacteria; order Desulfobacterales; family Desulfosarcinaceae; genus UBA2230. The sequence continues at coordinate 28,084 of JAEYRZ010000144.1, forward strand.
CGGCTTTCAAATCGAAGCGCACCTGGCCCTGATTTCCCGCCACGATCAATCTTTTTTCGATATAGCGTCCGACTTCATCACAGGTTAGGAACGCGAGCCGGCAGTGGACGGCGATGCGTTGCTTCAGTTGTCGCATTTCCGGACGGTCCAGCCGTGTCACGAGCTCAGGCTGACCCACAAGCAGCATTTGCAGCAATTTCAGCCTGTCGGTTTCCAGGTTGGAGAGCAGCCGCAGATCTTCGAGCGTCTCGAGCGGCATACTTTGCGCGTCATCGATGATGATCACCACCGGGCGGGAATGTGCATAAGATAGGAGAAATCGGTTGAGCAGATCGAGCAACTGCTTCTTCGAGGCTTGTGCATCGCAAGGAATCCCCAGGTCCTCGAGTATGCAGGTCAGTAATTCCAGGCCGCTCAAGGCTGGGTTGATCACGTAGACCGTTCGGGCCCTTTCGCCCAATTGATCCAACAGAACGCGGCACAGGGTTGTTTTTCCCGTACCCACTTCGCCGGTCAGCAGCATGAATCCCATGCAGCCTTTAATGCCATAGCTGATTTTTTCGAGCGCGGCGATGTGGGTACCGGATAGAAAAAGAAACCGCGGGTCCGGGGTTATGGAAAAAGGGACTCCCTGCAGATCGAAGAACTCCGCGTAAACCCGCTCCGGGACAATTTCCGCTGGCGGCGTTTCGACCAGTCTCCAGGCCATATCCCACCCATTCGATTCAGACCCATTTCAGCCGATGCGCTCCAGCGCACATAAATCCTGGACAAATGGCAGCTTGAGAAGACAGCAAATTATATGCCGACCTCAATTGATTCTGAATAGCAGTTTAATCAATGCCTTAAACAGGTCGGCGGACCTGCCCGGCGTCATCACGCTCATCGCCCCGAGCGGAATGTCAAAATAATGTCGCTGCGGGAAATCGGGAGAAAATAGCAATACGAAACCGCCCGGCGCCTCGCGCACCGCGCCGGGCAGCTCGAAGATATCGGCTGACAGCCTGTTGAAAGGCGGGCATCGAGCCGTCAGGCGAGGCGCGCGGCTTTCGAAAAGCGCAGCATACACGCAGTATGTGAGCATTTTCAAACGCCGCGCAACGCAGCATCACGGCTCGAGGCGAAGTTTTTTAGACCAGGAATTCTTTGACCAGACGGTCCCAGTCCGCCCCGGGAACGGTCCCGTAAATATCGCGGATCACTTCGCCGCCCGTGGCCGCAAGCCGGTAGCCGGTCGCTTCGCTGAGCATGGCGCCCAGTCGTGACGCCTCATCGTCCATCCAGGCCGTGCTCTCATCCCCGTACAGCAGATTTCTCAGGCTCTGGCGCAGGTCGGCGGGTTGAATCACCATCAGCCAGCCCGCAGAATAAGGTGAATCGTTGGCGGTTGAAGCTTTGGCCGTCACGGCGGCGTTGACCGCCACTACGCGGCCGTCCACCGGGCCCGGCACATCGGCTGTATTCGCTCCCCGCCGCAGCCTGGCCTGCGGGCGACTCTGACGAACCGCCTCGCCCAGAGCGGGCATTTCGATTTCATCCTGCGGGCCGAGCAGGCGCAGCGCAAAATCGTCCAGTCCGATGCGCACCCTGCCGCCATACTCCACCCGCGCCCAGGTATGGGCATGGTGGTAGTAGTAATCGCGCGCCACGCAGAAGCCGGAGGCCGTGTCGACGGCCGGTGTTTTCAGCGCAGGCAGCAGCGCCGTGTCGTCCAGCATCTGATCGTAGGGGCAGCGCACGCAGTCATAGCCATGACCGCACAGTTTGTAGGCGACGCGGCCGCTCAGCATATGGCGGCATTTGCGCTGATTGATCAGCAGGCGCAGGCGGGGGTTGTTCGCCGTTTCCGGCCGGACTCCGGGGGATGCTTCGGCGCGTGCCCGGAAATCGGCCTGCACTTTGCGGTCGAAGGCGCATCCCAGGCAATCGAAGGCATTCATGCACTTGACCGCCTTGACCACGCCGGCCCGGCTCCAGACGCACATTTCATTGTGGATACCGAAAACATGGGGACGGCTCTTTACTGTTTTGGCGTGTATGGTCATCATCGACCTCCTTGGTTGCGGGTTGTTTACCTCCCATAGAGCACGAGGCGGGCCAACTGCCGCGCCATCTTCCACTTAGTTTCCAAGTATCTGGATTAAAAACACTTAATCTCACGCAGTCACATTCGACTGGAAACCATTCGGCAAGGAGCGGCTGCTGCAATCGGCCTCACCGCTTCGGCCCGAAAAAGTAAGGTCTCGGACTTACTGTGTTAATCGCGTGGTGCATTTTGCAGCCGGGTGTGTCTGAATGCAGCAGGCTTCTGCCGTGCGGGGAGATCAGGCGGGAAGCGCGCGCTTGGCCTCGTTGACGCGCGAACGCAGCGTTTTCAATTCGCTCACGATGACCTGAAAGTCTTTGTAGCGATCGTTGGGATCCTTGGCCAGCATCTTCTCGATGATCTTGCACAGGGCCGGCGCCGTCTTGGGGTTGCGCTCCCTGAGGGGAATGGGCGGGGTGTTCAGGTGCCGGTCCAGGATCTCTTTGAAATCTCCGGATTCGAAGGGCGGGGTGCCGCCGAAGGCATGATAGAAGGTGGCCCCCAGCGAGTACATGTCGCTGCGATGGTCGAGCGCAAGTCCGGCGATTTGTTCCGGGGACATGTACAGCGGGGTGCCCATGACCACATTTTTCATGCCCCGCGCGGTCCTAGTGTCGCGGGCCACGCCGAAGTCGACCAGTTTGATGGTGCCCTGGGCATTGATCATGATGTTGGCCGGTTTGATGTCGCGGTGGACGACACCGTTGCGGAAGACGAAATCCATGGTTTCGCAGATGGTGAGCAGGTACTCCATCCCCCTGGCCGAGCTGAGGGTGCCTTCGCGGTTGAGAATATCCTTCAGGGTTTCGCCATCGATGAGCTCCATGGCGTAATAAAGAATCTGATTGCTGCTGCCGATGGCGTAAATCTGGGCGATATTTGGATGATTGAGGCGCGAAACGACCCTCGCCTCCTTGATGAACATATCGCAGAATTCCTGCTTGCAGGAGAGCTCGTAGGAAATGATCTTGAGGGCCACTTCCCTTTCCAGGGCGACGTCCCAACCCTGCAGCACCCCACCCATGGTGCCGGAGCCGATCAGCGTGATCGCCCGGTAGTTGTCCAGCTGCTTGCCGATCAGGCTGTGATAGAACCGGATGTCGTAGAAGGCTTTCTTCTGTTCGGCCGCCTCGATGAACTGCGTGCCGCTGATGTCCTGGTTCTCGGCCGCGGGACGGCTGATGATGACGGTTTTCTGGTTCTGCGGGGCCGCTTCGGGCTCTTGGCCGGGCTGCGGCTCCACGCCGGAGGCGGCGCTCTTCTCCAGTTCCGCGTGGATTTGGTTCCAGGTCGCGTCCTCGTCCACGATCACCGAGATGCCCGTCGGCTTCTGAAAATCGTCAAACGACATTTCCTTGATGCGGCCGTTGACGATGAACATGCCGTCCGCGAGTCTGAAGCGCAGCATCAGGCGCACCCCGGCCTTGCCGAAAAGGGCCGTTTCGATGGCAAGCCCCTGCCTCCTGAAGCGCTTCACGATGCCGGCCAGCCAGATCACGCCGTCCCGCGATACATCGATTTTCAGGTCGGGAACCGGCCTGTCGGCCGGCGCGGGCGCACTTTCCTGCGGCGCCTCGGGCGCGGCGGGAGGCGGAACGGGATCGGGGGGCGCCACCGGGTCCTTGCGCGGGGAGCGTTTCAAGGCCTCGTCGATGCGTCCGATCAACTCCTGCGGCTCCACGGGGGAGACCACGAAATCCACGGCGCCCAGTTCAAACGCCGTGAACGGACGCCCCTGGTCCTTGATGGATACCACAAACATCACCGGAATCGATTCACGCAGGGGATCGCTCTTCAGAAAACGCACAAAATCGTATCCGCTGACATCCTGCAGCTCTTTGCCGCAGATGATGAGCTTGATCGTATGGCCGGCCAGCGTGGACAACGCCCCCCGCATTTCCATGGCCGTATGGACGGGATACCCGGATGGCGACAGGATCCCGACCAGGTAGTCGAGATACGTTTTGTCCCTGTTGACCAAAAGGATATCGTTGCGGCTGTTCATAACATCCTGTTCAATCGATCGCTGCCACGGTGCGGGGCGCCCCCGCTTCGGCGGTCATCCTGCCGTCGGCATTGTTCTTACGCGGCTTCAGGCATACCTGCAGCACGAATGCGTGATCCTCGAGGTCGAAGATGAGCACGGCGATGCTCGAATTCTCGGGATGACCCAACTGATGCCCTGAGCCGACCACCACGGTGGGCAGGGAGAGGTTGAAATGAAATGGTGTCCCTTTGAACGTCCGCTTGGCGCTGCCGCCGATCATATTGATCAATTCACCCACGCCGTCGTGGATGTATTCCGCATTGATCTGCTCCTGCTGGACCTTCATCATCCGGGCGATGACTCTGCGCGCCAGCGTCCAGTACATGGTGATCGCCAGGGTCCCTTCGGAGTCGCCGGAGACGCCGATGATCCCGGATATGTCGCCGAAGATCCTCAACTCGTTGGTAAAGTACACCTCTCGGAAGGTGGCCCGGGCGCCGGCCATGGTCTCCAGCACCTTGATCGTGTTGTCGATAAAGGGCGTGAGATATTCCATTTCTTTTTCAATCGGCTTGCGGCTGGGGATGAGATAGCTCTGCAGAATCTGGCGGCAGGCGCCGGGAGGCGCGTCAAGGGCCAGCACCTCCGTGGCGCCGGCACTGAGAAAATGTTCGAGGGGGATCATATCTTCCCGGTGTTTGATGATGATCACGGGAATGTTGCTGAAGCTGCAGGCGAATCTGATTTTCGAAGCCTTGCTGATGACCGCTTCGAGCAGTCCTTCGGCTTCGAGAACGATCATGGCGTATCCCTTGGGATGGATGTCATCCCGGAAGGCGAGGCGCTCAAAGCTGCATTTGTCACCAAGGAGTTCGGCCACCGCCTTGGCAACGTGTTCGCTACAATCGACCAGCGCTATCCTGTCCATAAATTCATCTCCAGTCAAATAGTCGCCTTGCTCAATGCCCTCCGGATTGGAAGCGCGCCAAAGTGTTGCGGATCGTCGTGGTGAATTCCGCTTCCGTGAACGGTTTGGTCAAATAGCCATGGGCGCCGGCCGAAATGGCCTGTTCGACTTTCTCATCCTCGGATTCGGTTGAAATCATCACGATACAGATGTGCCTGCAGTCTTTACGGGGTTTGATGCACTTGATGGTTTCATAGCCGTTGAGCTCCGGCATGTTCCAGTCCAGAAGAATCAGATCGATTTCGGCGGCGTGCCGATCGAGCAGTTCCAGGGCCACCTTGCCGTTGCCGGCGTGCAGGGCCTCGCAGCCCATCGAAGCCAACGACTTTCCGATGATATTGCGAATGACCATCGAGTCATCGACGATAATCGCCTTCATAAAACCCTCCTGCGGAAAACGTTTCTCTCATTATCGGTAAGCAGACTGGGGAAGTTGAGGAATCTTTGGAGGGGAGCCGGACAAAGGCCGGGGCGGGCCGCGGAAAGACCTGCTTCCGGATCAAGCAGCGGTTATGGCGCGCAGTTGCTGCCGCTGTAGATCGCTTTAAGCAGTTCCGCCGAGGAGGCGGTTTTGCTCATGAAGACCTCCGCACCGGCCTGGCACATGGTACGGGCAAGCAGTTCATCCTCGAACATGGAGAGTCCGATCACGCGCACGTCGGGCAGTTCGGCCTTGATCCGGCGGGTCGCCTCGATGCCGTCCATTTCCGGCATCGAAACGTCCATGACGACGACATTGGGCCGGAGCTGCCGGGCAAGTTCGAGCGCTTCCCTCCCGTTGGCCGCCTCGCCCACCACCTCGATGTCCGGTTGGCCGGTGATCAGGCGGATCAGTCCCTGGCGCATCACCTTGTGATCGTCGGCGAACACCACCCGGGTGCGCCCCAGGGCGGTATCACCCGCCGGCGCTTCGCTCCGCGATTCCATCTCGGCCTTGTCGCGCCGCGGCTCCTCCTTCGCGACCAGGCTGCGGGGAACCTTCAGACAGAAACGGCTGCCCTGCCCCGGACCGCTTACGATCATCAGGCTGCCGCCGATGTAGCGGGCCCGCTCGCGCAGGCTGAGCAGGCCGAACCCGGTCGTTACGGTATCCGACTCCAGAACGGCGGGATCGAACCCCCGGCCTTCGTCGCTGACCGTGATCAGCAGGCGGTCCTCCGCTTCGGCCAGGTGAACGCGGGCGCTTTTCACCCCGGCGTGTTTGACAATATTGAACAGCAGCTCCTGAACCGCCCGAAACAGGAATACCTTGATCGGTGAACTCTCGAACGCTGGCCCGCCATCGCCGTCGAGGCGCACTTCCAGGCCGAACTGATCCCGCATCTGCCGGGACAGCCACTCCAGGGCGGGAATCAGCCCCGAGTGGTGCAGCACCACAGGGCTGAGTTCATGCGACAGGCGCCGGGCCTTGTGGATGGATTCTTCCAGCAGGCGTTGCACGTCGGCCAATTCCGGCAGCGCTGGAAGTTCTTCGCTGACCGACTGCAGCAGGAGGCGTGCGCCGGCCAGAAGCTGCTGCAGATCGTCGTGCAGCATCCTGGCAATGCGCCGCCTTTCACGCTCTTCGGCTTCGATCAACTCGACCGCAAGGGCCTGCAGCTGCCTTGAACGGGCAACGGCGAGCCCGGTGCGTTCGGACACGCGCTGCTCCAGGGTTTCGTTCAAACGGCGCAGTTCCTGCTCGGCCTCCTTGACCGAACCGATGTCCGTGGCCGTACCGAACCATTTGATGATGCGCCCCTGCTTGTCGAAAATGGGAATGGCACGGCTCAAGTGCCAGGAATAACTTCCATCGGCGCGCTGCACGCGGTGCTCGATCTGGTACATCTCGCCCAGTTTCAGGGCCCGATTCCATGCTGCCGCCGTCGCCGCAACATCATCGGCATGCAGCACCGGCGCCCAACTGAAGCCGCCGTCAGCCGACGGCGCGATACCCCGATACTCTCGATAGCGCACATTGTAGTAGTCGACCCGCCCGTCCGGTTCGGCGGTCCAGACCAGCTGAGGCATGGCGTCGGCCAGCTGGCGGAAGCGTGCTTCGCTCTCCTGCAGCGCATGTTCGGCCTGCTTGCGCCGGCTGATGTCCTGAAACACCGTTACCGCGCCCCATATGGCGCCCTGCGGGGTCCGCAGAGGTGTAGCGCTGGCCAGGATGATCGTCCGTCCGCCGTCCGGCAGGGTCACCAGGATTTCCGTGCCCGCTACGGTCCGTCCTTCCAGTGCCTGAGCGAGCGGCAGACCGTCCGGCACGGGCGATCCGTCGGGCAGCGAAAGGCTGTAGCCGCTTGCGGGCGCATGGGCATCTCCGGTGATCGGACTGCCCAGAATCTGCTGTGCGGCGGCGCTGGCCAGCAGGATGCGTCCTTTGCCGTCGGCCACGACCACGCCCGCCGGCGCGGCGTCGAGAATCGCCTGCAGGGTGTCGCGCGTCTGCCGCAAGGTCGCTTCGGCGCGCTTGCGGGCCGAAATGTCCATCACGGCAAACGTCACACCGGCGTCGAGGTCGCCCGGAACGAGCGGTGCCGCGCTCAACAGAATATCGATGATCCGACCATCCTTGTGCCTGAAACGCGCCTCGAGCGTGCCGCTCCCCTGCGCTGCGATCTGCTGATAGACTTCGGCCACCGCTTCGAAATCGTCCTGGCCGGGATAGAGGATGCGCGACGATCGGCCGATCAGTTCGTCGCGCGCATAACCGGTGATGGCGCACAGCCGATCGTTGACTTCCAGGAATACCCTGCGGATCAAAACCCCGATTCCCATGGGAGCCGCGTGAAAGATGCTGCCGGTTTTGGCTTCGCTCACGCGCAAGGCTGCCGTGCTTTGCCTGTATTCGGCCGCAAGATGCGAGAGCCTGTCGGACAGCTCGCGCGCATGCGCCCTTTCCGCTTCGAGCGCTTCGCGCAGGCGGGCATTGTCACGGATCAGTTCTTCCCTGGAGGGTTCTGCGCCGGCGGTGCCGGGGCGGTCTGTCGATCGATCGGGGGCCATATGAACATATTCTGCCCGCGGCGCGCTCAGGCCGCGGGTCGGCAGTCGTTTGGGCGAGACGCAAGATAGGGAATAAAACTGCAAATACAAGCCATCCCGCATTTTATGCCCGCACCCGCCGGATTATGATGAAGTTTTTTAACCGACCCGCCGGATTGGCTTTAATCCGGTCGTTCGGCCCGATTGCAATCTTTCAGGCTGTCACCTGTAATGAAAAATCGTTTGACGGGACGACTGCAGCAAGCGATCGTGCTTGGGTATTCCAGATACCCGTTCAAGAATTTGGAATGCCGGACATCGTCGGGATTCATCCCCGGACATCCTCGGAAAGGCGGTTTCATGACTGGAAAAAATCAGAAAACATTTCTCGATCTGTTCATGCAGGTCACCCGGGCGATCACCGCCAGCCTCGACCTTGACGAGGTGTTTGCGCTGATCACCCACAAAATTCCGGAATTGGTCGATGTCGATGCATGTACCATCCGACTGCTCGATCCGGTCGGCAAAAAGCTGGTCCTGCGGGCATCCCACGGACTCAGCCGGGAGTACCTGGAACGCGGTTCCATCGACACCGAGGAACCGATTTTCAAGGCCCTCAAGGGCGAGCCCATCCTCATCGACGACGCCGGGCGCGATACGCGCATCGCATATCCGGAGGCCACGCGCCGCGAGGGCATCCAGAGCATTCTGGTCGTTCCCATTCCCATCCGCGGGCAGATCAGCGGCATTTTGAGGCTGCTGGCCAAACGGCCGCGGGCCTATCGCCAGGAGGAGGTCGCGTTCGTCACCGCTTTGGCCGAGCAGTGCGGCATCGCCATCGAAAACGCGCGCAGGTTCCGCGAGCAGCAGATTCAGTTGACCTATTTCGAAGCCCTCCACGAAATCGGCCGCATGATCAACAGCACCTACGAGCTGGACAGCATCTTGGGTCTCATCGTCGCCCGCCTGCCGGCCCTGATGAATCTCAAGGCGGCGACCGTGCGCCTGATCGAAGGCGGCAAATTGGAACTCAAGGCCGCCTACGGCCTCAGCGCGTCATACCTGGCCAGAGGGCCGCTGGATGAAGAACTTGCGACCTACTACGTCCGCAAGGGAGATCCGGTGGTCATTCCCGACGCCCGCAAGGATCTGCACACCATTTACCACAAGGAGGCCGAGTCCGAAGGGATCACGAGCATCCTGGCCGTACCGATCACGGTCAGGGACGAAACCATCGGAATCCTGCGGCTGCTCACGGCTGAAGTGCGCCACTTTTCAGACGCCGATATCCGCTTCGCCATGACCGTGGCGGAACAAGGCGGCATCGCCATTCAGAGAGCGATCGACTACACGAAGCTGAAGCAGGAAGGGTCGGCGCATTGAAACACCACCGAGGGTTGCGGCGCCGCCGCGGTTTTCCTTGATCTCGTCGCTCGTCGGATGCGGCGCGCTCGATGCTGCAGGACGCCCGAGCGCCGGTGACATCTCAGCGGACGACGGACGGGCGTCCTGAACGTCCGGTTTGCTGAAAACTGCCGGCCGGCGAGCGGTCCTGATGCCCGCCGCGCGGCTGCAATATCCGCTGGCCATGGCTTGGGCGGGTTGCACCGGGGGCGGAGCGCGGATCGCGCCCGGAGTTCTGCCTGATTACACCTCCCCCTCCGCTTCCTCCTCCGGACGGCGTATTCCGGACCGGGCCGATCCCCTGGTGCGGCTGACCGGAATATTGCGACAGCCGCTCCCTGCTGTGGGGAGAGAGCGTGTTGGCCGGTCTGCCCGGCAGGCCGGGAGCCGGTTTGGCTTGAGGTTCGGGTTCAGGCTGCCGCCGGGTCAATCCCGGCGACCGTTCTCTGCCGTTCGGCCGGCTGCCGGAACTCGTTTCCTCCTGCCTGCCGGCAGGCTTGCGAAACTGCGGTTCGGCCTGGCGCGTGTGCCGCTCCAGGTTCGGCGGCGCGCTGGAGATCCGCTGGCGTGAAGGTCGTTCGTGTTCCCCCTGGCCAAACGCCGGTCTTTTCAGCACATCGGTTCCCTGCCGCTTGCGGGGCGCCGCCACCAGGTGCGAGGGCGCCACGGCGCGCGTTTGTTTTTCCTGCGGCCGTCTCACCAGGCGCTGTTCGGATGCGGCCTGGGCATGCGGCCGCCGGGTGGCGACTACCGGGCGATTCAATTTTTCATGAGGCGGTATCCGGTTCGCTTTTTCAAAGGGTGCCAGGCCGGCCGGTGCGGCGTGCTTTCTGGAGACGGTGCGATGCATCTTCAAATTCCTTGAATCGATGCGCTCCACGTGCATCGGCCGTAACGGGCCGCGGCCGAAATGGGCTTCGCGCACCGCCATGACGCCGCGGCCGTGCTTCAGGTGGTGGTACTGATGAATATGCTCCACTTGGATGACATGGCTGTGATGGATCACGACATCGTTCACCACGTGCGGTCCGGCCCAGCCGCCCCACCACGGCCGGTGAATGAAGCCCGGCCGGCCCCACCAGGGAACGCACGGTTCGCCCCACCCCAGGGCCACCCATCCGACGGCCGGCCCGCTGCCGAAGCTTACGCCGACATGCAGGCCCGGTCCGCCCACAAACGCCACCAGGGCGGGGGCGTATACCGGCCGCATGACAAGCGGGCCCGGGGCCCAGGCCCAATAGCCATGCACATGAACCCACCGGCCGTAATGATAGGGGGCCCAGCCCCAGGGTGCCCGGTCGACCCAGGTCCAGCCGTAATACGGATCCAGAATCCAGGTCCCGTCGCTGTAGGGCGCCCATCCGGCAGGTACGCCGCCGGGAATCCAGATCGACCCATATGTAGGCACCACCCGCCAGGTACCGTACCGGTCAAGGTCGTCCGTGCCGTAGGACTCCGGGGCGATAAAGCGCGAGCTGGCCGTGTCGATCAGATCGCCGGTGCGGTCGGCATTCCATTCATCCCAGACATCCGGCGGCGGCGCCGCGTAAGCGCTGATCGCCGGATTTGAAGTGCCTTCCAGGATCACCTCTTCGCTGGGCGCGATGGTGAGGCTTCGTCCGCCCGCCGGTGTGGCCACGGCCGAGCCCCCTCGACGCGTGGTGAAGGTTGTGCGGTCTCCATCCACTTCCGCACGGTAATAGCCCGGGCGGTTGATGGTGAACGCCGCGTTGGGCGTGTCCACCTCCACTGTGGTTCCCGCCGGAAGTTCACGCAGGTCGAAAGCGGCATACCCGGAGGTCACCTTGAATTGCAGGAAATCGAGTTCGTGGTTTTCCAACCCCAGGTGGGTGTCGGCCCATCCGCGCACAAACGCGCGCGCGCCGATCTGCAGCTCGAAATTACCGGGGGAACCGGTATAAAGTTCATCCCCGGGCGCCAGGGGAATGTTGATCCGGGCCTGAGTCCAATCCGGCGCACCCGGCCGGTAGAACGAAACCTCCCCGTCCACGAAGCTGAGCCGCGGGGGCGTGCGTCCTTCCTCTTGCGCCAAAACGGGCGTAACCGCCAGGATGAATCCCAATACCAGGCCCGTCAGCATGATCGATTTGGCACTCATCACCCTCTCCTCTCCTGTTTGCGGTTGGGCGCATTGCGCACCGGACCGCGATCGATAAGAGACCTTCGCCCGATTCACCGCGGCGGCGGTGGTGGTGGAAGCGGTTTGCCGTATTGCGGCGCGCGGGGCGAAGCCTGTTCCTCGTCCTCGGGCGGCGCGTACCGTCCCTCCGGGGACGGCGGCGGAACCGGCCTGGCGCGCCCGGGTGGTGGCGGCGGCCTGCGGCTGATCATCCTATCGACCGGCGCATGGCGCAGGTTCTGGGTGTCGTGCCCCTTCGCGAACATACATTGCTCATAAGCCATATCATAGCGCCGCTGGACTTCCCATCGCGCCGCATGGGACGGTCCGGCGGCCACCGCCGCACCGCCTAGAAGGCCCGCTCCGGCGCCGATGGCCGCGCCCGCGCCGGCGTTCCCGGAAGCAGCGCCCACCAG
>JAEYRZ010000104.1 GCA_023435265.1 Pseudomonadota bacterium
TTGCACGGGACAGCGATCTAGTACCGCAGCCGTTTTTCATCCGGCTGGCCAAGGCGATCCCTGTCGGGGCAGGGCTGGGGGGGGGCAGCAGCGATGCCGCCGCCGTACTCAGAACACTGAACCGGTACTACGGACAGCCTTTTACACCGGCCCGGCTGGCTGAGATGGCGCTTGGCCTCGGCGCGGATGTGCCGTTCTTTCTCAACCGAGCGCCGGCCATCGCGGAAGGCATCGGAGAGCGGCTGTCGCCGTACCTGCATCTGCCTTCCCTGCACGTTCTTCTGGTCTATCCGGGGTTCGGCCTGTCGACTGCAGAAGTCTTTCGCCGCCTGAATTTAAGATTGACAAAAGAGGAAAAAAAATTTAGGTATTTTGCCTTTAAAAATGGGAAAATCGATGTGGTTTCCCATCTGCGCAACGATCTTGAAAATGCAGTGATAGAGCAGTTTCCGGTGATTGCGGCCATCAAAGCCGCCTTGGTTGGAGAAGGTGCTTTGGGGGCGCTGATGACCGGGAGCGGTTCGAGCGTGTTCGGGCTTTTTGCCGATGCCGCCGGCGCTCAGAAAGCGGCTCGCAACTTGGCGCCGCAGCCGGGATGGCGTCTCTACACCACCCGATTGCTGACGCATTCCGAGTCGTGACATTGCCGCGCAGAGCCGCGTCTGTAGAAACAGATCACTGGGGCGTCGTCAAGCGGTAAGACACAGGATTTTGGTTCCTGCATCCGGAGGTTCGAATCCTCCCGCCCCAGCCAATTGAACCCGAAACAATGAAAGCAGCAGGTAGTCGTCGTGAGCCGAACTCTGAACAGTTTCTGGATTTTTTCGGGCAATTCCAATCCGACGCTGGCCAAGAAGATCTGTGAGTATCTGCAGATGCCGCTGGGGGGCGCCAAGATCACCACCTTCAGCGATGGCGAGATCCAGATCGAAATCAATGATAATGTCCGCACCAAAGATGTTTTTATCATTCAATCCACCTGCCGCCCGGTCAACGATAATCTGATCGAGCTCCTGCTGATGATCGACGCTATGAAACGTGCGTCGGCCCGGCGCATTACGGCGGTGATCCCCTACTACGGCTATGCCCGACAGGACAAAAAAGTCGCCCCCCGGGTACCCATAAGCGCCAAACTCGTTGCGGATATGATCACTTCGGCGGGGGCCACGCGCGTGATCACCATGGATCTGCACGCCGGCCAGATTCAGGGGTTTTTCAACATTCCGGTCGACAATCTGTTCGCCGCTCCTGTGTTGTTGAAGTACATTCGTAATCATCTCGGCAATGATCTCGTGATCGTTTCTCCGGACGCCGGGGGCGTTGAGCGCGCCCGTGCTTTTGCCAAACGGCTGCAGGCCGGTCTGGCCATTGTCGATAAACGCCGTTCGGCCCCGAATGAGGCCAAGGCCATGGCGGTTATCGGAAATGTGGAGAACAAAACAGCGCTGATCCTCGATGACATGGTCGATACGGCCGGAACCTTGACCGAAGCCGTGGGGGTGCTGCTGGAAAACGGCGCCCGGGAGGTCCATGCCTGCTGCGCGCACGCCGTATTGTCCGGGCCGGCCATTTCGCGCATCAATGGATCCAGTTTAAGCAGCCTTGTCGTCACCGATACGATTCCACTCACCGCTGAGGGCGGGGCGTGTCAAAAAATAAAAGTTCTGTCGATCGCCGAACTCGTGGGTGAGGCCATCATCCGCAGCTATCGAGGCGATTCTGTGACTTCGCTGTTCGTATAGGAGAAGGAGCTCGGTGATGCGGCCCCAAGGGCAAACCGGCACGATGAACAGGCCGGTTCGAGATAAGCATCCCGTATCCTGAATTGAAGGAGGAAGAAGTTCTTGAACACGATCGAGCTTAATGCGAAAACCCGCACAACCAAAGGAGACGGACCCGCCAGGGTTCTGCGCCGCGATGGGCGTGTACCTGCAGTTCTGTACGGTCCACACGCCGATAACATCATGCTTTCGGTCAGCGCCTACGACCTCGATATGATTTTAAAGCAAGGCAGCGTCGGTCGAACGATTTTCAATGTCAAGATCGATGACGGGAAGACCAGCAAATCGGCGATGATCAAGGAAATGCAAATGCATCCGGTCACGCGGTCCTTTCTGCATCTTGACTTGTATGAGATTTCGATGGACCGCAAAATCCATGTGCATGTGCCCGTGGTCACCACCGGCAAGGCCAAGGGCGTCGAGATGGGCGGCGTTCTGCAGTTGGTTTTCCGCGAGCTGGAAGTTCTCTGCTTCCCGAATGAAATCCCGGACAGCATCACGATCGACGTCACCGAGTTGGGCGTCGGTGATGCCGTTCACGTGGAAGATATTCAATTGCAGGGCAATGCCGAGATTCCCCACGACACCAACTTTACGGTTTTGACCGTCACCAGTGTGAAAGCAGAAGCCGAAGAGGGCGCAAAAGGCGAGGGTGAGGAAGAGGCAGCCGAAGCCGGTGCCGCCGGGGAGTCGGAATAGCCGCAGATCCTGTGCGACGATATTGGTGAGTGTTCATGCCGGCTTTTTCTTTGTTCTTGGTGGCAGGACTGGGCAATCCCGGTCCACAGTATCAAATGACCCGGCATAACAGCGGATTCATGGTGATCGATGCCCTGGCGGAAACACACCGGATCGCGATGGATCAGCGAAAGTTCAATATCGTTTATGGACGTGGCCGGATCGGCGATTGCGGCGTGATCCTGGCCAAACCCCAGGACTTCATGAACCGCAGCGGGCCTCCGTTGCGGCGGCTGGCGGATTACTTCAGGATTCAACGCGAGGCGATGGTCATTGTGCATGACGACATCGACCTGGCCTTTCAGAGATTAAAAATCAAGGAGAAAGGGGGGGATGGCGGACACAAGGGCATAAGATCGATCATCGATGTGTTTGGAGGCGGTGAATTCGTTCGTGTACGCATGGGGGTCGGGCGGTCCGAAGCAAACGCCAATGTCGTCGATCATGTGTTGAGCGAATTCAACCAGGAGGAAAGGAAGGTACTGGACGATTACATCCAGCGGACATGCCAGGCTGTCGAGACGATTCTATGCAGAGGTATCAAGGAAGGGATGAACCGGTTTAATCAGAACCTACATTAACATTGCAATGGAGGATCAGAATGAGCTTAACGAGTAATATCCCGTTGATTTGCACACTGATTGGCCTACTCGGCGTGCTGTTCGCCATTATCGTGGCGACTATCGTAAAAAGCGCGCCCGCCGGGAACGAGAAAATGCAGTCGATCGCCAATGCCATCAAAGAGGGCGCGGTCGCGTACCTCAACCGCCAGATGAAAAGCATGGGCATTGCCGGCATCATCATTTTCATCGTCATTTTCGCCACCATGGGCGTGAAAACCGCCATCGGCTTTCTGATCGGCGCGGTGGCCTCCTTCCTCGCCGGCTACATCGGCATGCGCGTATCGGTCATCGCCAACGTGCGCACGGCCGAAGCCGCCCGTAAGGGTCTGGCCGCCGGTCTGGCAATGGCCTTCAAGGGCGGTTCGGTCACCGGTATGATGGTGGCAGGCCTGGCCCTGACCGCAGTTGCCGGTTACTACGCCGCGACTCACGATGTCATCGCCCTCGTGGCCCTGGGCTTCGGCGGCAGCTTGATCTCCATCTTCGCCCGTCTGGGCGGCGGTATCTTCACCAAAGGTGCGGATGTCGGCGCCGACCTTGTGGGCAAGGTCGAAGCCGGCATTCCCGAAGACGATCCCCGCAACCCGGCGACCATCGCCGACAACGTGGGCGACAACGTCGGTGACTGCGCCGGTATGGCCGCCGACCTGTTCGAAACTTATGCCGTCACGGCTGTCGCCGCGATGCTGATCGGGCACTTGATGTTCCCCAAAATCCCCATGGCCACCGAGTTCCCGCTGATCCTGGGCGCCATTTCCATCATCGCCTCGATCATCGCCATCTTCTTCGTTCGCCTGGGCAGAAGCGAATACATCATGGGCGCTTTGTACAAAGGCATGTTCGGTGCGGCCATCATCGCCGCCGTGGCCTTCTACTTCGCCGCCATGAAGTACATGGGCGCTATTGAAGGCATCAGCGCGATGAATATTTACTACTGCACCCTGATCGGCCTCGTATTGACGGTCGTGATCGTGATCATCACCGAATACTACACTGGAAAATACGGCCCCGTGAAGGGTATCGCCGAGGCCTCGACCACCGGTCACGGCACCAACATCATCGCCGGCCTTGCCGTTTCAATGCAAGCCACGGCTGCGCCGGTGATCGCGATCTGCCTTGCGATCTTCATGGCGTATCAGTTCGGCGGCCTTTACGGCATCGCCATGGCGGCCATGTCCATGCTCTCCATGACCGGTATGGTTATCGCCATCGACGCTTACGGCCCCATTACCGACAATGCCGGCGGCATCGCCGAAATGTCCGAAATGGATGAGAGCGTGCGCGCTGTCACCGATCCTCTGGACGCAGTCGGAAATACCACCAAAGCCGTCACCAAAGGCTACGCCATCGGCTCCGCCGGGCTTGCCGCTCTGGTGCTCTTTGCCGCCTACGTCATGGAATTCGCCGTAAGGGGAGGGTCCGGTGCGGCTGCCATTAAGTTCGACCTTTCCGATGTGAACGTCATCATCGGCCTGTTCATCGGCGGCTTGCTGCCTTATTTATTCGCTTCGATCGCCATGAAAGCGGTCGGCAATGCCGGAGGCGCAGTCGTTGACGAAGTCCGCCGCCAGTTCCGTGAAATCCCTGGCATTATGGAAGGAACGGCGAAGCCCAATTACGGCGCCTGCGTCGATATCGTGACCAAATTCGCACTGAAAGAGATGATGATCCCGGCCCTTCTGCCGGTTGTGGCGCCCCTCATCGTGGGCTTCCTGTTGGGCAAAGTCGCGCTGGGCGGTCTGCTGATCGGCTCCATCGTCACCGGTGTGTTCGTGGCATTGTCGATGACCACGGGCGGCGCGGCCTGGGACAATGCGAAGAAGTACATTGAAGACGGCCATCTGGGCGGCAAGGGCAGCGATGCCCATAAAGCCGCGGTGACCGGCGATACGGTCGGCGACCCGTACAAAGACACAGCCGGCCCGGCGGTCAACCCCATGATCAAGATCCTCAACGTGGTGGCGCTGCTGATGGTTCCATTCCTGCTGTAATCGTCGCAAACACCATATAAAACGGATCGATCGGGATCGGCCCTTCGGGGCCGATCCTTTTTTATATTGCATGTTCGGCACGGCGATGATACATTTTATGTCAATTTAGTAATTTACGAATCTTTTGAAGGTAATTTGCGGTGCCCGTATGGTGAACAATTCGGTCGGTGAAAAACCGGATTCTCCTAAAAGCAAGAGCAAGCGCTTCCAGGTGGGGGATTTGGCCGTCTACCCCGCCCATGGCGTTGGACGCATCGAGGCGGTGGAAAGTCGTGTCGTCAATGGCGAAAAGCACGATTTCTACATCATGAAAATCCTCGAAAACAATATGGTGATCATGATTCCAACCTCAAACGTCCAGTCGGTGGGGCTGCGGGATGTGATCAGCGCCAAAGAAATTCCCAAAATTATGGACGTCATCAGAGCCAAGCGGGAATTGTCCATTGATAACCAAACCTGGAACCGCCGTTACCGCGAATATATGGACAAAATCAAAACCGGCTCACTCTACGAAGTGGCGGAAGTATTCCGCGATCTGTCGCTGCTCAAGATGAACAAAGACCTATCTTTCGGCGAACGCAAGCTCTTCGATACGGCCCAGACGCTTTTGATCAAGGAACTTTCGACGGCTAAAAACTCGGATGAGAAAAGTGTGGTCACCGAAATCGAAGCGCTCTTCACACCCGGAGCTGAGGAATAATTCTTCAGCAGGCCGCCTCCTCCCTGATCCAGACGTATACGGATAGGCGCCCTCTCTGCAGCTGACTTATGCCCGCCCGAAGCATGTTGACTTTCGTCGTCCCTCGAGAAGAAGCAGGCATGCGCTTGGATGCCGTGGTCGCGGCCCATATTACGGAGCTGTCACGCTCGCAGGCCGCCGCGCGGATCCGGGAAGAAACCGTGCGGGTCGATGGACAGGCTCAGAAACCAAGCTACAAAGTTAAGTACGGAGAAGAAATCGAAGCCATCATCCCGGCCCCCGCTCCGCTGGCGACCGAACCGGAAGCCATCGCCCTGGACATCGCATTCGAAGATCACGACCTTCTCGTCGTCAACAAACCGCCCGGCCTGGTGATACACCCTTCGGCGGGCCATACAAGGGGCACCCTGGTCAACGCACTGCTGTATCATTGTCCCGACCTGGCGGGAATCGGCGGCAGCCAGCGACCGGGAATCGTCCATCGATTGGACAAGGATACCTCCGGCCTGGTGGTGGTGGCCAAAAATGATCATGCCCATCAGGCGTTCTCCCGGCAATTCAAGGAACGGCAAATCTCCAAGACTTATCAGGCCGTGGTTTTCGGCAATCCCGTCTCCCGTGAGGGCGTGATCGATTTGCCGGTCGGCCGTCATCCGATCGACCGCAAGCGAATGACGGTCGCCGGCCCGCGCGGGCGAAACGCGCTGACGCTCTGGCGCGTGCAGGAGTATTTCAAAGGTGCCGCATGGCTTGAGTTCGATCTCAAAACCGGACGGACACACCAGATCAGGGTTCATTGCCAGGCCATCGGACACCCGATCGTCGGCGATCCGGTTTATGGCGCAACGCGTGCCCTGCGCCGATCATCGACCGGCTCCGATTCGCTCCGTGCGGTGTTGGGCAGCGCCGCACGCCAGATGCTGCATGCCTTCCGGATCGGATTCGTGCACCCCAGGTCGGGCGAGTGGCTTGTTTTCGAGGCCGCGTTGCCGCGGGACATGCAGGAAATCATACAACGATTAAGGCTGCTGAGTACGGACGAGCGCAGAGTGGCGAACGGGGGCGGAAGGATCAATGGGGGAGGACCCACACGGGTCCCCTGATTCGACTCTTTCCAGGGGACCCGTATTCGGGTCTCAGGCGCATTCTCTAATGTCCGGATTATAACAAATCCGGCAGCAATCGAGGCAGCGCCGCGCTTCTGCGGCGGCATCTTTTTCGCTGATCACCTGATCCACCTCGACCATGCTGTGAATACGTTCATCGACCTTAAGCTCCGGCATGGGCGTGCGGTTTTTTTGTATGACGCCGTTAACGCGCTTGAACACCGATTCGGGGATATGGCGTTTACGCAGCGAGCGGGGCGAACCCTCAACATTCCGTCCGGTCAAGTATTGGTGAATCGAACGTGCAGCGCGGCGCCCGCCGCCGATGGCTTCCACCACCAGAGAAGGCCCGGTGGCCGAGTCGCCGGCTGTGAAGAGGTAGGGAAGGCTGGTTCGAAGGATTTCAGGATCATTTTCAAACGTGTTCCAGCGGGTGACCGCCGGTTTGTCCGTATCCGGTTCCTTCCCCAGGAAATCGAGTTCGGGTTGCTGGCCGATCGCGGAAATCACCATATCGACCGGGATGACCTGCTCGGAACCTTCAACGGGAACCGGCCGGCGGCGGCCGCTCTTATCCGGCTCGCCCAACTTCATGGTGAGGTATTCCAAGCCGGTGACGCGCCCTTGTTCGTCTCCGATGACGCGGGTCGGCGCAGCCAGGAACTGGAATTTGACCCCCTCGTGTTCGGCGGCCACGATCTCGACCTCATTGGCGGGCATTTCCTTGCGGGTCCTGCGATAGACGATATACACCTCTTCGGCGCCCAGACGGATCAGCGTGCGCACGCAATCGATGGCCGAGTTGCCGCCGCCGACCACCGCAGCCCTGCGCCCGATCGGTATCTTTTTGTCCGGGGCGGATGCAACTTTGGACAGGAAGTCGATGCCCTTCCAGCTCCCTTCGAGTTCCTCTCCGCTGATTTGCAGGGCGTAGTCCTTCCAGGCGCCGATTCCCAGGAAAATAGCGTCATAGCCTTCCTCGCGCAGCGACCGGATCGTAAAATCGCGTCCCAGACGCTGATTGGAATGGGCTTCGATGCCCATTTCCAGGATGCCCTGGATTTCCCAGTCGAGCACCTGGTCGGGCAGGCGGTATTCCGGTATCCCATAGCGTGTGATCCCGCCCAGCTTGGGCATGGCTTCGAAAATCGTCACCAGGTGCCCGAGGCGGCGTAAAAAATAGGCGCAGCTGAGACCGGCAGGCCCGCCGCCGACCACCGCCACCTTTTTGCCGGAAAAAGGAGCGCAGGCAATGGGCAGGCGCTGGCCCGAGTTCATTTCCCAGTCGGCAACAAAGCGCTTGAGCTGGTTGATCGAAACCGGTTCGTCGGCAATGCCGCGGCGGCAGTCATTTTCACACGGATGCGGGCAAACCCGGCCGCAGGTCAGCAGAAGAGGGTTGCGTTCGCGGATCGTATGGACGGCCCCGGCAAAATCACCCGACCGGATCTGACGGATATACTGAGGAATATTGATTTCCGCCGGGCAGGTCTGGCGGCAGGGCGCCAGGGCATCATCTTCCTCGTTGAAATGCAGCAGCCGTTCGCTCATGGTGCGCACGGTCAGAATGTTTTTGGGGCAGGCTTTTTCGCAGGCCCCGCATCCCACGCACTTGCTTTCGTCGACCACCGGGAATCCCTCGGATCCCATGTGGATCGCATCGAACTTGCAGGAACGCACGCAATCGCCCATCCCCAGACAGCCCACCGAGCAGACGCGCCGCCCGCCGAACATCGCGGCCATGGCGGCACACGTTCTGGCGCCGTCGTAGAAATACTTGTCTGCAGCGCGGTTACCGCCCAGGCATTCGTTCAGCGAGCGCACCGGCTCGGCGCTGCCGGCGTCCACGCCCATGACGCCCGCGACATTCTTGGCCGACTCGGTGCCGCCGACGATACAGACGCTCGGCGCGGCCTTGCCTGAGACCACGGCGGCTGCGGCGGCCGAACACCCGGCGTACCCGCACCCTCCGCAATTGGCACCCGCCATGAAATACTCGACCTGGGCGATACGGGGATCTTCCCAAACGTAAAAGAGCTTCGATGCCACGCTGAGGACGATGCCGCAGGTCGCCCCGATTCCCAACATGATCAATATTGCTTCAACCACAGAATCCTCCTTGGAATCTGATACTGGTGTCGTCGGTACGTTGCCTTGAGAAACGGCAAAACCGTTTGGGTAATCTACCCCAAACGGTTTTGTGCAGGATGAGTATGCGCAATCCCGCCAGGGGCGGCAACGAAATTTCTAAACCATGCCCCGGAAGGCGAAAAATGTCAGTGACAGAACGCCGGCGGTAACGAGGGCGATCGATGTGTCGCGCAGAGGCACGGGGACCCGTGCCAGCAGAACGCGCTCGCGCACCCCGGCGAAAAGAATCAATGCCAACCCGAACCCGGCCGCATAGGCGAAGGAGGTCGTTAATGCCTCGATAAAACTGTACTCCTCGTTGACATTGATCAGGCAAACGCCCAAGACCGCACAATTGGTTGTGATCAAGGGCAGAAATATGCCTAGGCCGGCGTAAAGCGCCGGCATGCTCTTTTTGAGGAACATCTCCACAAACTGCACCAGTGCGGCGATCACTAAAATAAAGGCGATCGTCTGAAGAAAAATCAGATTGAATTTTATCAATAGATAAGTGTTGACGATCCAGGTCAGCGTTCCCGCCATAACCAGAACGAATACGACCGCCATGGCCATGCCGGTTGCTGTCTCCATCTTTTTGGAGGTTCCCAGGAAGGGACAGTTACCCAGATACTGGGCCAGAAGAATATTGTTGATCAGGATGCTGCTGATCGCCAGGATAAAAAGGTCGCCCATCGCCGCGCTCTCCTATTTCTTTCCAATCATGTTCATGAGACAGAGCATGAGGCCCAATCCGACAAATGCCCCGGGCGCTTCCACCATGAACCTGAATGGCTCGTATGAGGCGCCGAAAATATTGGTGATGTTGTACGTGGTCACAAACGGAATCTCCCCGGAGAGACTGCCGGTACCGATCGCTTCGCGCACTGCGCCAAGCAGGCTTAAGGCCAGCGTATAGCCGATGCCCATTCCAAGGCCGTCCGCAGCCGACGCCACGATTCCGTTCTTTGAGGCGAATGCCTCGGCTCGCCCCAGGATGATACAGTTTACGACGATCAAGGGGATGAAAATTCCCAGTTGCTGGGAAAGCGGAAACGCATAGGCCTGCATCATGTAATCGATGATGGTCACGAAGGTGGCGATGATGATGATGTAACCGGCAATACGCACTTTGCCGGGGATCACTTTTCTGAGCAGCGAGATCAGAACATTGGAGCCCAACAACACGAAGGTGGTCGCCAGGCCCATTCCAAGCCCGGTTGCAACCGATTTGGTTACCGCCAGCGTCGGGCACAGGCCCAGGACCAGCCGAAAAGGCGGAACTTCTTTCCAGAGACCTTTAGTGAATTCCTGCGCAATTGATTTGGCCATGAGGGCTCCCTATTTGAAAGACTTGGCTTGTTCGACGATTTGAGGCTTGAGTTCCTTGTACATCCGGGCGGCCTCGGCGACGCCGGAGGCCACAGCCCGCGAGGTGATCGTTGCCCCGCCGATGGCGTCCACATCACCGCCGTCGCTTTTGACTTTAAAATCCGGCGTGAACGGCTTGCCCCGGAACTGGGCCGCGAACGAGGGGTCGGTTTTGGCGCGCGATCCCACGCCCGGCGTTTCGGAGTGGGTGGTCACGCCGACGCCGATGATTTTATCCGTATCGAGGTCGACCCCGACCACGATGCCGACTTCGCCCCCGAAGCCTTTGCCTGAGCCCTCGAAGGCGACGCTGTTGGCCTTGCCGTCAAAAACACCGACGAAAAAATTGCGCTCGGCTTCTCCGACGTTAATTTTGAAACGATCTACGATGGGATCGTTGGATGTCCCTTTGAGGATTTCCTTGATGGCCGGTCCCTTGACGAATTGGAGCCGGTTCAGTTCGATCTGCGGGGCGGTGGTTTCCGTGACCATGGCTAAAGAGGCCCCCGAGATGACACTGAGAATCGTCAGTACGACGACCATTTTGATCATTTCACCCATATCAAGCCACCTTTCCGAGCGCCCGCGGTCTGATTTTATCCAGCAGCGGGCTGATGAGATTGATCACCAGTATCGCATAGATCACCCCATCCGCATAGGCGCCGATGTTGCGGATCAGAATGGTCATGATACCGCCCATGGCGCCGTAGATCAGCATTGAAATCGTATTGACCGGGGACGAACTGTCCTCCGGGGCCAGAAAGAATGCACCGAACAGCGCATATCCGGTCAACAGGTGGAAGTATGGGGCCGCGTATCGGCCGGGATCGAAGGCATGGAAAATCGCCGCCATGAGGACGACTCCCGCGATGAAGGCCGCCGGTATTTCCCAGCGGACGAAGCCGCGGACGATCAGGTACAGCCCCCCCACGATCAAGGCCAGCCCGCAGGTGGTGCCCAATCCCCCCGCCTGCCGTCCTAGTAGAAGGTCGATGGCATTGTAATTGCCGACCGCTTCGGGGCCGAAGGCCTTCAAAGCTCCCGGCGGGTACAGGGCAAAGAAGTCGAAATCATAATGGACCAGGCGTGCATCGAAGTCGAAGTAGGTCTGCCAGGAAATCATCAGAATGGCATATGCCAGTACCGCAGGGTTGAACGGGTTGGCGCCGATGCCGCCGAAGATTTGTTTGCCGATGAGAATCGCCACGAAGGTGCCGGTGAATACCAGCCAGTAGGGGGAGGTGGCCGGTAGCAGCATGCCGAAGATCAGTCCGATCAGGGCGGCGTGGCCGTCGCCCACCGTCACGGGGCGTTTCATGACCAGGTTGATGATCAATTCCCAGAGAACGGCCGACGAAATGGCCAGGCTGATCACCGCCAGGGCGGGAACGCCGAAATAGACGATACCCATCAGGGCGGCTGGGAGTGCGGCGAAAAGCATATTGTAGTAGCGTTCGGGCACTCCCTTGCCGCTGTGCAGGAAAGGTGCATGCGATACAATGTACTTCTTGGGAGTCGTTTCTGCAGGCTGCTTTTTGAAGGCTTCGTTGCCTCTGGAAGCCAAAGCGAGCGGGGCGGTGACCGTATTCGGGCTATTCATTCTCTTCCTCCGCCGGAGTCAAGCGTGCCAGTTCGAACTTCGCCAGTTTAATATATTGAAGGACGGGGATGCGCGCCGTGCAGACAAAGCTGCACAGCCCGCATTCCACGCAGGAAAACAGATCGTACAAATCTGCAGCATCCTGGTACTGGCCGGCTTCGAGGAAACGCACCAGCATGTTCACCTGGACATTGGCCGGGCAGATCCGGATGCAGTCGCCGCAATTGATGCAAGGGTAGTCGCTGGAAAGCACGATATCCTCGCGGTCCTGCACCATGATGGCATCGGTGTCCGGAAGAATCGGCTGCGATTCGGCATAAATCGCGGTGCCCGTCATGGGGCCGCCGAATACCAGGCGGTCGCTGTCGTTCAGGGTGATGCCCAGAGGGCCGAGGATATCGGCCACCGGCGTGCCGATACGCGCGCTGACGAGCCGTTTGCGTCCCTGTTTATCCAGTACCGTGACGATTTTTTCGACTGGAACACGCCCTTCCAGTACGGCGCGGCCCATCGCCGCCACAGCTTCGGCGCGTACAAACCAGACACCCGCGCTCTCGAAGGATTGGCCCTGCTCGAGCCTGCGGCCGAAACGTCGGCAGTAAATCATCAAGGGCTGGGCACCTGGATAGGTGTTGGGCACGGCGATCACTTCGGCTTCGAAATGGCCGTCGAAATTCTGGAAGCTCTCACTGGGTACCGCCAGAACGACGGCGTCGATCCCCGTGGCCTGCTTAAGCAGCGCAATCCCGCGGTTTACGGCTTCCGTATGGTTTTTCAGAATATACAGGTTGGTTTCGACCAGCAGGTCGGTATCGCCGCCGTATATGATGATGGTTTGGATGCTCTTTCTATAGCGGATAAAACGGGAAAAGAGGGCGGCGCCCGGTCCGGTTTCGAAATAGCGGGCCAGCGTCTCCAGCGCGGGCTTTTTTTCGGTAAAGGGCTCCCACGTGTCCTGGGCAGCGAGTCCGACAGTTACGGCGGTGAATCTGCGGCCGTAATCGCCGGTGTATGGGGCAAGATCGCGGATTGTGCCTGTCGCCGTGGCGAGCACCGCATTTGACGGCTGATCCCCATTCAACAATGCTCCCGTTTTGACCTCTGAACCGATTTTCAGCGCCCCCGCCTGATCTGAATCCGAATTCAGGGGCTTCATCAAGATAACATGATCCGAAGCCGTTATGGTTAATGGCTTGGGAGAAGCCGCGGTCATCAATTCATAACGGAAGCCCATTTTTGTATCCCTCAGAGAATTTAGTGTCATGATTTACCTATGTATATTCCGTCGTGTCCGGACTGGAGCCTGCTTTCCTATTGAAGCACATGGCATTGCGAGCAGTTCTCCGAGCCGGAACGCGGTCCTTTTTCGAA
Source organism: Pseudomonadota bacterium (assembly GCA_023435265.1). Taxonomy (GTDB): domain Bacteria; phylum Desulfobacterota; class Desulfobacteria; order Desulfobacterales; family Desulfosarcinaceae; genus UBA2230. The sequence continues at coordinate 13,409 of JAEYRZ010000104.1, forward strand.
CTGATCATGGCATCCGATGCATTGCTGGTGGAATGCATCGGAACGCTTGGGGTATTCGGCCCCTTCGGCTTCCGAGGCATCGTGGCATTCCAGGCAATATTCAGGTATGACGCCTTCTTGGGGTTCGGCGGGGTGGCATTTGCCGCACCCCACGGCTTCCGCATCGCCATCTTCCGGATGATGGTGGCAGTCCGCACAGGCGAGGCCGATCCCCATGCTCGACGCATGGGTTTTGTGATCGAAGATAACCTTGCCGGCATTGGTCGTGAACATCAGCCGAATGGGTTGTTCGGGCGCTTCGATCGGAAAGGCGGCGTAGCTCACAATCGCGATCAGCAGCAGGTGGGCTGCCACAGTGTACATGATGATGCGCTGCTTCTTCGAAGTCATCGGCCAGATCCTTGTTGCTTCTTCGACGAAGTCGCAGGAGTCCGCCCTGCTGCAACGCTTCATCTCGGGGGAGTTCCCGCTGGAGATTGAAGTCGAATGCGCCCAGGCGAACAGCGGCGTTTGCGGCGTCGTCTCTTTTGTTTTTTGGGGCCACTCGTCCGTGAAAAATCGAGAATTTTGAGTACCATAAGCGACTGGGGCTTTCAAGTGTTTTGTGAATTGATGATTTCATTGGATAATCCCTCCAGGGCAGGGTCCGGGCGCGATTGCGGAGCGGGCCGCGGACATTTACCGGGCTCTGCGCGCAAGTTCAAAGGAGCTTCGCGATCACGCTGCCGCACGTTCCTGGCCTGTGACGCTGCCGGGCCGGACTGGATGCGTATGAACATTGACAAAAAATTGACAGTACCTCATCGGGCTTTATTTTGCTTTCATGGAAGACAAAGCCATCTATCCAATACGCGTGGTGGCGCACCGTACGGGGCTTTCCGTTCACGTGATCCGCGCCTGGGAGCGACGCTATGGCGCCGTAAAGCCGCAACGGACGGGCACGCAGAGACGTCTTTACGCCACTCGTGATATTCAGCGCCTGATGCTTCTGCGCAAAGCCGTGATGGCCGGCAACAGCATCGCCCAGGTCGCGGCGCTCGATGACGGTTCGCTACGGGAATTGACCGGCTATGAGCCCCACCCCAGGGCCGTCATGCAGACCAAGGAAGGATATGCATCGGGGGCGCAATTCCAGCCGGCCCGATTTGTTCAGCAGGCGCTTGAAACCATTCAGGCGCTTGAGCCGGCGGCACTGGAGCAGGTTCTCGAGCGTGCCGCGGTGACCTTGTCACGACCCATCCTGGTGGAACGTGTGCTGCTGCCGCTGACTGAAAGAATCGGTATTTTGTGGGCCGGCGGCCAGCTCAAAATCGTTAACGAACACGCCGCCTCGGCAGTTTTGCGGCAATTCCTGTGGAACATGATCAGTTCGGTCGCCACACCTGCCGACACTCCGACGGTCATCGCCGCCACCCTGGTAGGGCAATGGCATGAACTGGGAACGATGCTGGCGCTGCTCGCGGCGGTCGACGCAGGCTGGCGCGGCATTTACTGCGGCCCCAACCTGCCGCCCGAAGAGATTGCGGCGGCTGTAGAACAAAAACGCGCCAGGGCGGTCCTCATGGGCATCGGTCAGCCGGCGGACAGTGCACAGTTGAGCCGCGACCTGAGACGCCTGGTACGCAGCAAACCAACCAATTGCGCATTGTTGATCGGCGGTGCCGGCGTCGAAACCATCCGCAAGCATTTCGATCGATCCGAATTGATTATCGTCCCCAATCTGCTGGAAGTCGGGACCGCATTGCAGGACCTGTTGGCTGCCTGAACCCCTGTTCCCCGCGTGAAGTGTTTGCGGCGTCCGTGCTGTAGCGCGGCGGTGAAAAACTTCCGGGGAGTGATCCATGAAAGCGAACAGGGGATATCTGGCGACTGTTCTATGCGGTGGGCTGATTGCGACCTTATGCGCCTGCACGCTCTTGAAGCGCCAGGCTTATCATGACTTTTCGATTTCGACCCCTTTGGCGCCGGATCATGTCCTGGTCCTGGGCATTGTGGGAGGCGTCGAACGCTGGAACGACGACTCGCGCGGGGTGCCCAAACTGGCTGCCCGTCTGCGGGCCTTGCGCCTGCCGCGAGTCAGCGTCGAAACCGTTGAAAACCATCGCCTCGAATTGGCCGTCCGCCTGGTCAGGAATGCTTTCGATCACGATGGCGACGGACGCCTGGATGCCGGCGAAAGGCAGTCTTCGCGACTGATCCTTTTCGGCCACAGCATGGGTGCGGCGGCGGTGGTGGCTCTTGCCGGCAAGCTGAACCAGATGGGAATGCCCGTGATGCTGTCCGTCCAAATCGACAGCTTCGGCCGCGATGATCGCTGGATTCCCCCCAATGTCCGGCGGGCCGTCAATTTCTTCCAGCGCAATGGTCTGCTGATCAAAGGCGAAGCGGCCATCGCCGCAATGGACCGAAGTGTTACGCAGATCATCGGAAACTTCGAATTCGACTACTCCGGTAGTCCGGTGGATATGTCTTCGCAAAAATTCATCCGGCGGCTGTTCAATACGCCGCACGATCAAATGGCCGCCGATCCGCAGGTGTGGAGCCGGGTCGAAGATTTGATCCTGGCGCAGCTTGACGATGCGAACACTGGAGGATGATCGGTGGTCTCCGCTTGGGAAGTCATTCGCTTCGCGAACTGCGCCCGAACAGAATGTCCAATTTCTTCATCCGGTTCCGCAATGTATTCGGATGTACGTTCAGAAGTGCGGCGGCGCCGTTCGGACCGTTGATTCTGCCTTTGCAGGAGCGGAGCGCTTGGCGGATATGATCCCGGACGAGGTCGTCCAGGGACAGAGCCGGCCGGTTTCCGTTAAAAGGCAGCTCGGTTCGTTCGCGGTCGGAAAATCCTACCGCGTCATGCAGGCAGATGGGCCCCCGGCGTTGTTGGATCAGAGCCCTTTCTACCGCATTTTCGAGCTCGCGGACATTTCCCGGCCAGGCGTGTCCGGCGAGACGCTCGATCGTGTCCGGGGCCAGTGCGGGCAAGGTGTGAATACCGAGCTCGGTCGCCTTTTTGTGAAGAAAATGATCCACCAGCAGCGGGACATCCATTCTGCGCCGGCGCAACGGCGGAATCTCGATCGGGAATGCATTGATGCGGAACCAGAGATCTTCCCGAAATTCGCCTGCGCGTACCATTTGAAGCAGGTCTCGATGGGTGGCGGCGATCACGCGAATGTCGAGCCGGATTGGCGGAGATCCGCCGACACGTTCGATTTCCTGTGTCTGCAGAACCCGCAGCAGCCGGATCTGCGCCCAGGGAGGGAGTTCTCCGATTTCATCCAAAAAAATGGTCCCCTTGTCGGCCCTTTCAAACCGTCCCCGTTTCTGCTCGATTGCACCCGTAAATGCGCCTTTTTCATGACCGAAAAGCTCGCTGTCGATCAGGTGTTCCGGAATGGCACCGCAGTTGACCTTGATAAAGGGTTCGTTACGGCGCGCAGAACGGCGGTGGATTGCATTGGCGATCACTTCTTTTCCGGTGCCGGTTTCGCCGACGATCAGAATCGTATTCTTCAGGGGCGCCACCTGCGCGACGCTCTGCATGACTTTTTTCAAACCGCCTTCGGCTCCGATTACTTCGTCTCCGGCGCGGGCAATCAATTCTCGATTGAGATAACGGTTGTCGGAAAGTAAACGCTCCTTCAGCTCGACTACCTGTTGATGCTTCAGTGCATTGGCCATTGCGATGGCGAAAGGTTCGCGCAGCAAGCGGATCAGCCGGGCGTGTTCTTCGGTCATGCGGCTTCTACCCCGCGCGAAGACATCCAGAACGCCCAGCCGACGGCCCTCAATAATCAAACGCAGGGCCACCAGAGATGTGTCCGTGAACCCGAACTCCCGGATCAGAATGCGGCCCATCGGATCACGTTCCGGATCGTCGATCAGCAGATAATCCTTTAATCGCCTGCCGCTCTCGATGGATTGGATCAGTTCTCGGGGAAGCTTGATCGTTTTTTCAAGCTTCACCCCGCCATGCCTGTCGGCCCGGGCGACGTAGCGCAGACCTCCCAGAGCGGGTTCATAGACATTCAGATAAATTTCATCGGCCGGGACATGGCGGGAGATGAATTCGCGGCAGCGAAAGAGCGCTGTTTCGATCTCAAGGCTGCTGCAGATCAGCAGGGTGGCCTTTTTGAAAAAGAGATTCTCATCCATGGCGGAGCCTTAATTACCAAATGCGGTAATTTATTTGGATATTACCTAATACGGTTTTTTATTTACCTTATTTGGTATATAAAATCCAGATCAAAACGCAAGGTGCCGTATTTACATAATATTTTTATTTGGTACGGTCATTGCTCCGATCGAGGATGAACGTGGAATACAAACAAGGAGGTATGTATGCTGAGACAAAGCGATCTGTTCTGGGGCATGGATATCGAGTTCGTCCGCGAGATTACCGAATCGAGCACCCATTTGTCCTGCAAAGAAGGGGACAGCCTTTTCAAGGTCGGCGACCCGGCCAATTTCTTTTTCATCCTGTTAAAAGGCAGTGTGACCATGGAGCGGGGTAAGGGCAAATGGCACACGGCCAGGCAGCCGGGAGAACTGTTCGGATGGTCTGCTCTCATTCATCGTAAGGAATTCGCGGCATCGGCCATCTGCAGCGCCGACTCGGAGCTGATCAAGATCGAACGCGATCCTTTCTTGAAGCTGCTGGAGTCATCCCCGCCAAATAAAGCCGTGTTGTACGAAGGATTGGCGAAGATGATCGGCAACCAGCTTCTGGAAGTGTATATTACGACGGCATGTTGACCGGGTTCGACTTTTCCGAATGCGGATACCGCTGTGTGTAAGCCCGTTAAATTACTTTAGCGCTTATAACCATAAGTGCCGTAACCCATCATTCGGGGTCGCGATCGGAATCGGTATTGCAATCGAATTGGACGAGACCCGATTCCGATAGCGACGCCGACCCCGAGACCGGCAGATCATGAACCCAAACCGATCCGCAGGCATCCAGTCGGGTGGCTGTACGTTATGGAAAACGTGTACTAAGGCAGATTGCCGCACTTGAGCATTTCGGATAACCGCATTTCCGAAAGTAATCCGGACAAAAAAGGGCCCTTCTCCCATGCAAGAGAGAAGGGCCCTTTTCATACTAACGGCAGATCGGTTACAGATCCATGGGGATGTCGCCCAGGCTGAGATCCTTTTCGGTCTTGACGCCCGGGAGCGTTTTGCTTTGCTTGCCCTTCACGATGGTCAGGGTGAAGGTGCGGTCGTCCGCAAGGCCGTTGAACCAGAAGTCGCCGAAATTGTCGGTTACGGCCGTGAAGGTCGCGCCCGACACATCGTCCTTCAACGTGCATGCAGCGCCGATGATCACTTCCTTCTGCTTGGGATCGTACACCGTGCCGGCCACGAACTTTTTGGGCAGGTTCTTGTAGTAGACCCGCGGCCTGGTCTTGCTGTCCGGGATCAGCGGCTCGGCGCCTTTGATAAATTCCTGGAACTCACTCTCCTCGCCGAAGGCAAGCGCCCCCGTGGGACACTGGTCCACGCAGCGCGGCACCTGCCACTCGTCCGGGGCGCTGTCGCGCAGGTGCGCGCAGCCGGTGCACTTCTGGGCGATGTTCAGCCCTTCGTTGAAGTAGATCGCGCCGTACGGGCAGGCGTCCTTGCACAGCTTGCAGCCGGTGCACTTTTCCGGATCGATGATCACCATGCCGTCGTCGCGCTTGTATATCGCTTCGAAGCGGCAGTCGGCCATGCACGGGGCGTCGTCGCAGTGCTGGCAGATCCGGGGCAGGTAGGTGACCTTGACCTTGGGCACCTGGCCGCGCACAAGCTCGGTCAGCCCGATCCAGAACTGTCCGGTGTTGGGCTGGGGCTTGGCGTAGGGGGTCCAGTCATTGGCCACATGCTCGTCCTTGCAGGCAATCTGGCAGCAGTAGCAGCCGTTGCATACGGAAAGATCGATGGCGAATACTTTCATTATCGTTTACCTCCTGTTACCCATCCGTCGAAA
>JAEYRZ010000200.1 GCA_023435265.1 Pseudomonadota bacterium
GAAGGAGGGGACGCTGAGAATATCGTATGCCGTGGCCAGGCGGGGGTTGGATTGAATATTGAGCTTGGCGACCCTGATTTTGCCGCTGGTTTCCGTGGCCAGCTGGTCGACCATCGAATTGACGCCGCTGCATACGCTGCACCAGGGCGCCCATCCGTAAAGCAGAACCGGCAGGGGCGAGCGTTTTACGGTCTGGTCGAAGTTGGCGTCGGTGACCATGACCGGCCGGCCGCTGTCCACACCTTGATGCTCGAGCGGCGCACCGCAGCGCCCGCATTTCGGCGCGGTGTGGAGTTTGGAAGCGGGCACACGATTCTTCGCATGGCATTCGGCGCAGCGCAGCGTCAGGCGGGATTCGGAGGCCGGCTCCCGTTCGCGCTTGAGCGGGCGATGGCAGCGTCCGCATTTGGCCGCCCCGCCGTCATGTTCCTGGGGAATACGGTTTTTAACCCCGCAATGCGGACAGCTCACAATAGTCGCGGCATACATATCTCTTATACACTCCACTTGCGGGTTGTGCGCAGGTCCCGGCGCATGGCAGTAATGAGATAATAGGAATGAAACAGTATCTGTAAACGGCATCCTCTGGCACTGGAGGCAGGATTGAAGGCGCACCGGAATCCTGCTATATTCTGCGCATGTCCTGGATCGATAGCGAAGCAATTACCCACCGCGCTTATTTTTTCGATGGTGGTATTCAATTCACGTGCAGGCAGTGCGGTCGCTGCTGCACCGGAGAAAGCGGAACCATCTATGTCGCGCCCGCGGAACTCCCCCACATCGCCGAATTTCTGGGCGTCTCCCCGGACGCTCTGATCGCCCGCGATCTCTATGCTTTCAAGGACAGCTACAGCATCCGCGAATTGGCGGACGGGCGCTGCCGTTTTTACCGGGGCGGCTGTCTGATTTACGATGTGCGGCCGTTTCAGTGCCGCGCCTTTCCATTCTGGTTCGCCAACCTGCGCTCCGCCGCCCGGTGGCGCGAGGTGGAACGGGCATGTCCGGGAATCGGCGAAGGCCGCCGCTTCACAAAAGAGGAAATTCTCAGCGTCGCCCGGGAAACACGCCATATCTAATACGGTGGCAACCCCCGGAAAGCCGCCGTCAAGGCCGGCGCAGACAAGGCTAAAGAATTCGCCGGAACGGCCGTTAAATAGAGTTGTCGTTGATTGAACGCGACCCGATAACATGCGCCCGTGACCGGGCGGAACAATGCGCCCATGACCGGGCGAGAGATTCATACCGGCAGGATGGAGGATTCGATGGCCTACAAGATACTCACGGTAGACGATAGCAAGACCATTCGAATGATCGTCAAGAAAGCCTTTTCGGCGTTCAACGTCGAACTCTTCGAGGGCGAAAACGGCGTCGAGGGGCTTGCCATCGCCAACAAGGAGAAACCCGACCTGATCATTCTGGACATCACCATGCCGGTCATGAACGGTATTGAAATGCTCGAAAAGCTCAAGGCTGAAAAAGAGCTCAAGAATATCCCCGTGATCATGCTGACCGCCGAGTCCGGCAAAGAGAACGTGATGAAAATCGTCAAAATGGGCGTTCGCGACTACGTGGTCAAACCGTTCAAGGGGGACCAGTTGATCGAACGCGCGAAGGGGATCCTGAAATTGAAAGAAGTGTGAACCCTAAGGCAGGACCCCGCCATAGCTGTTTTACCTTTGGATTGGCGGTCAGATCGGGGTCGGCGTCGGAATCGCGGTCGCAACCGTTATGGAAATGCGCCGACATAGCCAGGGAACCTGACAGTGCCGGCTGGCTTGTTCGATACCGATACCGACCCCGAAAGATTCAACCAATTCCTACACCCCTGACATTGACGCGGGACTCGGTACGCCCCAGGTTCCGTTCTTCAAGAAATCCCTTTTTTCAGGACGCCCGGCACATGGGATGGATGTGCGCTTAAATCCCGCAGGATGGCCTGGCGGATCTTTTTGTCGCCGGCGGCTTTCTTGTCGCAGGCCTGCTGGATTTTTTCGAGAAGCGCATCGAAGTTCGATGATTTGACCATACAGTCGAACGCACCCAGCTGCATGCCTTCGATCCCGGCATCGGCGGAGCCGTGCCCGGTGAGCAGGATCACTTCGCTCAGCGGCCTGTTTCTCTTTATCTCCCGAAGGGTTGCGATGCCGTCCGGACCGCTCGTTTTAAGGTTCAGGATGATCACGTCGAAGGCCCGCGCCGCGATCATTTCAAGCGCCGCTTCGCCGCTGCCGGCGCCTTCCGCTTTCAACCCGCGTTTTTTAAGGCCGCCGACCGTCGCCTCCCGAAAATCGGCATCGCCGTCCACGACCAGAATTCGGTTGTCCTGCATACGCTGCCTCCGTTTCGAAAGTTGAACATGATGGACTCGTAAAAAGGGCAGATTAACCACAGAGAGCACAGAGGTAACTTATTTTTCTCTGTGTCCTCTTTGCTCTCTGTGGTTTAAAAATGCTTTTTGCGATTTCATCAAACATAGCGTCGGATTCAAACCTCCGCGCCGCGAGAAGCGGTTCAGACCAGGAGGACCCGGCGGCCGCATTCCCGGAACGGGCTGCGGTGGGCTGCGGTTTTCATTCGCTTTGCGGTGGCAATTCATGCCGATCGATGGTATCGAAGACGCTATGAAAACGTTGCGCTATATCGACGATGTCGTCACGCTCGCCCTGAATCCGGACCGCTGCGTGGGATGCGGCATGTGCACCCAGGTATGCCCTCACGGCGTTCTGGCCCTGGTCGCACGCAAAGTGCGGATCGTGGACCGCAACGGGTGCATGGAATGCGGTGCGTGCGCGTTGAATTGTCCCGCCGAGGCCCTGTCCGTTTCGCCCGGAGTGGGCTGTGCCGCCTACATCATTCAGACCTGGATCAAAGGAAAAGAAAAGGCGGCCTGCGGCGGCGGCGCCTGCTGCTGATCCGCCGCGTTCCATCGCATCAGCCGGGTCCCCCTTGATCGTCTTCCTCCGGGCGCCGCAGGTCGTCAATCCGGGCCGCCCGGATCTTGTTTTCGTGAAACGCCTTCTTTTCGAAAGCGGACGCCAGCTTGATGAGCAGTTCTTCGAATTTTACCGGTTTGAGCAGGTAATCGAACGCGCCCAGGCGCATGCCGTCGATGCTGGTTTCGACCGAGGCGTGGCCGGTCAGCAGGATCACTTCCGCCAAAGGCCGGCGGCGCTTGATCTCGCGCAGGGTTTCGATCCCATCCATGCCTCCGGGCATCTTGATGTCCAGCAGAATCACATCGAAGGGTTTCGCATCCAGCAGTTTCAGCGCCTGCTCGCCGCTGGTGGCCCCCTGGGCTTCCAGGCGGCGTTTGTTCAGGCGGTTCACCACCGTCTCCATGAAATCGAGTTCGTCGTCCACGACAAGAATGCTGAAGCTGAGCATACGGTTCTCCTATTTCCTTTCGGGCGGCTTGGCCGGCAGCTGCACCATGAAGGTGGTGCCTTCGCCCGGTTCGCTCCGGAAGGATATCCGGCCGCCCATTTTCTCGATGATTCCGTAGCTGATCGAGAGCCCCAGCCCGGTGCCGCGGCCGGAAGGCTTGGTGCTGAAGAACGGATCGAAAATCCGGCTTTGGTGTTCTTTGGGAATGCCGGGCCCGTCGTCCTTGATCGTGGTTTCGATGTGATGGTCGACCAGCGCGGTCGAAACCTCGATATGGCCGTTGCTGCCGATGGCATCGATGGCGTTGTTGATCAGATTGAGAAAGACCTGCTGCAGCTGGGACTGGTCGCTGGCGATCACGGGGAGATTGTCCTGGAAATGCTTGATGATATCGATATTGCTCAGGCGTGCGTGGTTGGCCATGAGGTCGATGGTCTGATCCAGGATGCGGTTTACATCCACGTCGTCCAGATGGGGTTCCATGCGGCGCGCAAACCCCAGCATGTTGTGGGTGATTTTGCGGGCGCGTTCGACATGCGTTTCGATTTTTTCCAAAGATGACAGGTATTCTGAATAGTTGGCGCTTTGGCGGAACGTTTCCTCTTTGAGCAGATCCTTCATCCAGCCGGCCTTTTCGCCGATGACCGCAAGCGGGTTGTTGATTTCATGCGCGATGCCGGCGGCCATCTTGCCCAAAGCCGCAAGTTTGTCGGATTGGATCAGCTGTGCGTTCAGCGTTCCCATTTCACGGTCCGAAGCCTCCAGGTGGCTGACGACCGAATGGGCGATAAATACGGTGGTCATGATGATGGCCGCCATGCCCAGGGAGATGATCAATAGTTCCATGTTGCGCGTGGCGGTCAGCCCGCCGGCCGCTCCGCTGGACTGCTGGCGGATGATCAGCAGCCACTTGTTGTTTTTCAACCAGGCGCCCGCCGTATACACGGGTGCGCCGTTCCGGGCATTTTTCTCGACCACCGTGTTGCCGTGACTGAACTGTTTCGGTTCGATATACGACGGCCCGAGGATTTCGCCCTGAAAGCGCGGTGCGGTCTGAAAGACACCGTCGGTATTCACGATAAAGGCATCGCCCAGCCGCCCGGATTGGGCCGTCCGGACCAGGCGGTTGAACACTTCCGAGTCGATGGTGGCGCGCAGGATCCACTGCTGATTGCCGCTGCGGCCGCGCACGGCGATGATAAAATGCGGGAAGCGGCGAAATCCCAGGTAGACGTCGCTGATGTACTTGCCCTTGGCCAGCACCTCCGCGAACCAGGGCTCGTTGGCGTAATTGCGCCCCGCAAGATCGTACGGCCCGACGTAGGCGGCATGAACGCCGTCGCTGCCGATCACCCCCAGGTCGATCAGCCCCAGCATCTCGCTGCGCCGGTTCATGGTCTCGAACAGGTCGGACAACAGCCCGGGGCGTGAAAGCGCTTCGAAGCTGTGCGTGTCGGCCAGCATGGCAAGAAGGGTGGTGCGTTCGCGCAGGAAGACGTCCACGGCCTGGCTTTGCGATTCGGCCAGATGCCGCACCTGGTCTTCGATCCTGGCTTCGTGCGCCCTGGCGAACTGGTAGTAGATGGCGGTTCCCAGCAGCACCAGCGGGGTGATTGAAACCACCAGGGTGAGGCCGATGATTTTAAGCTTCAAATCGCGATAAAGTTTTCTTTTCAAGGCCACTGCCTTTCCAGCGCGGTCACCGGAGCCAGGGGGGCGCGTTCGCGGCCCGGAGGGCGGTGACCGGGCATCACGCACCTCCTCTGCTCCAACGAACTCGGCATTGGCTCAATGAACACCACAGCAAGTGCCGTGCCACCTTGCCTGGCGGTGAGGGGTGCATCCTTCTCTGCACCGCCATGCAGATCGGCTGTCGGCCGGGTTTACAGAGTGTAAAAGCCGGATCCGCGACCGCCCGCACATGGCCCTGCCTGAAAGAAGTAAATGGATGTCTGAAAGACCCGCTGATGCCGTTTGCGCGGCGGCACGCGAATCGCGCCACCGGGCCTCACTTGGATTTTCCGGATTGTCGAGAAGAAGTAAAACAGCCTGACCCGTGGTGCGCTCAGGACCGCCCGGGCCGCAATGGCATTCGTTTTGCAGCCGTCCTGATGCAGTGGCCGTTCGATCGGCCGGCCGCCGAGTCGCTCAGACAGCCTGATAGGATCGCGTTTCGCAGGCGAAGTTTGGCCGATCCGCAAGGAGGAGAGAAATGGCAGTTCAAGCGGGCAGAAAGATATTGGTCGCCCTGGACGGATCGAAACAGTCGTTCGAAACGATCAAGTATATCGGCGGCGTCGATCTGTTCCACAAGGAAGATATTCAGCTTGTGCTCTTCACGGTTTACAACGCTATGCCTCAGGCCTACCGTGATCTGGGCAAAGACCCCCAGTTCGCGAAGAGTTTCGGAGAAGTTCAGCGTTGGGAAATCGGAGAAAAGAAGCGCTGCGAAGCCTTCATGCAACGCGCCCAGGCCGCCCTTATCGGGGCCGGCATTCATCCTTCGAGAGTCAAATGCGTACTGCGCAAGAAAAAGATCGGGATTGCGCGCGACATCATCAAAGAGGCCCACAACGGCTATTCCGCGGTAATGATCGGGCGCAGAGGCAGCGGCCTGATGAAGGGCATGCATCTGGGCAGCGTGGCCGTCAAGCTGATCGGTGCACTGACCGACGTCCCGCTGGCCGTGGTGGGCCGCGATGTGCCCATTACCGGCAAGATTTTGATGGCTCTCGATCTTTCGCCATATGCCGGGCGCGTGGCGGATTTCGCCGCCCTCAATCTGGCCGCCCAATCGTACCGCCTGCACCTGTTTCACGTGATCCGCAGCGAAGAGATGCTTCCTTTGGAAGTCGAAGAGATGTTGCGCGGCGAAGTCCAGTCCGCCCTGGAAACGATCCGCGAACGCCTGATCGCAGCCGGAATGGCGCCGGAGATGATTTCGCGGCGCATTGTCACCGGACGGCGCAGCCGTGCCCTGTCCATTATCGAAGAAGCCGAACAGGAAGGAATCGGTACCATCATGATGGGGCGCAAAGGCGTGCACACCATCTCGGACTTCTTCATCGGCCGGGTCAGCAACAAGGTGGCCCAGATGGCGAAAAAGCAGGCGGTCTGGATCATCAACTAGGCGGCTTTCTGCTAGGCGGCTTTCTGCTTTCCTGCTCTCCCACGACCGCCCAACGCACTGTCGGCTTTCTTTACACGGTGTCAAGGCAAATCCGTGGAACGCCGGAAACGACGAGGTTTCATGCAAGGCAAGCACCCGTGATTGCGCCGATTCCAGGCCGATCGGTCCGTGGCACAGCTGTTGCTCTGAAAGGTGCCGACACGGTGGGGAAGATGTCCCCGGAAGCTTAAGGCCAAGCGATGGCCGTCGTCGCATGCAAATGACTTTCAGAACCGGTTTCGGCCGGCAAAAAGGAGGGGCTTCATGAGGCGCAGGGTAAATCAGGTGATAATCACGATCGCGGCCGGCATATTCCTGCTGGCGCCGGAGTTGGTCTGGGCCGCTGGCGAAAAGGCCGCGGATATCGTGGTGGTGGCGGATACGCGCCGGGTGACGGGGATCATGCGCTATTTCTCGGACCTGTACAACACCAACATCACCATGTTCGCGGTATGGGCGGTCGTTCTGACCGCGGCGTTGGGCTGCACGCTCGGGTTCCTGATGGATTTCATCATGGAGCGCACCGGCCTGGATCTGCATTCCCGAAAAATCGTCGAACATTAATCAAGGAGGATAATTCAATATGGATGCTTCCTGGCTGTACATGTACATGCCCATCGCCGGGGTGACCATTTTCTGGCCGGGCCTTGTTCTGATCGGCTTTTCGGTGGGTACCATCGGCGGCTTCTTCGGCATGGGCGGCGCCTGGATGGTGACGCCGGGCCTCAATATCCTCGGGTTTCCGATGGCCTTTGCCATCGGCACCGACATCGCCCACATCGCGGGCAAATCGATGGTTTCGACCATCCGGCATTCCAAGTTCGGCAATGTGGATTATAAACTGGGTTTCGTCATGGTTGTCGGCACCATGGTCGGCATCGAATGCGGCGCCCAGATCGTCATGTGGCTGGAACGGCTGGGGCAGGTCGGCGACGTCGTGCGCTGGGTCTACGTCATCTTCCTGGCCCTGATCGCCTTCATGGTCTTCGCCGACTACGCCAAGGCCGTGAAGAAGAAGAAAGCCGGCATCGTCGACGGCGACAAGGGCACCGAGGGTTTCACCTGGTACAAGACGCTGCACAAGATCAAGATCCCGCCCATGATGCATTTCAAGGCCGCCGGGATCTACTGCTCGGCCTGGCTGCCGATCACGGTCAGCTTCATGACCGGTGTGCTGGCCGGTTTCCTCGGCATCGGCGGCGGCCTCCTGCGCATGCCGGCCCTGATCTATTTCATCGGCACGCCGACCCACATCGCCGTGGGCACCGATCTCTTCGAAGTCATGATCTCGGGTTTGTACGGCGCCTTTACTTACACGCTCAAGGGCCGCATCGAACTGGTGGCCGTCTTCGTGATGCTGACCGGCGCGGCCATCGGGGCTCAGATCGGCACCGTCGCCACCAAGTACGCCAAAGGCTTCGGCATCCGCATCGCTTTCGGCATCGCGGTGCTGTGCTGCATGATTTCGATCATCCTGAAGCAGTACGGCTTCTCGAATTCTTCGGCCGTCCTGATTCTGGGCACCATCGGCGTGATGTGCATCTACATCATCATGATCATGTTCAAGGGCGCTGCCCAGGAACTGCGTGAGAAAAAGGCCGGACAGCGCGTCACCACGCGCCTGTAAAAGAAAGGGTTTGGATATGAAATCGAAAATGCTTCTATGCATCGTCATGCTGGCCTGCGTGATCGGCTTCGCCGCCGGCATTGCGGCCGCCTCGGAAGTCAGTCAGGGCAAATGCCTGGTGTACGACCGGGACGAGAATGTGCTGACGATCGAAGAGTACGATATCCAGTTCAGCAAAGAAAACCCGTACGGCAGGCCGACCGGCATCGAGTCGACCTATGACCTGAAAACGGCCAAGATCGGAATCGCGCCGGAGCCCGGCGACATCCTGCGCCTGGCCTACGAAGTCAAGGGTGGTGAAAAAGTGGCCCTGAAGGTCATGAATGTTTCCAAGCAGGACCTGCGCAAGAAATAACTCCCGCTTTCGGCCGGTGCCCGTCCAGGGCGGGCTCCGGCCGAAGCGCTTGAAAGGAGTATCCATGTTCGCGCCGCGTAGAATCGAAGCCGAACGCCGCCTCAGCCCCCGGCAGCGGGCAGTCGTCTTCTTGATGAACTTTCTGCTGCTTTCCGAACTGACCTTGGCCATGTATCTGGGGCAGCATGCCGGCGAGGACCTGACCTCGGTTTTCCTGAGGACCTTCATCCCGCTGGCCGCTGTCACCCTGATCGCCACCAGGATCGTCATGCGCCGGCTGCAGCCCAGGCCGACCGCGCCAGGGGCGAGCGAATGCCGCGAATAAGCACCATTTTCGCCCTGACCCGAATCTTTACGCGCCTGGGCGCGGCGATTGCGCTGCTGTTCATCTTCTTCCTGGCGGACAACTTCATCAGCAGTCATTTTACGCCGCGGAATGTATTCCGCGCACTGCCCGGCACCGCGCAGCCCATCAGCGGAGAATTGCCTGTCTCCGTCGTGGATGACTCCGGGCTCGTCTATTCCGCTGACAACCGCTATCTTGCGGTCGAATTCGAGGAAGCCCGGGGGCGCTTATGGCGCGGCCGGCTCAAGGTCGATCCCGCGATTCAACCGGGCGATTATCGCCTGCGGGTCTGGGTGCCGGGAAATGAGGCCGCCGACAAGACGCCTTCGTTGCGGGTCATGGTATTCGAGCACCCGAAGCAACTGCGGGCCAGCTATCCCTCGTTGACCCGGCGCATGACCGGCATCGCGCCCATGTGGATGGCGCTGCTGTGCCTGCCGGTGGTGGTCGGCGCGCTGGCCGGTTCTTACATTCTCTCCTCGCGTCAGGAGATCTACCTCGAACGCAAAGGCATCGTCCCCATCGTGCGTATGCTCAGCCGCAAAAACGGCTGGGAGATCCATTTCCCCCTGGGCGGCAGCCATGGGGTGGCGGCCGCCGACGAACTGGCCCTGGTGAACGATCGTTTCGAGGTGGTCGGCAGGATCGTCGTGGATCGCGTGGACGAAGACTTCGGCACGGCCACGGTTCCCTTCAACGCCTCGATCGCCCCTTCCTGGTGGATCGTCCGCGACCGTTGCACCATCACGCAAACCGAATAAACCCCCAAGCCTTCATCTTGCGAAGCAACCCACCCGGAAGCCCTGCGCCGGATTGCCGTCGTTCGTATGCCCATTACGTCTTCTGGAGCGGTTTGGCTTTAGCGGACACGCGAGCAAGGCAACGCGAGGCGTACCCCAGGTACGCCGCAGCGATGGCGAGGGAAGCGCAAAGTCAGAGCTATGTTTTTCAGTGATAGATGCGTCTGTGGTTGCAGCGGGAAGACGACTTCGTAATAGGTCCAAGATCAAGGCGCGCGAGCAAGGCAACGCGAGGCGTACCCCAGGTACGCCGCAGCGCTTGCCGAGCGAAGCGCAACGCAGAGCTTGGATCTATTACGAAGTCGTCTAGTGTTTGAAGCTGCGTTGGCCCGTATATACCATCGTCGCCCCCGCCTCGTTGCACGCCTCGATGGACTGGTAGTCGTTGTTCGACCCACCGGGCTGGATCACCGCGCTGACCCCCTCGCGCAGGCCGACGTCGATGCCGTCGCGGAAGGGAAAGAAGGCGTCGCTGACCATGGCCGCCCTGGCCAGGCCGCCGTGCTCCTGCGCCACGCGGGCGTCGATGGCCGCCCTTTTCTCCGGGTCGGTGAGGTCGTTGTAAGGAATATGGTATTCGTCGAAGCAGTAGCGGTCGGCCAGTTTGCGGTACGCCTTGTCGCGGGCGATCTGCGCCACGCCGACCCGGTCCTGTTCGCCAGTGCCGATTCCCACCGTGACCAGATCCTTGATGTACAGCACCGAGTTGGAGGTCACGCCCGCCTCCACCAGCCAGCCGAACAGCATGTCCCGGTATTCTCTTTCGGTGGGTGCGCGGTCGATGCGGAAGGTGCGCCCTTTGTACTGGCACTCGGCCAGGCGAAGGTCTTCCTTGCCGCGCGTTACGGGCACGAAACTGGTCTGCGCGATGACGCCGCCGTCGATCAGACTCTTGAAATCGACGTACGGTACGCCCGCAAACTCCTGCAGGCGCGCCATGTTGTCGATCTGAATGACCCGCAAATCGGGCTTGCGGGCGAAGATTTGCATCGCGCCCGTTTCGAATCCCGGCGCTACCACCACTTCCGCATACTGCTGTGTGATCGCTTCGGCCGTGGCCCTATCCACCGGCCGGTTCAGGGCGATACAGCCGCCGAAGGCCGCGACGCGGTCGGCCAGGTTGGCTTTGGTGTAAGCGCTTTCCAGCGTGTCGCATTGGGCGACGCCGCAGGGGTTGTTGTGCTTGACGATCACCACCGTGGGCCGGTCCGGAAAGTAGCGCAAAATGTTGAGGGCGTTGTCCGCATCGGTGAGGTTGGTCTTGCCCGGATGCTTGCCCGACTGGCGCAGGGTGATGTCCGAAACCAGGTACCGGCCCGCCTGGATGGTGCGCACTTCCCCCAGCACCAGATTGCCGTTGACCAGTTTGTAAAGGGCGGCCTGCTGGCCCGGGTTTTCGCCGTAGCGCAGTCCCTTCTGCTCGCCGCCGAGGGTCCAGCGCACTTTTTCGTAAACCAGCGTCTGGCGCCCCTCGTCATCGATGAAATGAATCTCCATGCGCGCCGGAAAGTGTTCGTCCACGATCGTGCGGTACATTTTTTTCAGGTCTTCGGCCATGGTCGTACTCCTTTCGGTCAACTTAATCGCGGACGAAATGCGGCATTGAATCCGGCAAGGGAAGGGAGAGCTCCACAAGCCCTTTGTATTCCCCATTTTCGTACCAGGGTGCCTGGTAGATCAGTTTCTTGATGCCGTTTTTCTCTATGGTATAGCAGTTTGTCGCATGCTGCCGCATGATATCCTTGATTTTGTCTCCTGCGGCCGGTGGGTGGCAGTCGAAAAGATTGCGGCCGATCAATGCCTTGCCGCCCTGTTGGGCGAACGCTTCCGACGCCTTGGCGTTCATCGACCGGATCGTGCCGTCCCGTCCGCAGACCGTAATGGCCCCGCCGAATTCTTCAATCCACTGCGGATTGTCCATGAAATCCATCCTAATGGGTATATGTGTTGGCGTTTGACCGCCGCCGTCATTTATATGCGTGCGGATATCTGCAATGCGCCTGGCACCACTCCGCTTCATCCCGCGGTCCGGTAGCAACCCCGCATGGTTTCGACCGGTTGTTGCGCCAGCCAATCGGCAATGGCGCGGTCGTAGCGGGCGGTGTGGTCGAAGGCTTTGCAGGCCAGGGTGTAGCGCAGCGCAAGGGAAGTATGGCCCTTGCGCGCGGCGGCCTCGTTGACGATTTGTTCGTAATCATGCGGATCGACCACGCTGGCCACGCGGATGAAATTTTTGGCCGCGGCGCGGATCATGCAGGGGCCGCCGATATCGATATTGCCGCGCGCCCGCTCGACGGTCGCATCCGGCTGCGCCGCAGCGGCCTGGAACGGATAAAGATTGACCACCACCATATCGATCGGCAGCGCGCCGGTGCGTTGCAGGTCGGCCTGGTGGTCGGGATTGTAGGTCTCGGTCAGCAGGCCCAGATAAATCTTGAAATCCAGGGTTTTCACAAGGCCGCCCTGAGTTTCCGGCTGCCCGGTGTAATCCGACACCTGCAAAAGGCACGTCTCGGCGTGCTTTCCCAGGATTTGGCGCAGTCTGGAGAATGTGCCGCCGGTGGATAAAAAGCGGATCTGCGGGTTGATGTCGCGCAGTCCCGGAACCAGAAGCTCCAGGCCGGACTTGTCCGAGACGCTGACCAGAACGTTGCGCAGCGGCACCAGGTCGTCGATTCGGTCTACCACGTTGAGGGTCATCGATTTTTCCCTTCTGCCGCCGTCAGCGGCGTCCTTCGTATTCCTCAATGAAACGCTCGAAGAAGGCAACCATGAAGGCATGCCGTTCTTCCGCCAGCCGGCGGCCTTCCGCAGTCAGAATCCGCGTCCTGATTTTGGAAAGCTTGACCACGTATTCGCGATACCCGGTGTCATCGCGGGAATAGGCCGATGCCTGCTCGGGGGCCAGCGCGCTGTTGTGCAGGCAGGCCCCCAGTTCGCCAGCGAACTGGTAGGCGCGCGCCACCCCGACGGCGCCGATGGCATCGAGCTTATCGGCATCGAACAGGATTTCGGCCTCGCGGGTCCGCGGCCGGACCCCGTCCCGGAAACGATGGCTGCGCACGCAGTGCACAATATTGTCGCACCGGTCAGGCGCAAGCGGCAGGCGCGCCAGCAGTCCGCGGGCCATTTCGGCACCTCTGGCGGCATGGCACAACGTTCCGCGGCTGTCGTCCTGCGCCGCCCGGCCGATGTCGTGCAGGTAGGCCGCTGCGCGCAGAACCAGCATGTCGGCACCTTCTTTTTCACCGATGTGTTCGCACAGGCGAACCACGCGCAGGGTATGGTCCCAGTCATGGCTGCCGCGTGCATCGGCAAAATGCTTCGCCGCCATGTGCCGTACGGCCTGCAGCAGATCCTCCTCCGCGACACCTGCGGCCTCACGGTTTCCGCCTGAATTATTACAATAATCAAGTCGGCTCATGCCCCCGAAATAGAGCAGGGCAGGGGGATTGTCAAATCAAACCCGAACCTTCTCTTCGGCTTGCCACTTTTCACCACTTGATCTTTTGCGGGTACCCGGGATTCCAGTTTGGTTCGATTCCACGGTTCAGGTGTGCCCGGATATCGGGCCCGCACTATTGCAGCGAAAAGCAGGCACAAAAAGGAGCATGGCGCGGATCTGTACCGGCCCCTGGAGGCCGCCTTCGAGGGGGAGCGTTTCGATATTTCAACCACTTTGCTCCACCGGTTTTCTTTGTTGTTAACTTAAGATAATTATTGCGAATATTTTTGTATTGGACCAACTTTTCACTTGACATGAGCGATCGGTTGGTATTTAGGTGGAGGAAAGTGGAGGTACCAGGCGGTTTATGTTTCGAGGCAACTCATTTCACAATCTCGACGAAAAGGGCCGGATCATCATCCCGGCCCGCTTCAGAGAGATTATCCGCGACGGCGGAGGCGATGTCCTGATGGTCACCCGTCTGGACAAGTGCCTGGTGGGTTATTCTCTGCAAGGATGGCGCCAGGTCGAAGAGCGGTTCCTGACCATGGCCGATTTCAGCGAGCACATGCGCCGCCTGCGCCGCTTCTTACTGGGTTCCGCCGCTGAGTGCGTCTGCGACAAGCAGGGCCGGATTCTGATTCCGCCATCACTGCGCGACTATGCCAAGCTGGACAAGGAGATCGTCCTGGTGGGGCTACTCGATCATTTTGAAATCTGGTCGCGCGCCAATTGGGAACAAGCCGATCAGCAGGTCGAAAGCGATTTGCAGAACGGCATCGTACACACCGAGATCGTCAAATTGGGGCTCTAGGCATGACCGCGTACCGGCACGTGAGCGCAATGCTGCAGGAGGTGATCGCCGCCCTGGCGTGCCGCCCCGGAGGAATTTACGTGGACGGGACCCTGGGGGGCGCCGGCCATGCCTGCGCCATCTGCAACCGCATCGGACCCGAGGGGCTGCTCATCGGCATCGATCGGGATCGGGACGCAATCGATCACGCCGAACGGGCACTGGCCGCCTGCGGGTCCCAAATCCGCCTGTTTCACGGCAACTACAGCCAGCTGCCTGAGTTCCTGGCTCGAATGAACATCGAACGGGTCGACGGCATCATCCTCGATCTCGGTCTGTCCCAGCACCAGCTTGCGGCCAGCGGCCGCGGCTTTAGTTTTCAGAAGGATGAACCGCTGGACATGCGCATGGATACGCGCTCGCCGCGCCGCGCACAGGATCTGATCGCGGATCTGGACGAGGACGAGCTGGCCCGCATTTTCAGGGAGTATGGCGAGGAGCGGTATGCGCGGCGCATCGCGCGGGCGATTGTGGTCCGGCGCCGCGAAGGAGCCGTTGCCACCACACGGCAGCTTGCCGACCTGGTGCGCCGGTCGGTGCCGGCCGGCGCGGCCGCGCGCCAGAAAATTCATCCTGCGACGCGTGTCTTCATGGCGCTGCGCATCGCGGTGAACCGGGAGTTGGAGGAACTGGCGCGTTTTCTGGATTTCGGCGCCGATTTGCTGCTGCCGGGCGGCCGCCTGGTCATCCTGTCGTTTCATTCGCTGGAAGACCGTCTGGTCAAGCAGCGCTTCAAGGCGCTGGCGCAAGGCTGCAGCTGCCCCCCGGAGCTGCCGCGCTGCGTCTGTCAAAAACGTCCGGTCGCGCGGCTGGTGAGCCGCAAGGCAGTGAAGCCTACCGAGGGTGAAATCGCCGCGAATCCGATGGCGCGCAGTACGCGCCTGAGAGTGATCGAGAAACTGGGTAACGCCTAGTCCGGACAGGAGGCCGATGGCCGTCAACCGCAAAATCTCCCAAGGTCTCGGGCGGCGCATGACGGCGGTCTGGCTGCTGCTGTTGGGGTTTTTCGTCGCCGAATTCATCTTTTTCGCCTGGTGCCGCATGCAGTGCGTCCAGGCAGGTTATCAGATTGCGGTCGAGAGCCGGAAAAATCAGGAGCTCAAAACGTTGCAGAACAGTCTGAGAATCGAGCTGGCGCGGCTGAAGGCGCCCGAACGGATCACGCAGATCGCGCGCCGGCGGCTCAAGCTCGAGCTGCCCGAAACACAACAGATCGTTTTGGTGCCATGACCCAGAAAAATCCCCGCAAACGCCCCATGGTGCGTGTCGCGCTGATCGGCGGTTTTTTTATACTGTGGCTGGTCCTGGTGGGGGCCAGGGCTGGATACCTGCAGCTCTACCGCGGCGCGTGGCTGTCGCAGAAGGCCGCCGTGCAGTACGAAAAAGAACTGACCCTGCAGGGCAAGCGGGGCACGATTTACGACGCTCGGCACCAGGCCATGGCCGTGAGCATCGAAACCACGTCGCTGGCCGTCTATCCGGCCATGATCGAAGATGTGGACCGGGCCTCCGATGCCTTGTCCGCCGCGCTGAGCCAGAAACGCAGGGATGTGTACCGCAAGCTGAAGGCCGACCGCTCCTTCGTCTGGCTCAAGCGCCAGGCCACGCCCAAAGAGACGGCCGCCGTCAGGAAACTGAACTTGAAAGGGGTGGACTTTCTCACCGAACACAGTCGATTCTACCCCAATACCCATCTGGCGTCGCAGGTGCTCGGCTTCACCGGCGTCGACGGACACGGCCTGGAAGGGGTTGAATTCTTCTACGATCAGGATTTGAAAGGCGGCGAGCATACCCTTATCATCCACAAGGACGCCTTGGGGCGCGGTTTCGAGGCCGAGCACTGGATCGGGCCCGAGCAGGCCGGCAACAACCTGGTGCTCACCATCGACAGCCACATCCAGTTCATGGCCGAAGAGGCCCTGGCCCAGGCGGTTGCGACATACAAGGCGCGCTCCGGGATGGCGCTCCTGATGAATCCGCAAACCGGCGCCATCCTGGCGCTGGCCCATTATCCCCGCTTCAACCCCAACAATTATCGGCGCTATGATCGCCTGGCCTGGCGCAACCGGGCCATCACCGATCCGTTCGAGCCCGGTTCGACGGTCAAGATTTTCAGTGCCGCCGCAGCGCTGGAAAGCGGCGGCAGCGATCCGGACACGATCTTTTTCTGCGAAAACGGCCGCTATACTGTCGGGCGGCATGTGGTCAACGACACCAAGCCCCACGGCTGGCTCTCCCTTCAGCAGATCGTCAAGTACTCCAGCAACATCGGGGCGGTCAAAGTGGTGCAGAAGATCGGCGCGCAGGCCCTGTTCGAACAGTTGCGCGGATTCGGGTTCGGGGAACGCACCGGGATCGACTGCCCCGGCGAGGGCGCCGGCAGCCTTGCGCACTACAAGCAATGGACCACCGTGGACGCTGGGGCCATCTCGTTCGGACAGGGCATTTCGGCAACCGCGCTGCAGTTGATCACGGCGGCGGGGGCGCTGGCCAATGACGGCATACTGATGCGGCCCTACCTGGTCCAGGCGGTCACCGATCCCAACGGCCGACCGTTGCGCACGTTCCAGCCCCAGGCCGTCCGCCAGGTGGTCTCGGCCGACACGGCGCGCGCGGTGCGCCGAATGATGCGCAGCGCCATCCTGCCGGGCGGTACGGGGGAAGAGGCGGATCTGGAGGGATACGAGGTGTGCGGCAAGACCGGCACGGCTCAGAAAATCGGCCCCGACGGCAAGTACGCCAGGGATCGCTATGTTTCCTCTTTTCTCGGCATCGTACCCACCGAAAGACCGGCCCTCGTGGGATTGGTGGTGGTGGACGAGCCCAAAGCGATTCATTACGGGGGAACCGTGGCCGCGCCGGCCTTCCGGCAGATCGTCAAAGAGGCGGTCAGTTACCTCAATATCGCACCGGCCGAAGGATTGCAGAAGCTCAGGGTATCACGCGACAGTGGGATAAAAGGCTAATGAAGCTCAAGAACCTGATACAGGTCCTGAAGGCGCAAAATTTGATCGCCGCCGATACGGCCGCGCCGGACCCGGCGGACATCGACATCCGGGCAATTCAGTACCGGGCGCAGGAGGTCGAACCGGGCGATCTCTTCGTAGCCATCAAGGGGCTCGCCGCCGACGGCCACGACTTCATAGCGCAGGCCGTCACCCGGGGCGCCGCGGCCATCGTGTGCGAACGGCCGACGGCCGCGGGGGTCGCGACCATCGCAGTGACGCAGGCCCGGCTGGCGCTGGCCGAGCTTGCGGCGGCATATTACGGCCAGCCGTCGCATGCCATGACCCTGATCGGCATCACGGGCACCAACGGCAAGACCACCACCTCCTACCTCGTGGAGCGCATGCTCGCGGCGTCCGGCAAAGCGTGCGGCGTGATCGGGACGATCAACTACCGGTATGCGGACAAGATGTTCGACAACCCGGTCACCACGCCCGAATCTCTGGATCTGCAGCGCATCATGGCCGACATGCGGTCGGCCGGCGTAACGCATGTGGTCATGGAGGTCTCATCACATGCACTGGACCTGCATCGCGTGCATGCCTGCGCGTTCGATGTGGGGGTCTTCACCAATTTCACCCAGGACCATCTCGATTACCACAAGCAGATGGATGCCTACTGGGCTTGCAAGCGCATGCTCTTCAGCCGGTATCTGCCCGCTTCCGCAGGGATCAAGAACCCGCGCGCCGTGCTCAATTGCGACGATCCGAAGGGACGCTCGCTGAGCGCCGAAATCGAGTATCCCTGTCTGACCACCGGTGCGCGGACGAAAGATTCCGTCCATGTGATCGAATCCGATTTCGACCTCCACGGCATCGCCGCGCGCATCGGCACCCCGAGCGGGGAATTGGCCTTCAACGCTCCGCTGGTCGGGCGGCACAATCTGGAGAACATTCTGAACGCCGTCGGTGTGGGGGTGGCCCTGGAACTGCCTTTGACCACGATTCAAACCGGCATCGAGGCGCTTTCCAGCGTCCCCGGGCGCCTCGAGCGGGTCCCCAACGACGCCGGCCGCTTCGTTTACGTCGATTACGCCCACACCCCGGACGCCCTGGAAAATGTCCTCCTGGCGCTGCGCTCGCTGACCGCCGACCGCATCATCTGCGTTTTTGGCTGCGGCGGCGACCGCGACCGCGCCAAACGGCCGCAGATGGGCGCCATTGCGGCGCGGTTGAGCGACCTGGCCATCGTGACTTCCGACAATCCACGCACCGAACCGCCCGAACAGATCATCGCCCAGATCGTGCCGGGGGTGCGAAGGGAGCCGGTCGTTCATTACACCCTGGACCGGCTGGCCCACAGGGGATTCGACGAGAAAGGCTATGCCGTGGAGGCGGACCGGCGCGCCGCCATCCGCCTGAGCGTGATGGCATCACAGCTGGGCGATACCATTCTCATCGCCGGCAAGGGTCATGAACCCTATCAGGTCGTGGGTCGGGAAAAGCAACCGTTCGACGATCGCCTGGAAGCGGCCGCGGCGCTTATGGAGAAACCATGGAACTGACCCTCGATATCGTGCTGCAAGCAACCGGCGGCCGCCTGCTGTACGGCGAACCGGGCCGGATCTTCGAGCGGGTGGGGATCGACTCGCGCACGGTTGCGGTCGGGTCGCTGTTCGTGGCCATCCACGGCGAGCGCCACGACGGACACGATTTCATCGGCCAGGCAGTCGCCAAGGGCGTGCAGGGCATCGTCATCCAGGAAAGCCGGTCCGAGCGCATCGATCATGCAGGCCTGGCGGCCGCGGGCGTCGGCTGCGTGGCCGTGGCCGACACCGTGCGCGCCCTGGGGGTTTTGGCCGCCTTTCACCGCAGTCGCTTCAATATCCCGGTGGCGGCGATCACCGGCTCGACGGGCAAGACCAGCACCCGGCTGATGACCGCCCTGGTGCTCGCGCAGCACTTCACGACATTGTCCACCGAGGGCAATCTGAACAACGAAATAGGGGTGCCGCTGACCCTGTTCAATTTGAACGCGGCGCACCAGACGGCCGTCGTGGAGATGGGCATGAATCATGCCGGCGAGATCGACCGTCTGGGGGCGATCTGCCGGCCCACGATCGGCCTGATCACCAATGTCGGACCGGTTCATCTGGAATTTTTCGAATCGGTGGAGGCCATCGGGCGGGCCAAGGGCGAGCTGATGGCCCACGTACTGCCGGGCGGCGTGATGGTGCTCAACGGCGACGATCCGCAGAGCGCGCGTCTTGCCGCCTGCTCGCCCCATCGCGTGGTTTTTTTCGGAAGCGGGGCGGAATTCCTGGCCAATGCCGCCGACCTGCGCACCACGGCGCAAGGCGTGGCCTTCACGCTGCGGCTGCCCGACGGCCGCGAGACGGTCCAGCTGCAGACACCCGGCCGTTTCATGGTCTCAAATGCGCTGGCGGCCGCGGCTGTCGGACATCTGGCCGGCATGACCTGCGGCCAGATCAAATCCGGCCTCGAAGCGTTCGTACCGGCCAAGGGCCGCCTTTCGCTGCTGCACACCCGCAGGGGGGTAGGCATCATCGACGACACGTACAACGCCAACCCCGTCTCGATGGCCGCCGCGCTCGAAACGCTGGCCGCGGTCAAGGGGCCGCAGCGGGGTTTCATCGTACTGGGCGATATGCTCGAACTGGGCGGCCCTTCGGGTGAACTGCACCGCGAGGTGGGCCGCAAGGCCGGCCGCTGCGGTGCCGCGCGGCTGTACGCCCATGGCCCGCACGCCGCCGACGTGCTTGCCGGCGCCCGGGAAGCCGGCATGTCGGACGCCGACCTGCAGATGGGCGCCAAGGCCGACATCGCGGCCGATCTGGTGCGCCGCCTGCGGCGGGGCGACTGGGTACTTGTCAAGGGATCACGGGGCATGGCCATGGAATCGGTCGTGGCAGCCGTGCGGCAGTGGGCGGAACCATCGAATCCGGTAAACGGCGACTAAGACATGCTGTATCATCTTCTCTACCCGCTTCACACCAGCATTTCAGCATTCAATGTGTTCCGCTACATTACGTTCCGGACCATTTACGCCAGCCTGACCGCTTTCCTGATCTGCTTTTTTCTCGGCCCCTGGCTGATCCGGCGCCTGAGCATCATGCAGGTGGGCCAGTACATCCGTTCGGACGGCCCCCAGACCCACCTGAAAAAAGCGGGCACCCCCACCATGGGCGGAACGTTGATCATCATCGCCGTGGCTTCGGCCACCCTGCTCTGGTCCGATCTGACCAACGCCTTCGTGTGGATCGTCCTGCTCGTGCTCGTGGGGTTCGGTGTGGTCGGGTTCCTGGACGATTATCTCAAGCAGGTGAAAAAAAACAGCAAGGGCGTCACCGCCCGCGGCAAACTGATCATGCAGGCCGCTCTGGCCGCGCTGGTGGGGGCCCTGCTGGTGCTGAGCCCCGACTTCAACACGCAGGTGACGATTCCCTTTTTCAAGCATGTGACGCCCGATCTGGGATGGGGCTACGTGCTGTTCGCCGTCCTGGTGATCGTCGGGGCGTCCAATGCCGTCAACCTGACCGACGGCCTGGACGGCCTGGCCATCGGCCCGGTGACCGTGGCCGCCGGCACCTATATGATTTTCGCCTACGTGGCCGGGCACATCCGCATCGCCGACTATCTGGCGATCAACTATGTACCGGGCTGCGGCGAGATCGCCGTCTTTTCAGGCGCCCTGGCCGGCGCGGGTCTCGGATTCCTCTGGTTCAACGCCTATCCTGCACAGGTTTTCATGGGCGACGTGGGGTCGCTTTCCCTGGGCGGCAGCCTGGGCGCGCTGGCGGTGCTGACCAAACAGGAAATCCTGCTGGTCCTGGTGGGCGGCCTGTTCGTGATCGAAGCCCTGTCTGTGATTTTCCAGGTCGGGTTTTTCAAGTTGACAAAGGGCCGGCGCATCTTTCGCATGGCCCCGCTGCACCACCATTTCGAATTGAAGGGTTGGCCGGAGCCCAAGGTCATTGTGCGATTCTGGATCATCGCCATCGCCCTGGCGCTGATTTCCATGAGCACGCTGAAATTACGGTGACAGGATGGAATTCCAAGATCGACATGTCGTGGTGATGGGCCTGGCCCGCTCGGGGCTGGCCGCGGCGCGTTTCCTGAAAGAACGCGGCGCACGGGTCACGATCACCGACAAGGCGGGTGCGGGCGCGCTGGGCAAATACGCCGAACAGGCGCAGGCGCTGGACGTGGTGCTCGAACTGGGCGGACACCGCGGCGCCACCCTGGACAACGCCGACCTGATCGTACTGAGTCCGGGCGTGCCGCATACGCTCGAAGCGCTCGAGAGCGCACGGCGCAAGGGCATTCCCGTGATCGGGGAAATCGAGTTGGCCTGCCGGCATCTAAACCGGCCGATTCTGGCCGTGAGCGGCACGAACGGCAAGACCACGGCGACCGAACTGCTGGGCGCCATGCTGGCCGAGTCGGGCCTGAGGGTTTTTGTGGGCGGCAACATCGGCAACCCGCTGATCAACATCGCGGGCCGCGAAGACAATCTGGATGTGATCGTGGCCGAGATCAGCAGTTTCCAGCTCGATACGGCCGAAAGCTTCAAACCGCGGGTGGGCGTGCTGCTCAACATCACCCCCGACCACCTCGACCGTTACCCGGACATGGCGGCCTATGCCGATTCCAAGGCACGCCTGTTCCGCAATCAGGACGCCGCCGACACCGCCGTGATCAACGGCAACGATCCCCTGGCGCTTTCGGCCGGCCGCGCGGCCCGCTCGCAGCGCCTTTATTTCTTCGGAAGGCCCCCGGAAAACGGCGAGCCGGGTCACGGCGCCCTGATTACGCCGCGGCAGATCGCGGTGCATATCCCCGGTCGGGTCGAGGGGCGCATCGATCTCACACGGGCGCGTTTGATCGGACCGCACAACCGGGAGAACATCGCGGCCGCCGCTTTGGCCGCGCTCTGCGCAGGGGCTTCCCTGGACGGCGTTCAAAAAGCGGTGGATCGGTTCCAGGGGCTGGCCCACCGGCTGGAAAGCGTGGCCACCATAAAGGACGTCCACTTCGTCAACGACTCGAAGGCCACCAATGTGGATGCGGTGATCCGCGCCCTTGAATGCTTCGACCGGCCGGTGGTGCTGATTATGGGCGGGCGCAACAAAGGATACGATTTCGAACCGCTGCGGGTTCATGTCCGCAGCCGCGTGCGCAAGCTGATCGTGATCGGCGAGGCCGCCCCGCAAATCATGACGGTGCTCGGCGGCGAGC
>JAEYRZ010000202.1 GCA_023435265.1 Pseudomonadota bacterium
TAAAACCGATGGCTGACGTCCTTGCACCCGGATACCCCAGCACACCTGAACCGTGCCATAGAATTAAACTGGAACTTTCCAGATAAGCGCATTAGGTAATTCTATGTGCAGCTGAAGCGACTGCCTGGAAACCCATGCCGTCAGGCGAGGGTTTTTTTGAATCGGGCCACCGACAGCACACCGAAGCAAAGTGCCAGCGCCGCCTGGGCCGTGATGGCCGGCCATATCGCGGACAGCCCGATCCCGCGGACCACGATGGCATGCAGGTTTTCCAAAAACCAGCGGACAGGGTTGAAGTAGGAGAGCAGCTGTACGGCCGGCGGCATATTGCGGATGGGGAAGATGAAACCGCTGAGGAGTACTGCCGGCAAAAGGATCAGAAAAGTGGTCAAAAGGGCCTGCTGCTGGGTGCGGGCGCTGACGCTGATCAACAGGGCGACCGCCAGATTGCCGGCGATGAAGAGGACCGCGGCCAGGTAAAGCAATGCCAGGCTTCCCTGTACCCGCAGGCCGAACACCAGTCCGGCGAGAAGCAGCATGTTGGTCATGGTGATCAGCCCGGTGAGCAGGAACGGGATCGTCTTGCCCAGGATAAGCTCGGTGCGGCGTATGGGCGTGACCATGATCTGTTCGATGGTGCCGATCTCTTTTTCACGGACAATGGCGATGCTGGTCAGCATCATGCTGATGAGCAGCAGCATGACGGCGATAAGGCCGGGTACATAGTAATACTTGCTTTCCAGGTTCGGATTGTACCAGCTCCGAAGAGCGAGGGACACGGCCGCGGCGCCGTCTTGCAGATTGATTTCCGATACGATCTGGCGCGCATAGTTGAAAATGACGGCGGATTCGTTGCTGTAGGTGCCGTCGGTGATGATCTGCAGCGGCGCGTCGCGGCCGGCGTGCAGGTCGGCTTCGAAACCGGCTTTGAAATGCAGAACCGCCTGGGCCTTGCCGGCGTCCATCCAGCGGGCGATATCTTCCTGCGCGGAAAGCCGTGTGACCACCTGAAAATAGCGGCCTGATTCGAATGCGGCGATCACGTTGCGGCTGCTCGGTGTGGCATCCTCATCGAGCACCGCGGTGCGGATTTCCCTGACATCGGTGGTCAATGCGAATGCCAATACCATCATCTGAACCAGTGGCATGCCGAAGATCACGATGCGCATGCGCACATCCCGGAACATCTGGAGAAATTCTTTAACCAACATCCCCCGCAGGCGCCGCCACATATCACATCTCCAGTTTGAGCTTCATCTTGCGGTGGGCCAGCGCCACCATCGCGGCCGCATAGGCCGCCAGCAGCAGGGCATTGAGCCAGAGGACCTCCAGCCCGATCCCCTTGAGAAAAATACCGCGCATGAGCGCGATAAAATAACGCGCCGGCACGATATAGGTGATGATCTGGATCGGTTGGGGCATGTTGTGGATCCCGAAGACAAAACCGCTGAGCAGCAATGTGGGCAGGTAACTGGCAAAGACCGCCAATTGGTTGGCCAGGACCTGGGTCTTGAATACGATGCTGAGCGTCAGGCCGAAGAACAGAGCGCCGCACATGAAGATGGATGCCATGGCGAAGATGAGCCCGGTATTGCCGCGCAACGGTACGCCGAACAGGCTGTGCCCCATCCAGACGGCGAGAGAAACGTCGATCATCCCGATCACGAAGTAGGGGATGACTTTGCCGAGCACCAGTTCCGGGACACGCAGGGGCGTACTGATCAACTGCTCCATGGTGCCTGTCTCCCACTCCCGGGCCACTGTGACACTCGTCAGCATGGCGGCGATCACGACCATGACCACGGCGATGATCCCGGGCACGATGACATTGCGGCTGCGCAAATCTGCATTGTACCAGGCGCGCATTTCAGCACGGACGCCCTCAGACGGCATTCGCGCGCCCATGCGGCCTGTGCGTCGAACGGAAACGGCGCGATTGTAAATCTGGGCGATGCCGTTCAGGTACCCCAGGGCAAGTCCCGCATTGGTGGCGTCGCTGCCTTCCAGGATCGCCTGGACGGTCGCCGTTCTGCCTGAAAGAACAAGATCCGCGAAATCGGCCGGCAGAATCAGCCCCACCATCACCTGCCTTCGATCGAGCGCCGCGGTCAAGGCCGGGTAATCGGATATTCCCTGAACGATTTCGAAATAAGGTGAGCCTTGCAGGAGGCTTGTGAACTCGCGGCTCTGCGGTGTGTTGGACCGATCCCACACCGCTGTGGGGACCTGGTCCAGATCCATGGTCAGCGCATAACCGAAAAGCCAGATCATGAACATCGGGATGGCCAGGGCCAGGGCCAGACTGCGCCAATCCCGCATCACATGCAGAAACTCCTTGCGGGCCACTGCCCGGAGGCGCCGATGGCTGAACTTCAAACCTGATCCTCCCCACGCGAGCGCCGCCGCACGAGGACCACGAACACATCCTCCATGTTGGGCGCAATGGTCCGGATGCCTTTCAAGGGGATCGCGTTGCGGGCCAATGCCCCGCGAATTGCCTTGCCGGCCGCATCCGGAAAAGAAGTGCGGACATGCAGACTGTTGCCGAAAAGGGTGACTTCATGGATTTCAGGCAGCGCCCGGATCATGACCAAGGCGTTTTGGAGCTGATCGCCAACCACCTCGAGCAGTGTTTCCGATGCCAAACTGGATTTGAGTTCGTCAGGCGTTCCAAGTGCGATCAGCCGCCCGTCATCGATCAGGGCCAGTCGGCCGCAGTATTCGGCCTCTTCCATATAATGGGTCGTGACGAAAATGGTGATCCCCTGATCGGCCATTGCGTAAATCAAGTCCCAGAAACGCCTCCGGCTCATCGGATCGACGCCGCTGGTCGGTTCGTCCAGGAATATGATCGGCGGTTCGTGCAGGATCGCGCAGGCCAGCGCCAGGCGCTGTTTCCAGCCGCCGCTCAGTATACCGGTCAGCGTCCGGCGGTGCTCCGTCAGGTCGGCCATGGATAATGCCCAATGAATACGCTCCCTGAGCCGTGAACCGGTCAGGCCGTAAATGGAACCGTAAAAGACGAGGTTCTCTTCGACCCTCAGGTCATCGTAAAGGGAGAACTTCTGGCTCATATACCCGATATGGTGTTTGATTTCCTCCGCCTGGGCAACCAGGTCGAAGCCGCCGACCGCACCTCCGCCTGCGGAAGGCCTTAAAAGGCCGCACAACATGCGGATCGTGGTGCTTTTGCCTGCACCGTTCGGCCCCAGAAATCCAAAGATCTCACCCGGTGCGACGGTCAGCGAGAGACGATCCACGGCCGTGAAGTCTCCGAATCGGCGGGTCAGATCATGGATGACAACGGCCGGCGCATCGCCGCCACCTTCCGGACGTCCGATGGGCGGCGCAGGCGCTTCGGTCGATCCTGATGCTTCAGCTGAAACCAGGTGGACGAAGATGTCCTCCAGGGAGGGTTCGATGATTTGCGCACCATCCATTGGAATGCCGGCTGCCGACAGGGCGGCGGCAGCATCTGCGGCGGCTTCCGCGCCATCCGGACAGGCGATATGTATGCTGTTGCCGAAAAGGTGCGCCGCGCCCAAGGCGCGTCGCAGAATCGGTGCGGCCCTCCGTGCCTGAGACGTATCGATCGAAAGAATTTGCCTGCGCAGGGCGCCTTTGATCTGCAACGGCGTTCCCTGGGTAAGCATTCGGCCGCGGTGCATCAGCCCGACCCGGTGACAGCGCTCGGCTTCGTCCAGGTACGCCGTGGTCACCAGGATGGCCACACCCTGCTCGAGCAGTCGATAGAGGATCTCCCAGAAATCGCGTCGGCTGACAGGATCCACGCCGTTGGTCGGTTCGTCCAGCAACAACACCTGCGGGGTGTGGATCAGGGCGCACATCAGCTGCAATTTTTGCTTCATGCCGCCTGAGAGTTGACCGGAGCGACGCTTGACGAAGGGCCGCAGCCCAGTGAAGTCGAGCAGTTCATCCAGGCGCCGCGCTCGCGCACGCCGTGCCACCCCGTACAGATCGGCATAGAAATCGATGTTTTCCTGCACCGACAAATCGCTGTACAGGCCGAAGCGTTGGCTCATGTAAGCGGTATGTTCTTTGACCCCGGCAGGGTCGTGCAGCGTATCGCACCCGGCCACCCGGGCGCTGCCCGCATCCGGTTCGAGAATGGCGGCAAGCGTACGCAGGATCGTGGTTTTGCCCGCTCCATCAGGGCCGACAAGTCCGTAAATTTCGCCTGCCTCGACCTGCAGGTCGATTCCGTCAACGGCGGTCAATGCACCGAACCGACGCGTCAACCCCGAGCTTTTTATGAGGGGCGGGGTATTCATGGCGAAATTTCGATTACCGCGTCGGCCGGCATTCCTGGTTTCAATTCCTGATTCGGATTGGCGAGGGTGATCTTGATACGATACACCAACTTGACCCGCTCTTCGTAGGTGCGGACCGTTTTGGGTGTGAATTCTGCTTCATCGGAAATAAATACAACCCGGCCGGGATACGCTTTGCCCGGGAAGGTGTCCGTATAGACTGTAGCCGGCTGCATGCGCTTGATGCGACCCAAATCGGATTCGGCGATATAGGCGCGCAGCCAGACCTCATCCAGGCCGCCGATCGCCAGAACCGGTGTTCCGGGATTGAGATAGGAGCCGGGCTCCGCCGACTTGCTGAGGACGGTTCCCGCCATGGGCGCTTTCAGGATGGTGTCGGCAAGCTGCTGACGCGCGAGTCCCCGTCTCTGCTCGGCGGCAGTTAAATTGGCGCGGGCCTGTTCGATCACTTCGGCGCGCGGCCCGGCGATCACCAGGTCGAGGCGCGCCCGGGCCAGCCGGACCTGGGCCAGCGCCTCGGCGTAAGCGTCTGCCGCGGTATCATGGGCCGTTTGCAGGGTGTCGAAGTCACGCTGACTGATCACGTTCTCGGCCAGGAGGCTTTCGTGGCGCCGCAGGTCCTGCCGGGCGAGTTCCAGGCGGCTCAGCGAGGCCTGGGCTGTAGCTCGGGCTTGCTGCAGCCGGGCCTGGGCCTCGTCGACCTCTTCGGGCCGACTGCCGTTTTCGAGCTCCTGCAGCCGCGCCCGGGCGTACTGGTGCTCGGCTTCCGCCTGGCGCAGGCGGAGTTCCTGATCAACCGACTCGAGCCGCGCTACGATTTCGCCCGCGGCGACCCGCTGACCTTCATCGAACAAGCGGCTCGAAAGGCGGCCCGAGATTTTGAACGCCAGTTCCACCTCCGTGGTTTCGATGGTTCCTGAAACGCGCAGGCGCCGGTCCGTATCATTGGTCGGGCGCTTTAGAAAAAGGATCAACACCGCGGTTGCCGCAATAATCGCAATCGTCATGATCACGATCATTTTTTTTTTGGACATGGCTCCTGCCCCGTGAATGCTCCGCCGGTGGCGGAGAAGTTGCGCAAACCGTACAGGGAAAAGGCGACGACGTGGCCAGCCAGCCGGTCGATCGCGTCCGGATCGGAGAGATCCATGGGGTGAAGCCGGATCATGACCGGCCAGGCATAACCATAATAGATACACTGCCCGATGATGCTGAAGGCACAGTGCCAAACCTGATCCATCGATGCTTGCCCGCCTACCAGATCCTGGATGATCCGGGTCAGGACGGCGGCCTGAGGGCGAATGAAATCCTCTACCACCGCGTCCAGAACCGGCGAAGGATCGACCAATTCACGGGCCAGCAGGCGGCTGTGATTCTGGTAGGTGGAAAGTCCTCCGGGCGCCAGCAATCGGTTCAGCATGGTGCGTACGAATTGTGCAAGCTGCACCTCCGGGTCATCCACATC
This sequence comes from Pseudomonadota bacterium, assembly GCA_023435265.1. Taxonomy (GTDB): domain Bacteria; phylum Desulfobacterota; class Desulfobacteria; order Desulfobacterales; family Desulfosarcinaceae; genus UBA2230. The sequence continues at coordinate 5,758 of JAEYRZ010000202.1, forward strand.
CGTCTGGAGCGGGTTGCCTTCGAAAACACGTTCCATGAGCCGGCGTACCACCGCCCGGTAAAGCGCGGCTTTATCGCCGAAGTAATAATTCACCGCGGCGAGATTGACTCCTGCGCTTCTGCAGATTTCACGAACCGTGGCAGCTCTGAAGCCCTTGCTGTTGAAAATCTGTTCCGCTGCGACCAGGATTCGTTCGGAAGGGGTCATCGTCACCTCAAACGTTGGTTTGATACAATTGATTAAAACATCTGTTAGCAAGAGTCAAACACGTTCCCACGCCGGACCTCGGCAGCCCGGCGTGTCTCGGTATTGTTCGCGATGGGGCATCGAGCCGCCTACGTTATGTTTCGCTGGGGTTCGAAAGGGCTCGGCGGAGGGGAACTCAAGCCGCGGTCGTATTGCCGAGGTTTTCACTCTGGGCGATTTGCATCTGGAGTCCCAGGCACATCAACGCTTCCCGCAGGGCGTGATTGATCGGGAGCAGTCGGCTTCCCAGAACGGGATCCTGGGCGTAGACCTGCGATCCGATTTCGGGGAAGCTGAGCGCTTCATCCTGAAGTTCGACGGCCCGCGTCGCGGCTTCCGAATTAAACGGCTTGACCGCCTTGCACACGCCCAGTATTTTCGATCCGCGCCGGCTGCGCACGGCCGCGTAACCAAAAAGCCGGCATATTGAAGGGCGAAGCAGATAAGATGTGCAGTGGCCGGGGTCTTCCGCCGCGATCTCGGCCCGATAAAAAACACACAGATTATTGGGGATCTGCTCATTGATGCGCGACAGCCAATAATCAGCTTTTCCCCTGCACAGAATTTCGTGAGCGACGGGGAGCATCTCCAGAACCGTGGTGAACACATCTGCTTCGGCGCAGCATTGCCCGCATCCGGCGATGCAGCGCAAACCGGTTTTGAGCTGAAATTCGACAATACCTTGGTCTATTTGGGAAAAAAGAGACTGAACCCGTGGCACCAAATCCAAAAGTCTGTACGGCATACGTGCTTTCTTTTCGGGAGATCCAGTTCAGGTGGAGAATTTTACTAAATAACTGAAATCAATGCTAATCGTGCTTTTGCTCCCTAAAAGCCGGCCGATAATAGTCGAATATTTTTAAAAGTAAAGTAAAATTTATCACGGAGGGGCGTGGCGATGCGGTCGAGGCTGTATCCTGCGGCCGCCATCAGAAAAACTCAATGGCAAAACCCTCGTTGTTGTGCCATTTGATACGTCCTCGTTTTTTAAGGTTTTTCTTGCCGCTGGTGTACGGAATGCTGACTGTCACGACATCGCCTCGGGAAACCTGGTTGACGTCTTTGGTTTGGATGAACGCGCCTCCAAGGCTTAAATCTTTCAGAGTGCCTTGATACGCGCGTTGTTGGTGGGCATAGACGACGTTCGCGTTGTACAGCTTTCTTTCATGTGCGCGCTTAAAATCGAAATCAACCGGCATGGGTGCATTTGTCTCCTTCCGATCTTGCGGGGGTGCGATGAATACATTATCGGCCGGTATTCGGATGCCCATGAGCGATTTGCGGCGGTCCGGCACGACAGGCGGGAATGCAATTCACCTGCTCATAGCATGCATTTCCCCTATTGACAACCCAGGTTGTAAACGTTACGGGTGCAGACAAAGGAAAGCTGATTCTCGCGAACTCTATGCGCGGGCCGCCCGGCCCGCCGGGCGGCAGGTCAACCCTGCCGGCCGCTCCCTTGAAGCCTCCCGGCCTCCTTTTATGAACTGACTCGCACGTACAACTGAGCCATGAAGCGTATCCAAGACTTGCCGCCGGATGATCGGCCGCGTGAAAAACTGAGCGCGAAAGGCGCCCAGGCCCTTTCGGACCTGGAGTTGCTCGCAGTGCTGCTGGGCAGCGGGATGCGCGGGCGCAATGTCATGGCGATCGCCGCCGGCCTTTTGCGGATGTTTGACCGGCGGGGGGACACCAGTCTTTCGGTCTCGGATTTATGCGCCCAACCTGGAATCGGAGCGGCCAAGGCAGCACTGATCGTCGCTGCAATCGAATTCGCCCGGCGAAGGATCCATCCGCACGGCATCAAGATCACATTCCCCACCGATGTGTTTCCGCTCGTCCGCCACCTTGGAGATCGTCGGCAAGAACACTTCATATGTGTTTCACTCAACGGCGCCAACGAAGTGATCGCGGTGCGCACGGTATCGGTGGGGCTGGTCAACAGAGCCCTGGTCCATCCGCGCGAAGTGTTCGCCGACCCGATTACCGATCGGGCCGCCGCAGTCGTGGTGGCGCACAATCATCCTTCCGGCTCGCTGACGGCAAGTCAGGACGATCTCGCCGTGACCCGGCAGTTGAAAGAGGCCGGATCGACGCTCGGCATCAGGCTGCTGGACCATCTCATCTTTAATTCCTCCAACTATATCAGCCTTCTCGAATGCGGACAGCTGTAGACCTGCTCAAGTATCCAACTTGACGCAAGATTTCAGCTTTGGCATAGTTCTTCACGACCTTACAAAGGAACTGCTATGTCCGCCCTGCATTTTTTACGCGACCTGCGAGTCCGGTCCAAATTACTGCTCAGTTTTCTGGCGGTGTTCATCCTCTCGGTCCCACTGGCCGGGTTTACCATATATTCTTTGTTGCGCGATACCTTGGAAGCCAACATCGAAAGCGAAATGAAGAATTCCACGTCGGCGATTCTCAGCATGGTGCGCACTTCGGTTTCGGTCTCCATAAAAAACCATTTGCGGGCAGCGGCAGAAAAGAACCTCGAAATGGTCACGCACATCTACAGCCGTTATCAGCGCGGCGAGTTGACCGAATCCCAGGCCAAACGCCTGGCCGAAGGGGTGCTGCTCAGCCAGCGGGTCGGAACCACCGGTTACATCGCCTGTGTCGACAGCAAGGGCACCATGGTCGTGCATCCGAAAGAGAGCTGGGTCGGGGTGGACATTACCCAGCACGCCTTCGTTCAGGAGATGATCCGCCGTAAGGAAGGCTATATCGAGCAGTACGACTGGTGGAATCCGGGAGACAGCCGACCCCAGCCGAAAGCGCTTTACATGACCTACTTCGCGCCCTGGGACTGGATCATCAATGTTTCCTCCTACCGGCGGGAGTTTCGGCAACTGGTCAATGTGGACGATTTTCGCGAAGCCGTCATGGCCATGCGCTATGGCAAGACCGGCTATACTTTTGTAACCGACCGCACCGGGAAGATCATTATCCACCCCCAGTTGGAGGGGGTCGATATCCTGAACCAGACCGAAATCCCCAATGAGCCGATGCGCACCATGGTGGCTCAGAAAAACGGGAAGATCGAATATCTGTGGCAGAATCCAGGCGAACCGCATGCCCGAAAAAAACTGGTTATTTTCAACTATCTGCCGGAAGTCGAATGGATTGTGGCCAGTTCCAGCTACATGGACGAAATCTACGCACCGCTCAAGACACTGGCCAACGTGATCATATTCGCGGTCCTCGCGTCTTTGCTGCTGATGCTTTTTCTTTCCTTTCTGGTCAGCGGATCGATCACCAATCCCCTGCAGGATCTGATCCGGCATATCGAGAAAGCCTCGAGGGGCGATTTTTCAATCCGCATGTCACGGCACGCCCACGACGAAGTCGGGTTTCTGGCCGATTATTTCAACAACTTCATGGACCGTTTGGAACAATACAGCCGCAGCCTGCAAACCGAGATCGAGGAGCGCCGGGAAGCCGAAGAGGCCCTGCGGGTCAGCGAAGAAAAATATCGCTCCGTGATGGAAGCGGCGCCCGATCCAATCATCGTCTATGACATGCAGGGCCGCGTGACCTACTTCAATTCCGCTTTCAAAGAAGTCTTCGGTTGGGACCTCGCCGAATGTCTTGGCCGCAAAATGGATCATTTCGTGCCGCCCGAGAACTGGCCCGAAACGCGTCGCGGTTTGGTTGACATCGCCGCCGGCCGTCATCTTTACAGTATCGAGACACGCCGGCTGACCAAGGCGGGGCACATCATCGATTCCAGCATCCGCGGGGCGGTCTACAGAGATCGTGATGGAAATCCGGTGGGCAGCGTGATCATTCATCGCGATATCACCGATTTGAAGCGGCTTGAAAAAGAACTGATCGATACGAGCGACCGGGAACGCCAGATGATCGGCAGCGACCTGCATGACGACCTGTGCCCGCACCTTATCGGGATCGAGGGCTTGATCCGGGTGCTCAAGTCGCGCCTGGGCGCCAGAGAAGCCCCGGAGCATGCCCTGGCGGATCAAATCGAAGGGTTGATGAAAGAGGCGGTCCTCAAGACGCGGCATCTCACGCAGGGGCTGTGTCCCGTCAATCTGATGGAGCACGGCCTGGCCGCCGCGCTTCAGGAATTGGCCATCCGCACCAAATCCATCTTCAACGTGCCCTGCGACATCGAATGCCATCCCGGAATCGATCCCAGAGACAGCAACGCCGCCACGCACTTGTTTTACATTGCCCAGGAAGCGGTTCACAACGCGGTCCGCCACGGCCGGCCCGATCGCATCCGGATCAAGCTGGAACGGGAGGACGATCTGCTGCACCTGATGGTGTACGATGACGGCTGCGGGCTGCGCGAGGAGCGCGTCGGCAAAGGAATGGGTTTGCGGTTCATGGCTTTCCGTGCCAAAATGATTGATGCCAGTCTCGAAATCCAGACCCCGAGCGGCGGTGGAACCCGGGTCAGCCTTCATCGCCGGCTCGAACCGGAGGCCGGCATGGTTCGTTCGTCCGTGATCCAGACCTCGGATGATGGTCCCGGTCCGCGGTCCGCTTCCGGTCAAGACTAAAGGAAATCAATGTTCAGCAAAAAAAAGATACTGGTCGTCGAGGACCATCCGATCTTTCGCCTGGGCCTGAGTGAGTTGATCAACCAGGAACCGGACCTGCAGGTCTGTGGAGAAGCCGAAAACGCGGCTGGGGCCTGGCAGGCGATCGAACGCCTGCAACCGGACCTGATCATCGCCGACATCACGCTCGACAACAGCGACGGCATCGAACTGACCAAAGAGATTTACCGACGGCACCGGGCCATTCCGGTGCTGATCCTTTCCATGCACGATGAATTTCTTTATGCCGAGCGGGCCCTGCACGCCGGCGCTCGCGGCTATATCATGAAGCAGGAAGCGATGGGATCGGTGGTCGAGGCGATTCATCAGGTCCTGGAAGGCAAAGTCTACCTCAGCAATCAGGTCAAAGAGCATATTCTGACCCACCTGGCCGTGGGCCTGAACACGGCTTCGCGTTCACCCATAGAGCGTTTGACCGATCGCGAGTTGGAGATCTTCCGCATGATCGGCGAAGGCCTCACCACCCGCGATATTGCCGACAAACTGCACTTGAGCATCAAAACCGTAGGCACGCACCGCGAACGCATCAAATCCAAATTCAATCTCAAGAGCGCCAATGAACTGGTGCGCTATGCCGTTCACTGGAACAAGACCGGGAGTATCGAACTGACGGACCCGCCCCACCCTGAAGTGCTGCGCAACAGCGATCCGGCATGAACGAGCGGCACCCGGAAGTTTAAGTGACAGGCAGAGATATCAGTCGACCGACCTTCGCTTAACACGCAACACATTTGGATTCGGGGCTCTTTACGAATTCACCAACTAGGGAAATCACCTACCCCTGCTGGTGGAATCGCCCATTGCCGGGTAGGTCGCCGGGACCACCCTAAAATCAGCCTGACGCCGATTGTCCGCCTTCTCATTTCCCCATAATAAACGACAATCCGACCGAATAGGATTCATTTGCCGCGCCGGTTTGAGCGCGCACCCAACCCACCCGTACTGCATGTACGAAAAGGCGAGAGGAGGAAGTTGAACCATGGGCACCAATTTCAATATGACCGATTATGAGAAAACGTACGCAGAGTTCAAATGGGAGGTCCCCGAGTACTTCAACTTCGCAGGGGACGTCGTGGACAAGTATGCCCAGGATCCTCAGAAACTGGCCATGCTGTGGGTCGATGACGCCGGGCGGGAAGTGCGCAAGACATTCAGGGAAATCAGCGTGGCATCCAAGAAATTGGCCAACGTACTGGCCGGTAAAGGATTGCGCAAGGACGACGTCGTTTTATTGATTCTGCCCCGCAATTACGAATGGTGGGAGACGTTCACCGCCTGCATCCGCATGGGTGCGGTCGTGGCCCCCGGCACCACTCAATTGACACCCAAGGACATCAAATACCGGGCGAACACCTCGGGCGCCAAGGCCATCGTGGCTACCGATGCCATCGCCGCCCGTTTCGACGAGGTCGCCTCCGAATGCCCCACGGTGACCACGCGTATCGTCATCGAAAAGCCCCGCAGCAACTGGCTGTTTTATGACGAAGTCGTTGCCGCGGCCTCGGACGCTTTTACGACCGCCAAAACCCGCAGCGCGGACAATTGCATCGTTTATTTTACCTCCGGCACCACGGGTTTCCCCAAGATGGCGCTGCATACCCATGCATCCTATCCCATCGGTCACCAGGTCACGGGCAAATACTGGCTGGATCTGAAGATGGACGACATGCATTGGAATGTGAGCGATACGGGCTGGGCCAAAGCTGCCTGGAGCAGCTACTTCGGTCCCTGGAACATGGGGGCGGCGCTGTTCGTGCACCACACCGACCGGTTCGATCCGAAGAAAACGCTCGAACTGCTCGCCAAATACCCGGTCACCACGATGTGCGGCGCGCCGACCATCTACCGCATGCTGGTGCTCGAAGATTTGTCCAAATACAAGTTCCCCACCCTGCGTCACTGCGTCGGGGCGGGCGAACCCCTGAATCCGGAAATCATCGAGGTGTGGAAAGAAGCCACTGGATGTACGATCCGTGATGGGTACGGGCAGACCGAAAGCGTTCTGCTGTGCGGCAGCTTCCCCTGCATCGAGCCGCGCTTCGGCTCCATGGGCAAGCCGACGCCCGGATTCGACCTGCAGGTGATCGACGAGGAGGGCAATATCCTGCCTCCCGATAAAGAGGGCGATATCGCCGTGCGCGTGGAACCGCAAAGACCGGTGGGCCTCTTCAAAGAGTACTGGAAGGAACCGGAGCGCACCGCTTCGGTCTACCGAAAAGGCTGGTATCTTACCGGCGACCGGGCTTACCGGGACAAAGACGGCTATTTCTGGTTTGTCGGCCGGGCGGACGATGTCATTTTGACCTCAGGCTACCGTATCGGACCCTTCGAAGTCGAGAGTGCGCTCATCGAACATCCGGCCGTGGCCGAATCGGCCGTCGTTTCGAGTCCGGATGAAACGCGCGGCGAGATCGTCAAGGCATTCGTCATCCTGGCGCCGGGCTACACCGCCAGCGATGCACTGGCCAAAGAACTCCAGGACTATGTCAAGAAAGTCACCGCGCCCTACAAGTACCCCCGCAAAATCGACTTCGTCACCGCACTGCCCAAAACGATCAGCGGCAAGATCCGGCGAATCGAATTGCGCAACAAAGAGTGGGGACGCAACTAGGCCGTTTAAGGGTTTCAGGTAAGATCGACGGTGTCCCCCCGCCTTCCTCTCCGGATCTTACCTGAAACCGTTCCACCCGACGCTTGAAGCCAGTATCCCATCGAAAATCTTTATAGAAGGAGTGCATCCAGATGAAGGAAAAACTCTATAAAAAAGAGATTTGGATCACCGTTATTTTTTCTCTGCTGCTGTTACTGACGGGGCATTCGGCGACCCTGTTCCGGCTTTTCCCGGGCATGCAGCGCGGCACGTTCTGGGGATTCCCGACCCACTACATTCTTCCGATCATTCTGGGCTGGTTCGGCCTGATGGTGGTCTGCGCCGTCATGGCCGTGGTCTGCAACAAGTTCGATGACGAAATGGAAGCCCTGGCGGAACAGGCCAAGAATTCCAAAGTCACCGTTTCCAAATAATCGGAAGGAGGTAGCTTATGGAATACGCATTGGGAAATGTCTGGATCGGGATCATCCTGGTTATCATCATGTTCGCCGCCTTTTACTACGTGGGTTGGATTTCCAGCCGCAAAACCGCCAGTGAAGCGGACTTCTATGCCGCCGGCTTCTCCATCGGACCGATCACCAACGGGTTGGGCATGGCCGCCACCTGGGCCAGTCTGGCGACCTTTCTGGGCGTCATCGCCCTGATTCAAAAACTGCAGGTGCCGTTCGTCTACCTCTGGATCCAGTGGGCGATTTCGATTCCGCTGCTGACCCTGCTCTACGGCACCAGCCTGCGCCGCATGAAGGCCTTCACGCCGGGAACCTTTATCAAGGCGCGCTACGGCAAACCCTCGACCGTCGTCATCGTCTGCTGGATGATGCTGATCATGGTGATGTACGCGCTGGGCCAGATGATCGGCCTCGGGCAGGCCTTCGAACTGCTCTTCGGCGTACCCTATAACACGGGACTGGTCGTGGCCGGCTTGGCCACGGTGGGTTTCATCGCCATGGGCGGCATGTACGGCGCCTCGTATAACGCCGCCTTCCAGATGGTGGTCATGTGCGTGGCCATGGTGGTGCCCATGGGAGCGATCATGAAGGCCATGGGCTCCTCGGGGTGGTGGTTCCCGCCGCTGGCCTACGGCGACATGGTCCCGGCCATGCTCGAAAAGATCCCGACCTTCTTCGATATGAAATACGACATCCGCTGGTACTTCGCGCTTATCCCGGCCTTCACCCTCGGGCCGGTGGCGCTGCCGCATCTGGCCATGCGCGTGTTCACCTCCTCGAGCGTCAAGAGCGCCCGCTGGGCCGGTGTCTGGTTCGCGCTTTTCCTGGGATTGCTCTTCTCCGGCACCTACACCGCCGGCTTCGCCGGCAACTTCTTCGTCGCCTCCACCGGTAATGCGATCGCCAAGCCGGACCAGACGCTTCTGATCCTGAATGTGTTCTACAATCCGACCCTGGTGGCGGCCTTCGTCATGGGCGGCGCCCTGGCGGCCGGCCTGTCGACTGTGGGTGGCAACCTGATGGCCATTTCCGGACTGGTGGGCAACGATCTGATGTCGATCATCGCGCCCAACATGCAGGCCAAACAGCGCATGCGCTGGGGTTACTTCGCCCTGATCGCGGGCGGCCTCATCGCCATCCTGCTGGCCTTCAAACCGCCCAAGTTCCTGGTCACCAGCATTTTGTGGGCCTTCGGCCTGCTCGCCACCACCGCCACTCCGGCGATCCTGCTGGGCGTGTGGTGGAAAGAGGCCAACAAGCTGGCGCTGATCATTTCTTCCACGATTTGCGGCGCCCTGTACATCATCATCTCACCGCACGTGCTTCCGGGCATCGTGGTCGGCAATGGGCTGGCCGCCGCGTTGGGCATGTCCGGCGGCATGGTCACCGTTCCGCTGAGCTTCGCCTTGTTCATCGTTCTCTCGATTGTTTTCAACCGCATACCGACGCTGTCCGCCTTCGCCCCCACCCTCGAGGATAAAAAGGTAATCGATAGGATTCACGGTTGGGGCGACGAGTACGAAGAAACCCGTTACAACGGCATTGCCTGGCCGATCGTGATCGCTGTAGTCTGTCTGCTGGTCTTCTGGTGGGGACTGCAGCCGTGGAGTTGAGCAACGCTTGAACCGAGTCCGCGGGCGGGTTGCCGGTGG
>JAEYRZ010000118.1 GCA_023435265.1 Pseudomonadota bacterium
CTTCGCCTGCGCCTGCTGGACGATCTGGGTGCGCAGCATTTTGTAGTAGTCCATCTCCGCTGCGTCGTCGCGAAAGCATACGCAGCGGTTGGCGCTCAACTTCCTGGCATCCAGCACCCGCGGCTGCGATTGCGCGTAGACCGGGGGATTCCAGTTTTCCTGTGCGGCCGGCGCAGTCCGCAGGTTGCGCACCGTCTCGACATCGCTCCCGCCGCCGCGCTCCGCAATCCGTTTCTTTGCCTTTTCTACCGCTTGCTCGATTTTCATCGATCTTCCCTTCATTATGGATTGCACAATCCATCCCTTTGCAGGCTGTTCAAAAACGAGCCTCAATGCGTCAGGCAAAGCGCGCGGCTTTTCAAAAAGCGCAGCATACACGCAGTATGTGAGCATTTTTAACGCCGCGCAACACAACATCACGGCTTGAGGCGAAGTTTATCAATAGCCTGTCATACGCCCGTATGCCGCATCACCTTCGCCCAGAACACGCCGATATCCATGACCTGAAAATGAAAGAAGGTCACGCCGAGGGCGATGACTGCAGCAGCGGTTACGGCCACCAGGATTTTCTGCCGCTTCCGGCGCGCCAGATCCTGTTGCGTGTCGATCGGCGGGATCATGGCCAGCACCGGAAACGACGTGGCCATGGCCAGTTGCCGGGCGCTGTGAATCGATGTGTCGGCGAACTCCCGCAGCGCCGCAAAACCGACCCCCGCTCCGAGGCCCAGCACGATGCCGATCACGACAATCGCGATCCGGTTGGGCTTGTACGGTCGTTCCGGCAGGCGCGCCGGGTCGATCAAGGTGAAGCGTTCCCCCTTCTGCTCCTTTTCGAGCCCCTGGGAGACGCGGGCCTCCATGACCTTGCGCATCAGATCGTCATACTTGGCCTGGGTGTTGTCCCGCTCGGTCTTCAGCTTGCGGTAGGTTTCTTCCACCTTGGGGGTCGTATCGATCTGCTTTTGATACATGTCCGCCCGGTTGCGCAGAGTCTGGATCTGCGTCTTGATCGACTGGATTTCGGCCTGGGTGCCGGCCAGCTGCGATGCCAGTGTCACATAAGCGGGATTATCCGGCAGTCTTTGCGCACCGCCCCGCCGCGCTTTGGCCGTCTCGATCTGCCGCTCCAGGTCGGCGATTTCGGCCTTGGCCTTGATCACGTCGGGATATTCGTCGCTGAAGCGGCTCTTCAGGTGCACCAGTTCGACCCGCAGCTGATCGAGGCGCAGCTTGTCCTCCTGCTGCGGCGCCATGCCGGCCAACTGGGTCTGCAGGTAACTTTCCCGCTCCTTCTGGCTGCGCAACTGCTCCTGCATCAGCTCGATATTGCGCTCGGTGTTGTTCAGGTTCTGCGCGTTTACCTGCAGCAGCTCCGGCAGCGCATTGATATTCTGTTCCTTGAATCCCGCGATCTGGGCCTCCATGGCGTCCAGCGACGCCTTTACCTTGCTCATTTCTTCTTCGAGGAACTGGGCGGTCTCCTCGGTCTGCTGCATCCGTGTACGCAGGTTTTCTTCGAGGAACAGGGAGGTCAGCACGGTGGCCACCTGCTGCACCTTGCGCGCATCGTCCTTTCCTTTGTAGGACAATGAAAAGGCGATGGCCGCCTCGGAAGGCCTTCCACTGCGCGGATCGATCACTTCGGCATTGATCATCTCCAGCCGGGTGTCCTCCCGCATTTTGGCCACCAGCTCCTCGGACGGCTTGGTGGTGCGCAGGTCGCGGTACAGGTCGAGCCGGTTGATGATGTCCAGCAGGCGGGTCGAACTCATGATCCTCTGGTTGATGCTCTGGATCCGCTGTTCGGCATAACTGGTCACCGCCGACATGACGAAATCGGCCGGGATCTCCTGCCCCTCGATCAGAATCGTGGCCGTGGATCGGTAGACCGGCGGCAGCGTAAACGCCACCACGGCGACCAGCAGCATCACCGCCAGGGCGGGCAGCACCAGACTCCATTTGCGCCGGCGCAGCACGGCCGCATAGTCTTCCAGACTCAAAAGATCTTGGTTCATGGTATTTCCTCCAGGAGCGGGTTCAACCCGTCTGCCCGACCAGCCGCCGTTCCCGGCCGCGATCGGTTCTCATTACCGCCTCGATTTCGGGTGCTATTCGAACACCGGGTACTCGAACATGAGCTTGAGCAGGTAGACGTTGCGTTCGGAGATCTCGTCGATGACGTTGTCGTCGATGCGGGTGAAAATGTACGAAGCTTCCAGAAACAGAGTGTCGGTCAGATCATAACGCAAATAAGGCCGCAGAATGAGGGTGTTCTGGTCCGTTTCGCGCGAAGCCAGATCGCCTTCGTCGGCCCGGTTGAGGTAGTAGCCCGCGCCCGAACCCACCCAGGCCTTTTCGGCGAAACGGTACCGCAGGTCCATGACGCCGGAGGTCCGTTCCACCGAGCCGTCGCGGCCGCTGGCCGGGCCGACGTCGTGCGACGCGGTCAGGCTGACCAGGGTGTACTCCCCGCGGTAGCCGAGCGTCAGCACGCCGACCCCGCCCCACCCTTCGTCCGCGCGCTCCGCAGCGCCCGATGGGTCGAATTCGGTTTCGGTGTAGCGCGCACCGCCGTCGATCTGCAGATGCCACACTTCGCTCATCTGCCACAGCATGCCGACGGTGGCGGCATAGTAGTCGACTGTCGCCGTGTCGTAGTCGTACTCGGCATAATTCAGGTTCAGCCGACCCGTGGTGTTCGGCCACAAGCGGTCCATCCGGCGGGTGAATCCAAGGCCGCCCCGATGCGCGCGGAAATCGACGAATTGATCGCGGTCGTAGCGCTGCTCGCTGTACTTGTAGGTGAGCGCCGCCGCTGTTATTTCGCTCAATTGATACTGTATTCCCGCGCCATAATCCTGGGTCTTGCGAACCGCCGTGCCCAGCACCAGTCCGGTCACCTCAATGTCGCGGTCCGGCTGTGTGTCCCGTGCATAAGCGGCATCGAGCATGCCTTTCAGATCGGGCGTCAGCCAGTAGCCCGCCTGCCCCGCATAATACTGATCAAGGCCGTCGAGTTCGTCGTGGTCGGCATAATGGTTGTTCCGGACCTGCCCGGAGAGCGACGCGTCCAGCCGTTCCGTGCGGTTGATCACCTTGAGGCCGCCCAGGAGCCTGTTGATATAGTCATCGATCTCGTCATCGACGCTGAAGAAAACATTGTCGTTGTACTCCTCGCTCACGCCGAGCGATAATATTAGCTTGCGCTCATCCGCCGCAACCGCATCCGCGCCGAACCATGCCGCCAGCAATACCACAGCCGCCGCCACCCAATTACTCCTGGCCATCGTCTCTTCTCCTTCGCGATTACCGGACCACCACGACATCTCCGCGCTTCAGAATGATGTTCTGCGCCATATTTTTTCCGGACGAGACCTCGTCGTAATCGAAATTGAAAATCTCGCTGCTTCCCGGCCCGTTGCGGAAGATCCTGACATCGCCGCGCTTGGCGAAGCTGTTCAGCCCGCCGGCCATGGAGAGCGCCTGCAGCACGTCGACATTGGCGTTCAGAACGAACCGGCCGGGCTGGTTGACCCTGCCGATGACGTACACCACAAGGCTGTTTATCTGCTGGACGCCCACCGAAAGCACCGGATCGGGGACAAAACGCGCCAGGCGTTCTTCCATCTCCTTTTTCAGTTGGGCCACGGTCTTTCCGGCGGCCTGCACTTCGCCGATCAGCGGAAACGCGATCCTGCCGTCGGGTAGTACGCTCAACTGCTTGCTCAGATCGTCCACTTTCCAAACCGAGATTTCGAGCACGTCTCCGGGCCCGATCAGATAATCGCCGATTCCCGCCCCGGCCGCTTCCGAGGCCGCAGCCGGCCCCGCCGCCCAAAATAGCAGCACTACCACAGTCAACCCTTTTAATGTCTTCATTTTTTCAGCTCCCTGGAAGTAATTGAAATCATGCCGCGGAGCGCGCCGGGTCCCCTTCGTTTCGCGGCGCCCTCCACCCACTGCCTCATTGCCTGTCGATGGTCAGCCGAACTATCGATTCAATTCCGCGAGCAGCGCCTCCGCCGCTTCACGCCCTCTGAACGCCTCTCCGCGCGTCAGCGCCGCGGACAGCATTTCGCGGGCCTCGATCACCCGGCCTTCCTCGGCCAGGATGGCGCCCATGTGATAGGCCACCGCCGGGTTTTCCGGGGCCTGGGCCACGGCGCTTTCCATGATCGTGCGCGCCTGGGCCGTCTTGCCCTGCTTGAAGGCGATCCAGCCCAGGGTGTCCTGGATCATGGGATCTTTCGGCTGCATCTCCGCGGCCTTCCGCCCCCAATCGAGCGCACGCGCCAGGTCGTCAGGACCTTGCGCCTCCTCGGCCAGAAGAAATGCCAGGTTGTTGGCGGCGCTCCACAGCAGGGGGTGTACCGCAAGGGCGGCTTCATACACCTCGATCGCCTCCTTGTACGCCCCCCGCTGCTCGTAGAGACTGCCCAGCGTCAGGTATGCGCCCGGGTTGCGGGGGTTGGCCCGGATGCCGGTCTTGAGTTCGGCGATCGCTTCATCCGGCTTGCCCCGCGCCAGATAGATTTTGGCCAGGTTGTTATACGGCACCGGCCACATCGGCTGCAGCACGACGGCCTGGTCCAGTGCCTTTTGGGCGCCGGCGAAGTCCCGGTTGGCGAGATGCGCCACGCCCATCAGGTTATGGACGAACGCCTGTCCGGCGTCCTGCTCCAGCCGGGCCCGGCAGATGGAAAGCGCCTTGTCGGCCTGCCGGCTCTCGACATAGGCATTCACCAGGTTGGACAGCAGGCGCGCGGAACGGGGATTTCGCGCGACACCCTGCTCCAGAACGGCGACCGCCTTTTGCGGGCTGCCCTGCCCCCGGTACCACTGGTTTAGCTTCAGGTATCCCAGGTCCTTATCAGGAGCCTGTTCCCGGATCTTGCGGAATTGCGCCTCGGCGAGCTCCGGCTGTCCCGAGGCAGCGTACAGATCGCCCAGTTGGGCCAGTCCGATGAGGTCCCGCGGATCGATGGCCAGCATCTGTTTGAGCTGCTTTTCGGCGGCCGCGTAGTCTTTCTGGCGCACGTAAAGCTGCGCGAGGGCCTTGCGCAATTCTTTCGACGCCGGAACGGCATTGCTTGCGCTGCGCAGGGTGTCTACGGCCAGCGCTTCTTCGCCGTTAGACAGGTGCGCTTCGGCCAGACGGATATGACCTTCGGCGAGTTCGGGTTTTTCGGTCACCACGGTCCTGAACTCGGTCACCGCATCCGCACCCCGGCGCCGCAGCATGTAAAGCTGCCCTTTCGTGAAATGGGCCTCCACGTTCTTGGGACTTTCCTGGATGACCGCATCGATCAGCGACTCGGCGCCGGCCATGTCTCCGCGGGCCAACAATGCGCGGGCCATCAGATTTTTGGTCTGCAGGATGTCGGGGCTGCCGGCGTCTTTTTCCATGGCAAGGCATTGCTCCAGAAGGGTCACCGCCTGCTCCGTCCGGCCGTGCCGCATAAAGATTTCACTGAGCGCAAAACGCAGCCTGAAGCTTTCCGGCAGCGCCGTAATCCCTTCCTGCAAAAGGTTTTCCGCCGCCTCCTGCTCCCCGTTTGCATAATAGTATTGCGCCGCCATAATGCGCTGATCTTCATTCTTCGGATCGCCGGCGATCATTTCGGCCAGCATCTGCCGGGATCCGGACTGCTGGCCGCTGCGCCACAAAAGATCGACCAGCTTGAACTTGTGCTCCAGGTGCTCCGGCTCGAGTTCGATCATCCGCCGCAATGCCTTTTCAGCCTCGGCGGTCTCGCCTGCGCCGCTGTGCAATGCGGCCTGCAGCGCATAGAGTTTGACCGCCCCGGGATATGCCGTGACCCCCTTCTGCAGGACCGAACGGGCCTGCGCCGGGTCTTGCTGCTGCATCGCCGCCACCGCCAGCAGCAGGTACACCTCCGCATCGGCTGCCTGCCGGGCAATCAGGTCATTGAGCAGATCCTCGGCCTCGATGTACTTTTTCTCATGCAGCAGCACAGCCGCCTTCAGGTTGGAAGCCGCCGCATGGCCCGGTGCAATGCCCAGCACCAGCTCGGCCCGCTCCCGGGCTTTATCCATCTTCCTGGCGCCCACGTACATTTTGCCAAGCTCCACGTGCGCGTCCAGCAGATTGGGGTTCAACTCGACCGCTTTGTTGAAGTAGCCGAAGGCCTTTTGGAAATCGCGGGCGTCCCGTTCCACGATGCCGAGCTGGTAATACCCTTCTGCGAATTTGGGGTCGATCTGCACCGCGTTTTTAAGCTGCAGCCGCGCTTTGACGAGGTCCCCCTTGGCGTAGAACTCTTTGGCTGCTTCGAAAAACCTGAGCTTCTTCGTTTCGGAGGAAGTACATGCGGAAAAGATGAACGCAAGCAAACATACCGCCGCTAAAATCGCCGCTTTCTTCATTATCGACTCCTGAAAATCGGTTTTGGGTTTCCGGGGGATGCGGGGCTGCCGATAAACGAGACGCTCATGCCACCTTGACCGCCAGTCCGCTTTTCCGGCCGGCTTTTTTTTCCGGGACGCACGGCTTGATGAGCTTTTGCCTGATGGTATCCGATGGCCGGAAGCCGGGCGCAAGTTCCATGAAGTTCCGAATCAGCCCGCCCTCGTCATGCTGATGGATCAGCTCCATGATATTGGCGATCTTCGGTTCGAGGTAACCGCTTTCGACCTTTTCGGATTGCGCCACCCGGATGCGCGGATGCTCGGTGGCGATCAGGCACTCGGCTTCCGTGAACAATTCTTCGTACATTTTTTCTCCGGCCCGCAGGCCGGTGATCTCGATATCGACATCTTTGTAGGGCCGTTTTCCGGCCAGGGTGATCAGTTTTTCGGCCAGCTTCAGAATTTTAACGGGCCGGCCCATGTCCAGCACGTAAATTTCACCGCCCTGGCCAAGGCAGCCGGCCTGCAGCACGAGCTGCACGGCTTCGGGAATGGTCATGAAGAATCTTTCGATATCGGGATCGGTGACGGTCAACGGTTTCCCCGACATCAACTGTTCTTTGAAGATCGGGATGACGCTCCCCGCGCTGCCCAGCACATTGCCGAAGCGGACCGTGACGAATTTCGTCCGACCCGCGCTGTTCAAGCTCTGCACGATCATTTCGGCCACCCGCTTGGTGACGCCCATGATGTTGGTGGGGTTCACGGCCTTGTCGGTCGACACCATCACGAAGCGCTTCACTCCGGCCGTCAAGGCGCTCCTGGCCAGGTTGTAGGTGCCGACGATATTGTTGTATGCCGCTTCGGTAACGGCCGCCTCCATCAGCGGCACGTGTTTGTAAGCGGCGGCATGGAAAACGACTTCGACTTGGTTTTGCAGCATGATCGCATCCAGGCCGCTGCGGTTGTTGATGGTCGATATCGGCGCAACCAGATCGAGTCCGGGAAAGCGCCCCAGGAGTTCACTCTGCAGATGGTAGAGATTGTTTTCGGATCTTTCGACGACTACCAGGCGCCTGGGCCGATACGACGCAATCTGGTTGCACAGTTCGGACCCGATCGAGCCGCCGCCTCCGGAAACGAGGACCACCTTGTCCCTCAAATAGCTCCCGATCTTCACCATGTCCGTATGCACGGGAGGGCGCTCCAGCAGGTCCTGAATCTCCACTTCGCGAATGTCTTTGATTTGAACTTTCCCCGACAACAAGTCTTCGACATGGGGCAGCTTGTTGAAGGGTGCATTCAAATCCTTGAGCTGTTCGACGATACCGTCGACCTGCGCGCGGCTGGCCTCCGGCCAGCACAGCACGATGGAGTGGATTTTCTTGAAACGCTTGGATTTGTAAAATGCGGCGCCCAGCGGATAGACGGGCACATCGCTGACGCGTGCGCTGCCGAAGTGGTCTGTCTTTTCCGGGTCGAGTATGGCCACAGGCCTGAAGTCGCTGTCGGGATTGCCGAGCATTTCCTTGAGCAGCGGCAGAATCGTGCGCACCGGACCCACCAGGACGACATTGCGCAATTCTCCCACGCCATGGGTCTGGATGAAGTTTTCCCGGATGTTGCGCACGACCATGCGCACGCCTCCGGCAAACGCGATGGTCAATGTGAAGTCGATGACATACACTTGTTCCGCTACGGCAACCCGCGGCCACACGGCGCCGGCGATAAAGTATAGGATGGTGCTGATCATGCCGGCCCTGACGATGTTCATCAGGTCTTCGAAGGAGACGTAGCGCCACATGCCCTGAAACAGGTCGTAGTAGGCAAAGACGAGCAGCTTGATCAGGATGAGCGGCAGCAGTGTGTAGGGCAATGTCTCGATGCAGGCCGTCCGGTCGATGCTGCCGAAAGCGAGCAGGACGCCGGCCAGGTAGCTGCCTGTAAAAAGGAAAACATGGATGCCGATGACCACCCAGGTCCGATAGGGGACCAGCCTGGCGGCCACCGTTCGGATGCGGGGATGATTCAATGCATAATACGCTTTGGTATAAACCCACTTTAAAGCATTCACGTGAAGCACCTTTTCACTCGACGGCGCGGCGGAAGTCCTGCCTTCGACATCCGGCGCGGGAGGCTAGGGCAGGTGCCGGCTCAGCTGCCGGCTGACAAACTGGGCGAACGCGTCCAGCGTCCGGCGGTATTCCGCCGTATCGGCATCCGGAATGGGCATGACCAGGCGGACGAGTGCGCCGTCGGTGCGCCGCCGCCAGATACCGTCCCAGACCATGAAAAACTTGGCGATGTACTCGTCCGTGAAATTCCGCCCGCGTCCCTGGTACCAGTAGTAAACCAGCTGGCGGGCGGTATTCTTGTTGATGATCAATTCATTGAAGGAGAGATTGGCGCCGACGCCCTCGACCGGCTCATCGAGCGCGATCCGCCGCGTCCGGCTCTGCTCGATGTACCAGCCCGCTCCGGGCAGGCACAACTTGGGCGAATGGATGAAGTCGCCGGCTTTCTGCTGATATTCGTAATAGGCGGCATAGAAGTCGATCGGCAATTGGTCGGGTTTGCGGTAATCGATCAGGACATAGCTCTGACCGCCGACGCTTTCCCAGATGAGCGGGTCCATCTTCGAAGCGGCCCCGGCGTAGCCTTCGAACTGCATTGGAAAGGCTTCGAGCGGTTGCTTCAAGGGCCTGGGCGGAACTTTGCCGAAGAACGCGGCCCCCTGCGGCGCAAACGCAATCAGGGCGATCGTCAGCACCAGCTGCCCCAAAGGGAACGTAAAGCGGGCGGAGGTCGAATGCGGTGTGGATTCCCGGGCCGCATTGTGCTCCGGAGTTGGGAGTTCCGCACTTCCCGGCAAGAACCGCAAGCCATAGTTGAGCAATCCGAAAAGCGCGAGGCATACGCCGAAAACGGCAAAACCCGAAAAGGAGTGGAAAAAGCCTTGCGCGGCCTCGACGCCCCAGTACATGGAAATGATGCCGGTCCCGGCAATCCGCAGGATGTTCGAGAAGATGGCGAACGGCAATGTCGCCGCGACTAGAACGAGTCTTTTCCAGAGCGCTTTTCTGCCGGTAAAGGCCACCAGAACGCCTAGCACCAGCAGCGGCAGAATGTAGCGCAACCCGTTGCAGGCCTCCACCACCTGGAACTGGGCAAACCCCATATCGATGACGTTGCCTTCCCGGTAGACCGAAACTCCCAGCAGCTGCAGCAACGCCACCGACAATTTCGTCGACAGCAGCTGCAGCGGGAACGTGATATTGCGGTACAACATTCCGGGCAGCGGCAGCATAAGGAAAAGAAAGGCAAGCGGGAAGCGAAGTACGCCGATGACCCGTGGACCGTATAAGAACCATACGGAACCCGTGAACAGAACGATCAGCGACAGCCTCACGGTGAAAAGTTCGGCCCCGAGTTCGCCGGCGATGAAAAGGAGCATTGCCAGGAATAAAACAGGCAGGGCCCGCCAATCCGTGCGTACCTCGGCCTGTTTCAGCCGGCCGCGCCGCTGCCAGGCCAGATAGATGGCGATGGGAAGAATTAAAATGCCGTAGGAATAATCGTCACTGGCGAGCCACTGCCGCACCAGCGTTTCAAGGGTCGGGTAATACGCAATCACGATCCCGGCGGCGACGAGTACCGCGGGGAGCAGCACTTTGATTTTCAAACGGCCCGGCATTGCGTCTCCTCAAGCGGCTTTTACGTTTTGGCGGATGATTGCCGCCACGCGGTCCAGGTCACCGGCCGACATGGCGGTCCCAGAAGGCAGGCAAAGCCCGTTTTCAAAAAGCGCGGCGGCCGTCTGCCCGCCGACGGCGCGGGCGGCATAGGTTTCATCCCCCGGCCCGGGCGCGGGAACGTCCGCCTCTTCTTCGATGATTCTAAAAACAGGCTGCAGGTGCATCGGCTTCCATACGGGGCGCGATTCGATATTCTCTTTGGCAAGCGCTTTTCTTATCTTTTCGCGATCGCAGCCGCTCTGCAGCGGGTCGACGAGGATCACGCTGAGCCAGCGGCTGCACGTGCCGTAGCGGGCCTCGGGCATGAAGCTCAAGCCGGGCAGATCGCCCAGCGCCTGCCGGTAGTACTCGAAAATCTCTCGTTTGCGGCGCACGCGCTCCGGCAGGACCTGCAGTTGTCCGAGACCGATGGCGGCCACGATGTTGCTCATGCGGTAGTTGTAGCCGATCCGGCTGTGTTCGTAATGCGGCGCGTTGTCGCGTGCCTGCTGGGAAAGAAAACGCGCCCGGGCGATAAATTCCCGGTCTTCAGAAACCAGCATGCCGCCTCCCGACGTGGTCAGTATTTTGTTGCCGTTGAAGGAAAAGGCGGCCGCTTTGGCCCCGCTCCCGGCGGACCGCCCGTCCCAGGTGGCGCCCAGGGATTCCGCCGCATCGCAGACCACCGGCACATCGAAGCGACGACAGATCGCCAGGATGCGCGCCATGTCCGCACACTGCCCGTAAAGGTCGGTGGGCACGACCGCCTTGGGCGGTTTGCCGGCCCGGCTGCAGCGCTCGAGTTCCGCCTCGAGCAGTACCGGATCCATATTCCAGGTGGCCGTATCGGAATCGATGAAGACCGGCCGCGCCCCCTGAAACAGCACCGGCGTCACGCTTCCGATAAACGTCAAGGTGGAGGCGAACACCTCGTCCCCCGGGCCGACGCCGAGATTGCGCAGAGCGAGATGCAAGGCCGCCGTGCCGCTCGCCAGGGCCACCGCGTGGGAGGCGTTTACCGCGGCGGCGAATTCCCGCTCGAAGCGGTCCACCATGGGCCCCAGCGGTGCGATGAAGTTGGATTCGAACGCCTGTCTGACATAATCCAACTCTTTGCCGCCCATGTGCGGCGGAGACAGGTAGAGATACGCGGACATAGAATCTCCTGTATCATTGTGGAATCGGCCGGCAACGGCCGAATCGCCGGTGAGAACTTCGGTATTCGTCAACGTGACTGAACCGGCCTTGCGGGGACGCCGACCGCGGTGACGTTATCGGGTATGTCCGAGATCACCACCGCTCCCGCACCGATCACGGTATGGCTGCCGACATTTTTACGGTTAATGATCTTGGCTCCGGTCCCCCAGAACGAGGACGGGCCGATCTTGACTTCACCGGATATGTTGCACGTGGGCATGAAAGAGCAGTAATCCCCGATCTCCGTCTCATGTCCGACCGTGCATGCCAGATTCAGAATAACGTGACGGCCGATATTTACATTGGTTGTAATTATTGTTCCGGCACATATGATGGAACCCGCCCCGATGGCTACGAATTTCGGCCCGCAGATCACGGAAGGATGCATGAGGACGGGAAAGGTCAAGCGGTCGTTGTCGACTTTCTCGACAACCGCTTTCTTCACCCCCGGCATGCCCAGGGCGAACACCACCGCAAGCGGTGTCGGCCACGCATTCAGTTCTCGCAGCCCGCCCAGTACAGGCAGATCGTTAACCAAAGCGCCCACCTGCTTTCCATCATCGAAAAAACCGACAAGGCGCCACCGGCCGGGAACTGCTGCGTTGATCTGCTCGATCAGCATGGCCACTTCGAGTCCGAACCCCCCGGCCCCGAAAACGGCGATGGAATTGTCTTTGAGACGAGTACTCATTTTACCCCCATGAATTCAGCCATTGTAGCTTCGCCGGCGTGGTTGATGCCTTCGCGCCGGATCACTTTCATGATCGTCAAGGCAATGATCTTAAGATCGAGCATAAAGCAAAGATGATCTACGTACCAGACATCGAACTGGAATTTGTCCTCCCAACACAAGGCATTGCGACCGTTCACCTGCGCCCAACCGGTCAAGCCCGGTTTAACTTCATGACGCCTGGCCTGCCGCGGTGAATATCGCTTCAAGTACTGCACCAATAACGGTCGCGGCCCGACTAGACTCATGTCACCTTTGAGCACGTTAATCAGTTCCGGAAGTTCATCCAGGGACGTTGAGCGGAGAAAACGACCCCACCGGCAAAGCCGCTCGCTGTCGGGTTGCAAGCCGCCGCTTTCGGTGTATGCATCGGTCATGGTGCGAAATTTATACATACGGAAGATCCTGGCATGCATTCCCGGACGGTACTGTCTGAACAGCACCGGGCTGCCCAATTTCTTTCTGACGAGCAAGGCGACCACGCAAAAAACAGGAAAAATGATCATGCAGGCCGGAATCGCCAACCCAAGATCAAGCAGACGCTTTCCACCTTCGAAATAGAAGGAGGTTAGGTGGCTCGCTCGCCGCATGCCAGATTACGGTCTCCTGCGTTGCCTGTTAAGATATTTCCGGAAGGATTTCGAGTTCTCGCGAACCTGGATGGGGATCGATATCGAACCTGAGCAATCCACGCTCGTCAGCCCTATGACGCAAACTTTTCCCATCGACGTTTATGAGGAATCGCTTACCGGGCGTGACCATCATTTCGCCGCCGTGGATCTCTATCGAGAACCCGCCCTCCGCTTCGAAAACGAACTTAAGTCCGCTTGAAGAATATTGAACCTTACGAACCACAAGATAGCGTGCGGAAGTGATGTTGACGGGAATCTTTACGAGCACCACGGCTTCGCCATCCCCAACTTCGACCGAAGTGCGCGCTTCACCCGCCACTTTGGTTGCGAAGTCTTTGCAGGCTAGTCTGCCACCGTTGTCGAAGAACCGGATTTGAACAAGCCATTTCGCACCTGGCCAACCGTATTCTCCGTTGTGGGTCGCGATGATGCGTTCCTTTCCCAACAAGTAACCGGCATGCAACTCGATGGGTGTGAACGGAAAAATGTACCTCTGAATGTCATAATCATAATGATAGCCGGTCCCCACCAGAAGGGTGGCCATTTTTAGCGCCCGAATCCAGTTGGCGAAGTCGGTGCGCGCACCGGCGTACCCGAGGGGGCTGTCCAGATTGCCTTCGTAACTCCAACGTTCATTGTGCTGGATTTCGACCATTCGCTGAGGACGGAATGCCAGTATTTTTTTCGTGCACGTCGGGCCGTTGCCCATGAAATCGCCCCCGAGCGCTCTCAGCCGCTTGATGACGGCCAATCGATGTTCTTCTCCGAGCAGGGTATTGATACCTATTTCACGATGGATCGTGAAGCTTTTGCGATCGAGTTCACACGAATAACCATCTTGTGCATTATAGGCCACTAAAGCTTTTCCGTAGCCGGTTGCTTCCATCTCATCCCAATACAAGCCGTCGATTTTCATATCGTTCATGTAGCGGTCTACTGCGGAGAGCATGGCCCTACCGAAGCTGTTGGATGTCGTCGCGTATGCACACTGCGTCAGGTTGTACTTGCCGCCCCAGTCGGTAGATATGTGTTCGCCGTTCTCATTCGCCAGCAAACTGTCCTGAAATCTTTCCCGTCCGAGGTCTGAAGTATCGCGCTGGGTATTGTAGTAGACATAAACCTTGCAGTCCGGTACGGCCTCTTTTATTTTTTGGGCCGATAGAAGCAAACGGTTGCGCATACTGGTCCAGTAGTCTTCGAGTACGCCAGCGCCAAAACCAATACGGGATCTATCCTGCGTATGATCCACCCATCCGCCCCCGCTGCACGCACGCTTTATTCCGTGCTTCGCAAACCGGTCGCGCAATGTGGCAATTGGCGTCGCAAGAATGGCGTCCGCATTGAAAAATGTCCAAGCGCCCTCCACTGTATAGTTTGATCCCCAATCTTCCCTGACGAGATTGATGAAATCGTAGTAGTCGTGAGAGGCAACCGGATAGACGGACCAGCGCAAGGTATACGCGCTGCCGGCTGATATACAGAGCTTGTCGGTCCGCATACCTGCCGTCATTTGCGTGCTGTCGACAAAGAGAGTGGCCTGATTGCGGAATATATCATCTTCACAAATCAACCCCAATCCGATATCCGGCAGGCTTACATATACTGATGGGTTGCCGGGTGAATAGTACTCGCTCACGGAAGGATCCGGTATGCCGGCCAGCCTGACTTTCATGGCCGGCTGTGTCAACCGCAGGGTATTCTCGACCCACAGCCCCAGTTTTGCGCCTGGATTCAGGTTTATTATCTCGTCGGCGACGTCAACCTTGCGTGCCGTGAACCGAACCGTTCGAATGAACCGGTACTCCGGCCCTTCCACCACAACCCGGCCTCCATCGGCTGCGGGCATAGTCGTCAGGCGATACCTTGCTTGTGTATCCGCAGGACGTTTATGGCCAGCCGACAGTTCGTTCATTCCGGCGTTTGGGTATGAAACGCGTGAGTCGAAATGATACGTTCGGCCCGCCACACCGATCTGAAAACCGCCGCCTGGAAGAAGCGCCCCTCTGTACTGCACCGGACCGGCCCCGGGCATGCCCCGGCTGATCACTTCCTGTTCCGTCACGTCAGCCACCATCAACGGGCTGGTTCCGGGTTTGATGCGGACAGCCAGCTTTTTCACAATCAATTCATGTCTGGCCGCAGAACCTGAAGGCGGGTCGTACTTGCAGACATTGGTAATCTCTAGGCGATTTTTGCCTGCAGAATCAAGCAAATCAGTCACATCAAGCACCGTCTCGTATGGGTTGCCCTCGTAGAACTTAAGGGCAAGGGCGCTTTCAAAATCAGGGGCATACAGCACACGCCAGGCTTGGTTGCTGAACCAAGCGTGAGGCGTTCCAGATGCCACCGGGGATTTGAGTTTTCTATTTACCACCCTGGTCAACGTGTGGGTTTTATGAGGTCCGACAAGCCGGTTGTTTATCTTCAGCATCATGAA
Organism: Pseudomonadota bacterium; assembly: GCA_023435265.1. Taxonomy (GTDB): domain Bacteria; phylum Desulfobacterota; class Desulfobacteria; order Desulfobacterales; family Desulfosarcinaceae; genus UBA2230. The sequence continues at coordinate 15,100 of JAEYRZ010000118.1, forward strand.
GAACATCGAGCCGCTCAACCCGTCGGAGTCCAGCCTAGCGGTAAGTTCCAATAGCACCGTGCTGTTTTTCCGAGGCAGCGACGAACCCAGATCGAATACACGGCTTGCCCCCATGGGAATACGTACATCCCGATCAATAAAAGCCGCACCATCTGCTGCGGCAAGCTGGTAAAAGGATGAAAGAGCAAGGAGTAGTATGATATTTATTTTTCGAATCATGCGCTGGCTTTCGTTTCGCTCTCTGCGGTGGAAATGATTTTCCTGTATATATCCAAAATTTGTTGGGCGCTTTCAGCTACGTCAAATAGGCTTAGCGCCAGCACCCGCCCCTGCGCCGCCTTTTTGCGGGCATTTGCAGGATCCTGCAACGCTTCGATAATCGCTTTGGCAAGTTCGGGTGGATTTGAAGACGGTACAAGCCAGCCTGTTTCTCCATTGCGTACCACATCGGGAAATCCTCCGACATGGGTAGTGATTGTAGGGATGGCGCTCAGGAGAGATTCTGCCGCCCCACCGACATTTTCGGAAAGCGACGGATGCACCACAACATCAAAGTCAGGGTAGAGTTCAGGCACGTCATTGCGGGTGCCGAGAAAAATAATGTTATCTCCACATTTCTTTTTTGCATAGGCACGCACCCGCCGCTCATATGAGCGCGCCTTATCCCAGGCACCGCCTGCCATGATGCAGACCATATCCGGAAAATTGCGTTGGCAGATCGCAACGGCATCGATAAGGTCTTCGTGGCCTTTCAGGCCTCTCGTTTGTCCCAGATACCATTTAGGCGCATACATAAACGCCACCATGCCAACAACTTTGATCTGGTCATTCAACCCGAGTTCACTGCGCAACTTTCCCCTTCTGTGAACCGTGAATTTAGGAATATCCGTGCCGTAGTAGGAAATGAACAGACGCTTCCGGTCGATCCCCGACCTGACATACCGTTCTTGGGTCCATCGGCATGAACCGATCCATCGATCCATTTCTCCTGAAGTTGCGATCTCGGCTTTGCGAAAGATCGAATGTTCAAGGTGCAGCGGTCCGGGGACCTGGAAAATCCTAGGAATTGGATGTTTCTTGCCTAGCGCCATGCGCATGGTCAGTGTTGTACCGACAAAGTGGCTGTGGATGATATCGGGCTGCAGGGCTCCGACAAACTCTGAGAATCTTTTCTTTAACTGTGGAAACCGCCAGGGTGCCCTTATCGGGAAATCGGTCTGCAACAAATGCTCAATGATGCCAGCTTTCGCATAGCGGCCTACCATCGGGCCACCCGGCGGCAATAGGACATGCACTTCGACCCCCAGCTTCACCAGTTCGCGCATCTGCCGGAAGGCCCATCCACCGCCGATAGAGGTTTTCATCAGGTGAAGCGCTTTAACCGGCATTTTTCATCCTTCAACCACGCTTCCGTATTATAGCGGAGTTGCGAGTAAAAAACCGCTCTCCTTCGATCCAGAATGTCCTTGTGGTAATCCCTGGCCTTGCGATAGTTCCGCTCGGCCATTGTTTGCATCCGCTCCGGATCGTCTATCACTTCCATAATCTTGAGCGCTAATGCCTTTGCGTCATTGGGAGGCACAAGGTCTTCCGGAGGTAGCAATTCGGGAATCCCACCGACAGTGGTGCTGATACAGGGTTTTGCGCGCGCCATGGCCTCGATGATAGCCCGGGGGAGTCCTTCGGTCCTCGTCGGAAGAACGAATATATCCCCGCCGTCAAGTTCGCGTCTTATGGCAGCACCGACCGGTAGTTCTCCCACAAACGTAATCCGATCAGCGAGGCCAAGTTTCTTTGCCTGCCGCATGAGGCGTTCAGAGTAGCGTCCACCGCCGATAACGCGTAGATCCATAGCATATCCGTCCATAGAGCAGGCTTTGAGCGCGTCGATCAAAAGATCGGCGCCTTTATAAGCCTGTGCGAGGGAACCGACGAAAACAAGAGTCTTTTTCGTATTACGCTGCATTGTTCTTTTGGTATGAAAGAACGCATCCTCGGGCAGTTCGATACTCGAGTAGTTCGCTACGCAAGCTGTGGAATTTGGAGGGTAACGCTTTGCTAAGCTTTTGCTGACATAAGCCACGGCCGAGGCCTTGGCGCATAATATTCTAACGTGTCTTGCGAAATAACTTCTGAGGATAGGCCGCAGGGGGTGTCGAACGGCACGCGGCGCAAATACATCCAAGGGATCGCCGACGACCTCAACTGCGTAAGGTCGCTGTTTTACAGATTTATGTGCAATCTCGGCGAGTATGGAAGGAATCCGATAGATTAAAGCAAAATGATCGGGAGGTCTTTTCCTGAGGATAGAATAAATATTATGGAACCGCAGAACGAACTGACCGGCCCCTGTATAACCGGGTAGCCGGACAAACTTAACGCCCGGTCCGTCGGCTCGATGAAATGCATCTCGCAGATGCGATACAGGGTTAACCCTGGCGATGACGCTCACCTCTTCGAAAGCAGTCAGATAGCGTCGCCACATATCATAGGCATTTGTAGAGCCCGACCACACCTTGCCGTCGGGCGTGGCAAAGAATCGCATCTCGCTGATGACCTGCAGGCCGACCATCACAGACACCGTCCTTCGCCGGCAGTCCATTTCTCTTTGATGACCCGTGCGGGAATGCCAGATACGATGCTGTTTGGGGGGATGTCTCTCGTCACTACCGAATTCGCGCCGACAATCGTGTTCGATCCAATGGTCACGGGTCCCACAACAACGGCTCCAACGCCCAGCGATATATTGTCGCCGAGTACGGGTTGGGTACTTCCGTCTTCTGTTCGCCGGTTGAAGTTACCACCCAAGGTAACATTCTGGCGAATGTCGCAGTTGCGTCCGATTTTAACCGAACCGCCGATGACAATTCCGCCTACATGGGCGACCAGAAAGCCTTTATCTATTTTGGCAGCCGTGCTTATCCAGCAATGGCTTGCATGGTGCATTATCCGCTCGATAACCGCTGCAAGAACGAGCCACTTTTTTACTCTTAATGCATAACCGATCCGGTATAGAAGCACAGCCCGGAAACCTGAGCAAATAAAAGCAAGCCAAACGACTGAAAATGGCGAATAGTTTTTTTCAGTGACGCGGAAATAATCCGATTTTATATTTTCAAACATCATCGAACACTCATCCGCAGGCTGTTCAGAAATTGAAGCCAGTCGCGGCGATTGATCAAAGCGCAGTTCCTGGCCTTCAACTGAAAAAATTTCCTTGCGTGGGCCATAAACATAAAGGTCATCATCAATTGAGCGCCAGCCGAAGCGGTCGCGCAGCCCACCATCCCCATCCATGGAATCAGTGCCATGTTCGCTATGGCTGAAACGATAAACCCGGTCGATAGAATGAAAGTACCTTTCTCCGGCATTCCGCGCCCTCCTAACAGCTGCATGAATGTTCGGTTGAGCATAGCGCATGCGGCTCCAATTGAAAGGATGCGCAAAGCAGGAACAGCCGGAATGAATGTCGGCCCGTAAAGCAAAACGACAATCCATTCCCCCCAGGCAATCAGGCCCAGTGCCAAGCCAAGCGAAAATGTGGTGGCGAAACGCAGCACCTTTTCTATATGCGCTTCCAGTGTGGTTCCTGACAACTCCGCCCACCGGCTGAACAGAACCGGCATAACGGCCTGGCTGGCCAGATTAAAAAGCATGGAGATGCTCAAGGCACGGCTGTAGAATCCTACTTCGTCGAAACCGTCCAACAGCAATTTGAGCAGTATGATTCCAATTTGCTCGTTAGCCATTATCACCAAATCGGGCCATAGTTGCTTTGCTCCCATTCGACTCAAGGGAGCGAATAATTTTAATCCGAATACCGGTGAAAAAGAAATCTCTTTACGAATCCAGGTCCATCCCACCAAGGCGCGCATCGTCGTGGCGGCAACGAACGATATTACTGCCACATCGACCGTCAATCGATCGAGCATCCATGCAGCCAAAACCATTGCCGCAGAACAACCCACCGCGATGAGTTCGACAAGAGTTATTTTTTTCGCCTGGATATCGACAAGCAAATGGTTGCGAAAAAGTACTCGCAGAAGGGCTAAAGGTGAATAGACGGCAATGGCGAACAAGGTTAATAGTTTAAAATCGCCGAAATAGCCGCGAAGTGTGTAAAACAATCCGGCGAAAAGGATGCCGCCTATCAAGCCGATAAGCGACAGCATTATGAAGGCGGCAGTGAAATAATCGTTTTTTCTCGCATGCGGTTGCTTTGCAAAATACAGAAAAGAAAGGGGATAACCAAAGGCGAAAACCGTTGACCCCAACGATAACATCGAAACTGCCAACGCATACTGACCGATGCTGTGAGGACCTAAAACCCTAGAAAGCACGATCGTCTGAACGGTCGCGATCAGGGTCCCAGCCGTGGCCCCGCAATTAATCAGAAAGGCTTTGGCGAACAATGACAAAGAATATTCTTTCCTGTCTGGCATGGATGCGCTGTTTCCATGAAGGATCCGTGCCGATCAATAGCTTGTGGGCGATGACGGGTAGAGCCCAATGGCGCTGGTCCGCGGCTTGTCCAAATTCGTGCTGCTTTTACCAACATTCAATAGTTTGCCGCTCATCAAGTAGACGACCGCAATGGGTATCGCGGCCCGAATCAAGGTGTGCGCCAAGTAGTTATCGAAATCCCAGGCAAGCATATTCGGCAGCAGCCAGACAATATAGGGCATGATCAGCCACCTGAGATCTTTTGGATCCAGATTCCGCTGAAGTCTTCGAACACGTCCTACTATGAAACCCCACAAGGAATAGACCACGGGGACACCGTACGGGCCGAAATTCAACATCATCTCACCGGCCAAACCGTAGGCCCGGTTGGAACGACGGTAGCTGATATGCGCCTTGTAGAAGTTTTTGCCCCACAAAAGTTCCGTGCCCGCCAGTACCTTGCCAGAATTTGCAGGCTTTGCAGGCCAGACCCAGTATGGAATTATCGGTGTAATGTCTGCAAGGTAGGTGGCACCCATCTTCAGTTTATACGCATCCGGATGGGTGTACAGCCTGTAGAGCATGTACGCCTGAACATCCACGCGTGAAAGATCTCCGATCAATACGCCCGCGAAAGAGCGCCCTGTCTTTTTTTCAAGGTCGGACAAGGTGGCACCGCGCTGAAGATATTCAACGACTTCTGGGCCCAGATCCTTGTAGAAGGTGTAAACCCAATTAAGCAAGAAAAGCGGTATGAACAGTGCGGCGATCGTTTTGACGCCGATGGGGCGCCAGAAATAATGGGTCAAAATCAGAATCCAGACCATTGCGGTCACGACCGGCCCTCTGCTCGAATATAGCCCAGATATCGCAAACTGCACCACGCTCAGCACAGTAACAACTGCAAGAGTGAAGAATAAACTCTTATTCCGACGAACCCGCTCCCTGTAAAAAAGTATTATTCCAAAAAAGCATAGTAATGGAGCAGCGTTACCGAGGATACGCGGAATGCCGATTCCCGTAAAAACGGTGGCATCACCACCGAATTGGGCTTCCGCAATTCCTCCGAACCCTCTGAATTTATAAAAAACCAGGAGCTGTGCGAAGATCGCGGCCGCGATACCAGCGGCCAGTATAGCCTCCGTTCTTCCACGAACAGGAACCCAAGTGCGTTTAATTTTGCTTACTCCACTCTGGCCGACGAACTCGAATCCTTTGTAAAACAAAAGACTGACCGCATTGATCGATCCCATCAGGCCAATCCAAAAGGGCCAATCTCTTGGAACCTGACCATAAACCGGTCTCAAATTAACTGCGATGAAGATAATCGGAGATAAAAAGAAAAAGTGTGTTCCAAAAATACCGATGATTCCTCTCGGATCGAAGGTGTCCAGCTTTCCCCTTACCCAGCCGACTGCATCTGCCCCCGTCAGGAAACCGCAGAACATTACCGGTAGAACGAACCAGTGTCTCAGGCTTTCAAAATAAATAGCGGCGATTGATGTGGTAAGTGTCACCAGGATCATCGATATGACGTGGTCACGCATTGGGATTCGCCTCTACGGCTTTATTTCCCTGGCTTCTTCTGCTGCCGATCGTTTGTTCCACGGCATGGCAGAACAGGTTTATTTGCCGATTGGGGTCAAGTAGTCGAAGGTAGCGTCGATGACCGGTGGCTGCGATTTGTGCCGCCTTGTCAGGATTTTGTATCGCCCATTCGATTTTTTCGGAGAGCGTTTCGTAATCATCGACCGGTACAAGAAAACCACTTATCCCGTTCTCGATCAAATCGGGAACTCCGCCTACCGGCGTGGTAATAACGAGCCGCCTGAGCAGCAGGGCTTCCTGTACGACCATCGGAAGACCTTCGGTGTGCGAAGACAGTACCACCACGTCGGCTTCGGACATTAAACCAGGCATATCATCGCGCCATCCCAAAAAACGGGTGTACGAATTCAACTGCCACTCATCAGCTTTCGAACGCAGCATTGCAGAGTAGCCCGTGCAATCTTCCGACCCAGGATCGCCAGCGTACCATACCTCGAAATCGTAATTTTTTTCCTTCAGTTTCCGTGCGGCCTGCAGAACCGTATACTGACCTTTGGCGTAGATCAGGGTTCCGGGGACTAGGACAATGAATGCACCTGTTTTCCTGCGGCGGGCCGGACAGTCCGGACTGACGATGGATTCGCGAATGCTTGTGAAATCGACGGCGTTGTAAACCACTGTGATCTTCCCGTTCTCCACACCCCATTGATTCATCGCCCTCCTGGTTTCCAGCGACACGGCGAAGACAGCATCGGCGAAATGCCTGATCATAAGACGCTGCCAGCTGGGTATCTGTTCGCGGAGATACCACCCGTGTGCATACAAGGCGATCGGCACCTTCCAGGCCGCTGTACAGATGAATAAGAACGGGAGTGCTTTTGTGCTGTTCGTCCACATCAAATCTGGCTTCTCAAGCGCCATTTTCCGGAACATGTTTAGAAGTATTTGAGCGAAAACGGGCAAATTGCAAAGGACTCTCAGGTAGCGTTGCAAACGCCCCACGCCTCCGATCACAACATTATGCCGCCGAGGCAGAATCACCTTGAAGGGGATGTCTCTCTTTCTGAGATCTGCCACATAGCGATCACAGCAGCCATATGCATCCCAAACCTGGATATCGTAATTTTTTCTCAGCCTCTGGCTGAGCAGTGTGGTGCAGCGTTGAGCGCCGCCGAAATGAGTGACGAAATCATAGAAAACAATTTTCCTGCTCGTCGATTGCACAGATTTTTTTCTGAAGATGGGCGGCATGGAGTTGTCTCGTGATCCCCTGGTCATCATGGATGGATCCGTATTTTATTGAAAAGTAATAGTTTTTTCAGCTGCTGAACCGTCCGCGCGTCTCCGGGTGCCTGATCGGGCACCTTTCCGTGGATTTCGAAATGCAAGAGTTCGACGAGACTACCCCAGAACTTGACCAGTTCATTGAACATCATCTTCCAACCTGCGGCGTGGCGGTGCCAGTTGTGCGGGTTCAGGTTGCCTGTCGCCACGGCATAGGGGTAAATCGTCGTGTCCGCGCCGGCAAGCATGCGCAGCAGCAGGTAAGACCGCGGCATATGGTTCCATGAGGTCACTAGGATGATGGTTCTGAAACGGTGCGCATCGACGATCTGCTTCGTGTAAAGCGCGTTCTCGAATGTGGTGCGCGCCTTCTCCTCGACAATCGTTTCGAATGACCCGCCCGGATTGAAGCGACGGTCATAAAGCATCAACCGGCGGGGATCCGCCGGCGAAACGACGAGGGCGGGTGCATAACCTTTGCCGGCCAGAGTATAGGCGGCCTGAGCTCTTCCTTCACCGCCTTCATACGATACAATCACATCAGCAGGCGGAAGAAGAACGGGTGACCGGATAATCCGGATGAACAGGAAGATCTGTGCGCTCGGCAGTGCGAAGAGAATGATGGTCATGACCAGCAGGGACCGCCTTGATAATTTGCATACCGACCGCAAGTTACCGCTTTTCTCCTGGCACTCAAGCCGGGCTTCCGGATTTCGGCTGTGCGCTGTCCGGCGCCGCCTGCGCATGGCCGCCGGACCACCTGTGAGGCCGGCGGGACTTGAATAAAGGTCCGCCCTCTCTTCCGGGCAGCACTTTATAGCCGTGCTTCACGTATCGTTCTTTGAAACAGAACGCCTTTTCGATACCGCGTTGATTCATGGCGGTGAAGCTGACACAGTCGATCAGGCTGCAGTTCTGGCGGCCAAGGCTCATCCATAGTTCATAGGCGTGGCGGTGGACGGCCTCGTTGACCCAGCACACTTCCAGCACGCCCAGGATGTCCTTGTACCACACGGCGGCGGCTTCGAAACCGAGCCGGTATTGAATCAGGGTGACGGTCTCTGCGACGATATAGTTGGAGGTGGTCAGATGGATGTGGCTCTCCAGGAGCGAAGGCCACAGGGCCTTGGCGCTCTCGTGGTAGAGGTCCGAGCGGTCCATCAGGGCGTAAAAGGCTGAGGTGTCGACATAGATGGGTTCGATGATCACGCGGTCACGGGAGTTTTTTTTCGGCGGAGGAAAATGTGCCCACGGCAGCCAGAGCGTTTTTCTTTTTGTTCTGAAGGGCTGCTGTTTTTTCGCAGTGCTTGCGATAAAAATCGATGCTGCCGCGGATCAGCCGGGCCATCGAAATCCCCTCGGCGAGGGCATGGCGTTTGAGCCACCGGACCTGTTCGTCCGCGAGTTGGATTTGGGTGCGAATCATTGTCCCTCCAATGATTACACTCTGCACACATCATGATGTAAGCGGCACAAAAAAATAAGCCGTGGTCCGGCTTTACACTGGCCGGCCAGGGCCTGGCCGCAACACCCTGCGCGCATTTCATCGAATCGGGGTTTCACGCCTGCTTCTGTATAGCTCCGCCTGGCCGGTTCCATTCGGAGTCCCGGCATTCGTCTGCAAATTCCAATGGCGATGCAGGAAGTTCTTCCAGCGAGCAGAGCTTGAGTTGTCTTGAGTTGAATTATGTGTGTGAGAGATTTTTCGTCATATATCATTCGTGTTTTCGCGTTTGCAACTCGTTATTTACTTTCTTTGCGAAAATAGAGTAAATCATGTAGAAGCAAAAGATTAATCGTTTCGGATCGTAAGGTTATCTCAGGCGGCAGATTTGTCTGTCTCTAAAATCCCGCCTGGAGAGATCGATCGACGCTTTGTAACAGGTGGGGTTTCCACGGAGGCTGACTTACAGGATTCAAGGTATTCACTTCTCCTGATGAGTTGACATACTTTTCAGAAATTTCCTTGTACAATAACCTATCTGAAATGACGCATACTCTGGAGAGCCGCCTTGAGCGATACCCGATTGGCCGTTTCCCGCGCCCCATCGATATCCCTGCACCGCTCCTACCTGATGATCGCCCTGGCCGGAATCATTATGGTCGCCCTGATCCTCTATGGTTATGAAAATGGGAGACGCCTCAACGATCTGACTTCACCGCTGCTGACCGGCGTCAGGGAGATCCGGCTGGAAACCGCGGCAGTCGAGCATGAAGTCAAGGAAGGCATGCAGGCGCGATCGGGTCGCCTGGATCCCAATGTGTGGACCTACCTCGATCTGTCGGTCTGGTACCTGGAGAACCTGATGATGTCCGGGCAAGGGGGGGTCCCCGAAGAGGTGCTCCCGGCCGGCGACAGGTTTTATGATCGACTGGGCGTACATCTCAAGGACCTCAAGAAACAACTTTCCGATTTAAAAACCTATCCTGGTCGGCAAGCGGCCGTGCGGCCCTCGCTGGGTGAAACCCTGCTGGGATACGATCACCTGCTCATGGCCTTTCGACGCACCCTGGACGACATCGAAGCGCTTGCCGCCGAACAAAACGCCCAAAAACAATATCTTTTTCAAATATCGCATCTGGGGATGGTCCTGTTCTGCATCGCCATGATCCTGGCCGTGGCGTTCACCGTCCGGCGCTACGAACGCTTTCGCGCCGCCAGCCACCAGGAATTGAACCGCACCATCGCCCTGCTGAACCGCCAGTTCGAAGAACGGGAGCGGGCCGAAAAAGCGTTGCGGGGCAGCGAGGACCGATTTCGTGGACTTTTCGAATCGGCTGCCGATTTCATTCATATCCTCGATCTGAACGAGCGCATTCTACTCTCCAACCCGGCGGCCGTGAAGCGCCTGGGATATGCCATGGAGGATCTGCAGGGCCGGCCGCTTTCCGAGTTTTTCGATGCGCCTGCCGAACCGGGAGCCACGATAATGCTGCCCCGCATCGTCAACGAAGGCCATTTCAGCGCGGAGGTGCGGCTGCTGCCCAGAAACGGCCGCGCCATCACGGTGGACTGTTCGGCTTTTCCGGTGCGCGACGACGAAAAGCGGGTTCATTTCATCGTCGTCTTTCAAAAGGATATTTCGGACCGCAAGCTGGCGGAGCAGAAATTACATGCCGCGCACGCTTTTCTGCAGATTGCGAACCGCCACAGGGAATTGCGCCCCATGATGGCGGAGTTTCTCACGGCCATCCGATCCCAGGCCGGTTGTACGGCCTGCGCGGTTCGGGTCCTGGACCTTGCGGGCAGCATGCCGTACATCGCCGCCGAAGGACTGGAAACGGATTTTTGCGCTCTGGGAAACGAACTTGCACTGGAATCGGCCACCTGCATGTGCGCCCGGGTGGTGCGCGGCGCAATCGATCCCGGGGAACCCGGCGTCACGCCCTTCGGTTCGTTCTACTCGAATCATTTTACCCCCTGCCGCAACGATGCACCAGAATCCTCTTCGGCGGCCTGCAACCGGACTGCCTGTAACCGTAAGTGTTTCCGCACCATGGCATTGATTCCCATCCGCGTGGGAGACCAGACGCTGGGGCTGATCCAGTTTGCCGATCCGCGCGAAGACCTGCTCGATGACGCGCTGCTCGAGACCCTCGAGCGGGCCGCGATGCAGATCGGACCGGCCATCCAGCGCATCCGCTCCGAGGAGGCCCTGAAAAGCGCCAACCGTCAATTGGAAGACAGGGTCGACGAGCGCACCCGAGATCTGCTGCGCATCAACCAGGATCTGCAGTCCGAAGTGGAAGAACGCCGCCGGGTGGAAGCGCGCCTGCGCGAAAGCCGCGATACCCTGCAGACCGTTATCGATGGGGTCAAGGATGCCTTGATCCTGGTGGACAGGGGCATGCGCATCCGCATGCTCAACCGTGTGGCCGCATATGCCCGGGGCATTGCGCGGCGCACGGAAGTGATCGGCGACTTTTTTTCGCACCCGTCCGGGTGGGTCGATTCGGAATCCGATTCCAGAATAACCCAGGCCGTCGCCCAGAGCCAGACGCTCACGTTTGAACGCCGCGACCCACTGGACCCCGAACGGATGGAGCAGGTTTCCATCTACCCGGTGGCGGAACAGGAAGGCATGGCCGGCGGCGCCATCGTGCGTATCGCCGACATCACGGAAGAAAAACGTTTTGAACGCCAGTTGATCAAAAGCGAGAAGATGGCCTCCCTGGGCATACTGGTCTCCAGCATCGCCCACGAGATCAACAATCCCAACAACTTCGTCAGCTTCAATATCCCGATACTGCAGGACTACCTCACGCAGTTGATTCAAATCGCCGACGAGTACGCCGAAACCCGCCCCGGTCTGGAGCTTTTCCATATGACCTACCCCGAATTCCGGACGGACGTCTTCAAGCTGGTGGAAAACATCCAACACGGCTCCAGCCGGATCAGCACTTTTGTGGCCAACCTGCGCGAGTTTTCGCAGAGCAACGGCAGCCGCCGCAAGGTGTGGCTGGAGCTGCCCGCGGTGGTCGAAAAGGTGATCTCCATATGCCGCAGCCAGGTTAAAAAACGGGTAAAACACTTCGAATTGAGCATTCCGGCCGATCAGCCGCCGATCTATGCGGACGAATACTCGCTGGAACAAGTGCTGCTCAATCTGATCGTGAATGCCGCCCAGGCGGCAGACAAACCCGAGGCATTCATCAGATTGTCCGCGTCCAGCGGCGGTTGTTGGCGCGACCATAGCATTATATCGGTGACCGACAACGGATGCGGCATGGATGAACGGACCACGGCCCGAATCTTCGATCCCTTCTTCACAACCAAATCTGCCTCCGAAGGCACCGGTCTGGGGCTGTATGTGTGCCACAACCTGGTGCAGAGTCTCGGCGGCCGCATCGAGGTTCAGAGTCAGCCCGGGATCGGCAGCACATTCAGCGTCTTTTTGCCCGACAAGGAGCGCCGGAATGGGCCGCGGGCCGCTGCGCATGGCCACAGCGCCGCTCTGGTAGCGGATGGTGACAAGCATGAATACGCCAATTAGCTTGATCGTGCATTCTTCGATGGGCGCCAACTTATTCAACCGCGCAGGATATTTCGTAACCCGAGGAGACAATCAGGTTCAACAAACGCTGGAAATGGAAGAAATCCTGTGAAGAACAGCATCTTAGTGATTGACGACGAAACCGACTTTCTTGAAAGCATCCGCCGGGGCCTGATCACCTCCGGTTTCAAAAACATACGCATCGCCGCCGATCCCTTGAAGGTGGCCGAAGATATCGAAGCAGGAGGCAATTTCGATGTCGCGCTGATCGATATCACCATGCCGGGGATGACCGGCATCGAAGTCCTGGAACTGATCAAGCGGCATTTCCCGGGAACCGAATGCATCATGGTGACCGCCCTGGATGAAGCCCGGATCGCGGTGGAGTGCCTTAAAAAAGGAGCCTACGATTACCTGATCAAGCCGGTTTCGCGCGAAGATCTGGTCTCGACCATCAACCGGGCCCTCGAGCGCAAGCGTTTGCGCGACATCCTGGATGTCGGTCAGAAGCGAACATCCCCCAAGCTGAATAATGCCAAGGCGTTCGAGGCCATCGTCACGCGCAATGACCGGATGTTCCGCGTCCTCAAAATCGCCGAACTGCACGCGGTCAGCGATGCACCGATCCTGATCACCGGAGAAACCGGGACCGGCAAGGAACTCCTCGCCCGGGCCGTTCATACGGCCAGCCAGAGGTCCGGGCAGGTTTTCACGCCGATCAACATGGATGCGCTGGCACCCGGCCTTTTCGACGCCGAATTCTTCGGCCACACGAAAGGCGCATTCACCGGCGCCGAAAGGGATCGGGCGGGATACCTGGAGAGCACACATAAAGGAACGCTCTTTCTCGATGAAATCGGGAATCTGCGTCCCGAACTGCAGGGCAAACTGCTGCGCGTCCTGCAGGACGGGGAGTTCATCAAGATCGGCACCAGCAAACCCTGCAGGGCCGATGTACGGATCATTGCCGCAACCAATAAAGACCTCGACGAGATGATCGCCAAGAACCAGTTTCGCAAAGATCTTTACTACCGACTGAGCGGAAGCTGGCTGCATCTGCCGCCGCTGCGCGAACGCAAAGACGACATCGCCCCGCTCATCTCCCGCTTTCTGGAAGAATTCCACAGCCGCGAAACCATTATCGAACCGGAGGCGATGCAGTTCCTGATGCACTACGATTATCCGGGCAACATCCGCGAATTGAAAAGCATCATCAAGTCGGCCTTGAACCTGGCCCAGGGGCAGCCCGTGGGCACAGCCTGCCTGCCGCACCTTCTGACCGCAGGCAACGGCCTTCAGAAACGCGGCGCACCTGCAGCGCCGGGTCCCGTTCCCACGATGGCCCAACTGGAAAAAGCGCACATCCTCAAAGTGTACGGCATGCTGAGCCGCAACAAAGCCGAGTGCGCCCGCGTACTCGCCATCGGTATCAACACCCTGCGACGCAAACTCGATTTATATGGTATCAACTGATTCGGCAGTCTCGGCAGCGCTCGCGAAACATCTTCACCGGGATCCCTCCCAAAATGGGAGCATTCATTCATCTTCCCGTAATCATTCCAAACTCACCCATAGCCCCTCCCAAAATGGGACGCAGGGGAAGCTCCCACTCCCGCCGCTTGCGGCGCGATTGCTTCCCCTGAATTATCAAACTCTTGTTATGACAGCATTTTTATTTATGGCACGTGCTTTGCTTTAAACAGCCGCAAAGAGATACGATCTTTCAAGACAGTCCGCTTCATAGCCGCTCGCCTGACCTGATTTCCGACTACACTTGCTCCGCAGCGCTCGCTTCACATTCCAACCGCGCGCATCACGCGCGCCGCAGTTGATTGGTGGACGACCGCCGTCCGCAGGTACTTCACTCCAGTGCCTCGGCAATGGGTTTCGCAAAGGAAGCGATGAAGATCGAACGGCGCAAAAGCCCGCGGTTCCGGGTGATGGAAGATGACATGGTCGTGATGGGATCGAACCTGTTCGCAACGGTCCGCGATATCGGCGCGGGCGGCATGCAACTGCAGTATTTTCCGGAAACCTGCGAGGCAGGCCGATGGTCCCCGCTCGATGTGGTCGCCGGCGACCGCAGCAGCATTCTGATGGCTGATGTCTGCTGCAGCCGTGCTTACGACATCGCGAACCTGAACGAACGTGGAACCTTCAGCGGAATGAACGTCCGCTTGTGCGGTCTGGTCTTCGGAGAACTCAGCCCGGCTCAGAAAACGATCCTGCGGCAGTTGCTGGAACGTTGCGGCAGCTGCGAAACCAGCATGCGCTGAACAGGCGCGGGACATGGCCGTGGCGCCTGAAAGTGGTTCAGTAACCAGGGACTTCGTGTTTGCACCAATGTTTGTCGCACGAAAGGAGGAACAGAATGCAAAGGGTTTTCAATTCGCTAACGTACGGGAGCGGCAGAGGCATTTTACTTCTGCTGGTCCCCCTCCTGATCGCATCTCTGTATACCGATGCCGGGGCGTTCAGCCTTACGGTGACGGGATCGGACGGTGCGCAGGTGAGCGCCTACCGCTGGATGGTGGAAGAGGACACCACCAACATCACCGTCCCGGGCCGCCAGGTTCCGGATGCGGCGGGCAACACCAGCATCGGAATCGACATCCACAGCAGCTATGCACCGGTCGTGGCCAAAGGTCATAGCACCGGCGCCACGACGGTGATCAACCTGCCCTCCGACAAACCCTACTTCGTGACCGTGCTCCCCGACGCCACCACCTTGCCGGACGGGAGTTTCGGCCCCCCCAGGTACGCCATGAGCGGCACGACTGTAGCGGTCAATCAGAACCTGGTCGGTGTGAAGGTGGCCAGAATGCCGCTGCCCACGGCTCAGATCTACCTGTTGGCCTTTATCGATCACAATCCGATCAGCAACGCAAAGGATGCCTTGGAGGTGGGCCTTGGCGGCTGCAGTATCTATCTGTTCGATTTTTCGGGCGGCAGACTCGCGGTGGACGCTTTCGGCAACCCGCTCGGCACCACCTACGATACGGATGCTTTTGGGCAGCCCTACCTGGACGGAGATGGCAATCCGGTGGTCGATCAACTTGGCGACGGCGCCCTGACGACATTGAGCCAGGACGATATCGATGCCGGCGACAATCCTTACAACCTTAAGCTGGGTGAAGCGCTGATCAAATATCTGGCCCCGGGAAAATACGGTGTCCGCATGACGGCGCCGGCCGGCGACGATTCAGGCAAACAGTTGAATTGGATTCAGACTGCGACGATCGAAGGCACTCCCACGATCGATGCCTGGGTGCAGAGCAACGAGCCCAAGCTTTTCGTGGAAGGCTTCGGCACCGGCACGCATCACGCGCAGTTCGGATTCGTCAATTACACCACGGCCACCGTTCAGGATCCGGGCCCCTGGGTGGTCCGCGGCCAGACGGTGACGGCCCTGCAGGGCAACATTCTCAACGAGACCGGCAATCCTGCCGGTACGGGCTCGATCAGCGGCACGGTGCGCATGAACCATTTCGATCGTCCGCCCAACAACCAGGGGCTTTACCCAGGTATAACCGTCGACCAATGCTGGGTTGGGCTCAACGACAGTCTGCTGATCGCGGAAAGACTGCTGACGCCGTATGAAGGGACCCTTCCGGGCGATGTGGCGTCAGCGCTTCAGTCAAGCACAGGATTATACGTGGTCCCCTGCAACGCGGACGGCACCTTCACCATTGAAAACGTACCCCCCGGCGACTACCAGATCGTCACCTGGGACACCCCCTTGGATACGCTGTTCGGCTTTCATAATGTTACCGTTCCGGCAGGCGGCACCGTTACGGAACCCGGAAACGGCATCGCGGTCGCTGCGGGCGATCTGTTGACGTTCCGCTGGTTCGGCACGCTCGAGGGTTCGGTGTTTCTGGATACCAATGCCAACGGCAAGCAGGACGCCGGAGAAGTCGGCATACCGGAGCAGGCCGTCAACCTGCGCTTCCGCGACGGCAGCATTTACCAGGCCACTGCGTCGGGAACCGACGGCAAATATGAATTGGCCGAAGTATTTCCATTTTTCAAGTGGCTGGTCGCCGAAGTGGATTTCGCACGCTACAAGGCCACGGGCATAACGACGGCGATCGACTACGGCGGCCCCATCGCCGACCTGTTCGCCCCGGTGTGGCCTTCCAATGGCAACAAACGCCTGCAGCCGCAGGATCCTGCCGATCCCTTCAACGAAAACGGCGACTCCTTCTGGCGCACCGAAACCGGGCCTGTCCTGACCGAAGGAGTACAGCTGTTTCTCAACCAGACCAACCTGATCGACTGGGGCAAGCAGTTCTACGGTCCCGGCGAAAACGGCGGCATTTCCGGCATGATTTTCTACGACACCACGCGCGCCGAGGATGACCCGCGCTACAATGCCGGAGAGCCGTGGCAGCCCGGCGTTCCGCGGGTTCAGGTGAATCTGTACTCGGATTTCGTGGACAACGCCACCGGGCTGGCCCCTTCCGACGGCATCATCGACGATCGCGACGGAAGCGGCGGCATCACCCTGCCCGATGTCGACAATTTTCCGTTCAACTGGTACTGCCAGGGCGAGCCGGTCTGCGCGAATACACCGGGTCCGGAAGACGTGGACGACGGCTTCACCGGCGCACAGATCGCATCGGGCAACGGCATATTCGATTTCCGCGATGCCATCGAAATCACCTGGAGCGACAGCTTTGACGACAACAAGCCCAGCGGCTGCCTTCAGGACCTGCCTGTAGTCCACGGTTTTGAGATCCCCGAGTGCGCCGATAATTATGGCACCTGGAACCAGGTGCGGCCTGCCGTTTACGACGGCGGCTATGCCTTCGGTCCGGAAATCGACTGCCCGCTCGATGGGAACGGCGACCCGCTGTGCCCGGATTGGGTCGTCCCCTCCGTGACCAACCCCGGCGTGGGGTACCTGAAGCAACCCGGCGAATACATCGTCCACGCCGTTGCGCCGCCGTTGTTCGAAATCGTCAAATCACAAGATAAAAACGTGGACTTCGGCGAGATCTTCATTCCAAGCCCGCTGGTGCTGCCGCCCGAATGCGTCGGCGACTCGTACGTGGTCCCGCCTGAACTGACCCTCTTCCCCGGCGTGCCGACCAATCTGGCAGGACAAACCCTGAACAACTGCGACCGCAAAATCATGAATGTGGCCCAGGGCAAAAATGCGGCCGTGGACTTCTTCATGTTCACCGAAGTTCCCAAGGCGGCCCGCGTGGTCGGGTTTGTGAACAACGACCGCGGCGCGGAATTCAACCAGGCCAGTCCGATCTACGGCGAAAAACTGGGCGTGCCGTGGATCCCGATCGCCTTCCGCGACTGGAACGGCACCGAGATCCTGCGCGTGTATGCCGACGAGTGGGGCACCTACAATGCATTGTTGCCTTCCACCTACAGCATCAACGTGCCCTCCACCTCCGGTATCGCGCCCAACATGCTCACCCTCGTGCTCAACGATCCCATCCGGCCGGATGGTTCGATCGACCCCTGGTACAATCCGGACTACAGCGTCACACCCTGGACGTTTAACTACCAGCCCGGCGCCACCACCTATACCGACACGCCGCTGATGCCGGTATCCGCCTTCACCACCGCCGAAGTGGGTCTCGACACCTACCAGGCGCACGGCGGACCGGTGATCGGGGAAGTTTTCGCAACCGCGGCGGGCCAGGGGTCCGGGCCGATGGTGTGCACTTCCGCCCTTCCGGCCTCGGTCACGCTCACCTCTCTGGGACTGACCGATATCCTGAACCCGGCCTGGGATCCAACCGGCGTGGGGACTGAACCGCGTACGATCCAGCGTGATTTCGGCTTCGGTACACAGGTTGCCGGCAGCGAGGTCACCCTGAACGGGGTTGCCCTGCCGGTCACCAATTGGAATAACCTTCAAATCACCGTAACCATCCCGGCGGGCACCCCGTCAGGCACACTGATGGTCACCCGCGGGGACACCGGCCTGTCGACCCAGGTCGGCGTCATGCTGAACATCGAAGAAAACTGCGATGCGGTTCTCCGCGTGGGCCCCGGTCCGCAGGACTTCCCCAGCATTCAAATGGCCATCGACGCGGCGCCCTACACTCCCGACGCGCCCGGCCCACTGATCCTGGTGGCACCCGGCAACTATACGGAAAACGTGATCATGTACAAACCGGTGCGGCTGCAAGGCGCAGGCGCCGGCAGCACACTCATCAACGGCAATCCGACCCCTGTCTCTCTGCTTGACGCCTGGCATGCGCGCATCCAGTTGCCGCTGGCCCAGGGTGGATTGAACGGTCAGGCGCTGGAAAATTTCGGTCTTCGCAATATTTTCTCCGAAAACGAGGCGCCCTGCATCATCGTCTTTGGGGAGCAGTATTTCCCCGACGGCACCATCCTAGTCCCCGGCGCCGACCCGCTGGCCAATGTCTTCAATCCCGGCTACCGCTTCGGAACGCCCGACGATTACAGCGACCCGAACAACCCGGTTGCCGGTGTGGGGATTCCCGGACAGGCACGCATCGACGGCTTCCGGCTGTCCGGTTCCAAGGCCGGCGGCGGCATCTATGTGGCCCTACGCGCCCGCGGACTGGAGATCAGCAACAACGAAATCACAAACAACCAGGGCATCTACGCCGGCGGCATCGCCGTGGGTGTCCCGGACCTGAACTTCCAGCTGTTCCCGACCACCGACTTCCGCGTTCATGCGGGCGGCCTGCAGAACACCGAAGTATTGATTCGCAACAACAAAATCCATAAAAACGGCGGCCTCGAAGGCGCCGGCGGCATCGTCATCGCCGAGGATTCGCACAACTACCGTGTTGAAGGAAATCTGATTACAGGCAACTACTCCAGCTTCCACGGCGGAGGCCTGGCCCACATCGGCCTGAGCGACCAGGGCTTGATCAAGGACAACCGGATTCTCTTCAACGAAAGCTTCTTCGGAGCCATCCTGCAGCGGGCCGGCGACGGCGGCGGCATCTACATCGGCGGCGATATCGCCGGCGGCACCGGTGCCGGCAGCGTCACGATCGACGCCAACCTGATCCAGGGCAACATGGCCGGTGCAGGCAGCGGCGGCGGCATCCGCGCCGCATCCTTCAGCGGCGACGATGTAAGGGCGATCGGAACGATAACCCCCATACCGACTCCCTGGCCGTTGTATACCCTGACCATCGTCAACAACATCATCGTCAACAACATCGCAGGGTTCGACGGCGGAGGCCTCTCGCTGCAGGATGTGTCGCGGGCGGTAATCGCCAACAACACGATCGCCAACAACGACAGCACCTCGGTCAGCCAGCGCGCCTTCCCTGTTGGAGAAATGAGCTCCACGCCTTATCCCGGCGGCATTTCGGCTCACGCCCACAGCGAGACCCTGAATGCCTTGTGGGCTGCGGCGGTTGCATCGGGCGTTCCCGAATTTGCAGCCGGAGAGCCGACCTTCAGCGATCCCGAGTTGACGAACAACATCATCTGGCACAACCGTTCATGGTTCTTTGACGGCACCGCCGTGGACCCCGCTACCGGCGCGTTGGTCGGTGCTCTGCTCCCCAACCCGGCCGGCGAGTATCTCGACCTGGATGTCGTCGGCGAAACCGCTGCCCTGACGCCCGTCAATTGCATCCTGTCGGGCGGCCCCGATCCGCTTTTCGTCTCCGAGTACTTCAACACCCTGGAGGCGGCAACCGTGATCGATGAAGGCGGCAACAACATCAACATCCGTTTCCTGCCGCTCGAGGTCGGAATCAGCGACTACCATCTCACGGGGGCTTCTCCGGCAATCGATGCCGGGGCCGCCGTCAGCGGCCCGTTGCTGGCGTTCGACTTCGACGACGACGCGCGGCCCGGCGGTCCGGCCACCGATATCGGTGCCGATGAGTATGCAGCCGCCCCGCCGGTCAACGACTGCCCTGCAGATCTCAACGGCGACGGCGTGGTCGACTTCGCGGATATGTCGATCCTCAGGTCGAATTTCGGAAACACATGCGCCGCAGGTCAGCCGTGTCCGGGCGATGTCAACCTGGACGGCACGGTCAACTTCGACGACCTCACGGCCTTGAGGGCTGTTTTCGGAACGAATTGCCCCTGACGGCTTGAATCGAATACCCTCCCGGTCCGCCGGTACGCTCCGGAGGGCCGGGAGTAAAAAAGATTCTTTCAGGAATGGAGGGAGAACATGAAAGCACGGATGCAACACCTGCTGTTGGCCATACCGCTGCTCCTGGCATTGAGCGCCGCTCCGGTGTGGGCGGGCTTCCTGGTTCAGTGCCCCACGGATACGCTTCTGGCCGACGGCGTCACGCCCGGCAAAGACGGCGTATCGGACGACCCGAATGTCGCCTGCATGCACATTGCGGCCGGGGACGGGTTCACCAAGATGGCAGACGGAAAAGATCAGTACATCTTCGGCTTCTCTCCGATCCCACCGGGGATGCCCGAAGAAGAAGTATTGTCCAATTTCGCCCTGAAGGCCATGTTTCCCGGTCCCACAATTACCTTGCGCCAAGGCCAGGAACTTTACATCAGCCTTTCGAACGTGGGCATGATCCTGCGGCCCGACCTCTTCGATCCGCATTCGATCCATTGGCACGGGTTCATCAACGCGGCATCCGTTTTCGACGGTGTGCCCGAAGTGTCGCCCGCCGCCGCCATGCAGGCGACGCAGCCCTACTACTACAAGGCGGCCAAAGAAGGCACCTTCTTTTATCACTGCCATGTCGAGGCGACCGAACACATGCAGATGGGGATGATCGCCAACCTGTGGGTCACGCCGGGACAGGATTTCATTGCGAATGGCTTCATGCTCGGATCTCATGTGCACCAGAACTCGGGAGACGTGGACATGCCGCCGTACGGCAACTTTCCGACTCCGGCGGATGGAGACGTCGACTTGAACGGAAACGGAATCTTCGATATCGGCCCCCACCATCAGTACGTCTACAACGACGGCGACGGCTCCACCTACTACGATGTCAGCTACCCGATTCAGTTGACCAGCTTCGATTCCAACTTCCACGACAAACACCTGGCAGTCCAGCCGCTGCCCTTCGCCGAGATGAAGGACAACTACTTCATGATCAATGGGCGCGGATATCCCGACACGATCAACACCAGCCCCGACGCCGTACTCAACAACGCGGGCGACTATTACGGTTCTGATTACATAGCCCAGAATATGCCCACGCTGATCCAGGTGCAGGCCGGCAGGAAAATATCGCTGCGCATCAGCAACGTCTCCACCACCGACCTGATCACTGTGGCCACCACGCTGGGCGTTCCCATGAAGGTAGTCGGCCGCGGCGCGGAACTGCTGCGCGGGCCCACCGGCCTCGATACGTCGTACAAGGTCAACGTGCTCAATATCGGCGGCGGCCAGGCCTACGACGTGATCATCGACACGGCCGGCGTTCCGGCCGGCACTTATTTCCTCTACACGACGAACCTGCAGTTCCTCAGCAACAATGCCGAAGAGCGCGGGGGCATCATGACCGAAATAGTGCTCAACTAGCCAGGAGGAGGCAAAGATGAACCTTTTTCTGAAAAAAAACGGCGGCCTCATTGTTGCAGCCCTGGCCGTACTCTTGCTGTGGGGAACTTCAGCAATGGCTGTCGTGGACGGGGTTGAAGGAACCTCTTTCTCCCTCGAAGCCCGAGAGGGATACATCAACTCTCCAGATGGAGACACCATATACATGTGGGGCTACGGCATGTCCGGAGGCGGCGCCATGCAGTACCCCGGTCCGACCCTGATCGTGCCCCAGGGCGCGCCCGTCACAGTCACCCTGGTCAACCACCTGCCGCCGGCACACGGCCAGAATGTTTCCATCGTTTTTCCAGGGCAGGTGGTCACGGCGACCGGCGGCGTTCCCGGCACGCTCACGCAGGAAGCACCGCCTGACGGCGCCGCCCCTTCGCCGACGACGGTCACGTACACGTTCACCGCCACGCACCCGGGGACCTATCTGTACCGGAGCGGCACGCGTTCGGACCTCCAGGTTGAAATGGGGCTGGTCGGTGCGCTGATCGTACGGCCTACATTCCTGACAGGGGGCACCCCGCCGGTGGAAAACCGCCCCAAGAGTCCCCCGTACAAATTTGCCTACAACCATGTCTCCACCGCATACCATTATGAATATCTGTATCTTGTGACAGAAGCCGATATCAACGTGCACCGCCTGGTGGAACGCGGGCGGATCGCCGATGTCGACATGACCAAGTGGTTCCCGGTGCACTGGTTCGTGAATGGAAGGGCCTTCCCGGATCTGCTCCAGCCGCCGAATGTCCCCTGGTTCCCCACTCAGCCCTACAACTGTGTACCGCGCACGCACCCGTTTGAAAAAGTTCTGATTCGGGTGATCGGCGCAGGACAGCAGCAGCACCCCATGCACTACCATGCCCAGGATTTTTCGACGATCGCCGTGAACGGAAGACTCCTGTCCAGCACCGGCGGTGCCACCGGTCCGGACCTGGCCTGGAAAGCGTCGACCTTCAACTTTACTCCCGGCATGACCGCGGACCTCCTCTGGGAGTGGACCGGCGCCGAACTGGGCTGGGATGCTTACGGCCATGCGCCGGGCGACCCGTACGTCGAAGGCTACGAGATCCAGGATCCGGGCAATGACGACCACGGCAAACCGTTCCCGGTGATCCTGGCCGAGCGCGACGACCTGGCCTTCGGACAGTTCTGGAGCGGGAGTCCGTTCCTGGGCGGATTGGGCGATCTGCCGCCCGATCATCCCGGAACCAACACCGCCGGCGGCTATCTTTTTCCATGGCATTCCCACAGCGAGAAAGAATTGACCAGCAACGATGTTTTCCCGGGCGGCACACTGACTTTTGTCATCCTCGAACATCCCGATGTGGTCATCGAGTAAAGAAAGGGGGAACCAACATGCCCAACAAAGCATTTACAAGCCTCATCGGAGCCCTGCTCGGCCTTGCGGTTTTCGCCCTGGCGGCAGGTCCGGCCGCGGCGGTCACCGACGTTTTCCTGCGGGCTGAAGCCGTGACCATGAACTTCCCGAACGGCCTGGGCGGGACCAACGCAGTGCCCATGTGGGGTTTTGCCCAGGATACCGCCTTCGGCGCAGGCGACGGCGGCCCGGCCAGCGTCCCGGGTCCTGTTTTGAAAGTTCCCCCCGGCGAAACCGTTTTGCGAATTCACCTCGACAACAACCTGGCGGAGCCGATTTCCATTCACGTCAACGGACTGATCGGCACCAACGGCGGACCGGTATTCTCCGAAATGGGCGATGGCGCCGTTTACTCTTCCGCCCGGCCGGCGGGCAACTTCACTGCCAGGGCGCGGTCGTTCGCGCAGGAAACGCCTCCGGGCAATTCTACCCCGGTGATCTACCAGTTTAACCTGCGGCCGGGGACCTATCTTTACTCCAGCGGCACCAACCCGGCGAAGCAAGTTCAAATGGGCCTGTACGGGGCCTTGGCGGTCGATGCGGCGACCGGCCAGGCATACGCCGGCGTCGCCTACACACGGGATGTCGTACTGCTCTACAGCGAAGTGGATCCGGCCATTCATGCCGCGGTCGCCTTGGGGACGTACGGTCCGGGCGGCACGATCACCAGCAGTGTCAATCGTGAACCCAGATATTTTCTGATCAACGGGATGGCCTACGACCCGACAGGGCCGAACGGCGGCGGCCTCGATCCGGTGGCGTTCGTCGACTTCTACGACAAGGTGTTGCTGCGGGTTCTCAATGCCGGGTACGAAACGCATGCTCCGACAATGCTCAATGCTCAAATGAAAGTCGTGGCGGAAGACGGCAATCCGTTCAATTACGCCCAGGAACAGTACGGATTCGAACTGCCGGCGGGCAAGACCATCGATGCCGTCCTGACCCCGGCCGCTCCCGGGAAGTACTCGATTCACGACGCCACCCTGCACCTGACCAATGACGGCGCCGCAGCCCCGGGCGGCATGCTGGCCTACCTGGGCGTAGGCTGTGCGGGCGATCTCGACCAGAACGGCATCATCAATTTCGCCGACCTGGCGCTGCTGCGGGCAAGCTTCGGCACCACCTGCACGCCGGGAACGCCCTGCCCCGGCGACATCAACAAGGACGGCAGCGTCAATTTCGTGGACATGAACTTATTGCGCGCGAGTTTCGGCGCGTCTGGATGCCCGATCCCATGATCTTCGGCGCAAAGCGAAGGGGGAATGGATGTTCCATTCAGCGGGGTCCTCCCCGCCGATGGGCACGGGTGAGTGAACTCACAAGATCTATATCACTATCAAAAGGAGAGGGATTATGAACAAAAAAATCATTCCATGCTTCTTACTGGTCTTCACTCTGGTCTTCGGCGCAGGTGCGGGACAGGCCGCGGTGATCAGCCTGCTCCCGTCCACGATGGATGTCGGCATCGGCGACGGCACTGTCGTATTCGATATCAATGCCGATTTTACCGATCAGACCTCGCCGCCGCTGTGGGGCGGTTCGGTCAACATCGCCTACGATCCGGGAGTCCTTTCATTCAATTCATTTACTTACAGCGATTTCCTGATCGATATCGATGTGGCCGATGTTACAGATAATTTTGATTTACTCAACGTTTCCACCAGTGCCGGGCTCGTCTCGAATATCGGTTTCCTGGATGTCGCAGCCTTCTTCGGACTTCCGGGGGTCGTACCGCTGACAGGCGATTTTTCTCTGGGCACCCTGGTATTGAATTCGCTGCAGCTGGCAAACGGCAGCAACGTGACACTGAGCTCCAATGTCGTTTGGGAGAACGCTTTGGGCCCGATCAGCGTCGATTACCAGAACGCCCAGGTGAACGTGGTGCCGATTCCCGGAGCGCTGTGGCTGCTGGGCACGGGCCTTGTCGGGCTGGTGGGCTTGAACCGAAGAAGAAAAAGCTGAAGCGCCTGAAAGATCAATCCGCGGCATAAAGGAGTGACCCATGAAAAAGTGTTTGAAGACGTTTGCGCTGCTCGGCTGCATGGCCATCCTGGCCTGCGGCCCGGCGTGGGCGTATGTGTTCGAATTCGGGGACAGCTCCACTATCGACACCTCCGACACCAGCGATGCGCTCTGGCTGAACTCCGTGGTGATAAACGCTTCGCTGGATGCTATCGCGCTCGATCTCGAAGTCGGACAGTCCTCGGGGCCGATCTACTTCGCCACGATCGGGACCACCGAAACCTGGATCAACAGCGATGACCTTCAGCCCGCGGCGGTGACGGCATTCGTCGACTTCGATACTCCGGACCTGACCACGCCCCTCGACGGAACCTCTGTGGGCTTCTCCAGCTTCTGGCAGTTCTTCCAGGGCTGGAACCTGGTCTGGGAAGAACCGGTGCACATCGTGACCGGCTCCGGGTTGGACTTCACGGTCGACCTGAGCGATGTTTTTTATTCAAGCTGGTTCTGGCAGGGACCGGACGGCACGGCCGATATCTACGCGGATGTCACCCTGAACGCGGTTCCGATTCCTACCACCTTGCTGCTGCTCGCTTCCGGCCTGGCTGGACTGGTGGGCATGCGAAGAAAGCTGAACACATAGACGGTCGTTAACATCGGAACAAAGGGATCGGCACTCCCCGCAGGGGGCCGATTCCGCATGTCCGCTGCCTGGCGGGTTCGTCGAATGACGCGCCCGCCGGGCAGCATGCCGTCATACCGAAATCGAACTTCGGAGAATGAATTTCAACTGCCGCATGAATTGCGTCCGCACCTACTTTACGGATGATCGCCGATGACACGCATGCTCGAACGATTCTCGGCTTTACTCCTGGTCTTCTTGGCGGCGTCGCTTTTGCCGACCGTCGCGGCGGCCGACATTGCGCCCGATCTCGAGGCCGTGATGGACAGGGCCGCCTCCGGTACGCGCATTCCCGTAATCGTCCGGCTGGCAGGGCGGGTCGACATCGGCGCCCACCGGCACCAGACCCGTGTGCAGCGCCGCGCGCTTGTCTCCGCCTGGCGTGCCAACGCGAACCGCAGTCTGCCGCCCTTGAAATCCTTTCTGCGCGACAACGGGGCCCACAATGTACGCGATCTATGGCTGATCAACGGCGTATCGGCGGCGCTGGGCCCAGCGGCCATCGAACGCCTGAGCCGCTTTCCGAGGGTGGCCGAGGTTCGCCTGGACGAGACCTTGCGCATACCGGATCCCATTCCCGCTCTTTCCGCACCCGCGGAGTGGAACATCGATCGCGTCCATGCCGTCGATATCTGGAATCTGGGATTCGACGGCAGCGGCATCGTCATCGCCGGCATGGACTCCGGGGTCGATTACCAGCATGCCGACCTGGCCGGCCGCTGGCGAGGCGGAAGCAACAGCTGGTACGACCCGAACGGCGAACATCCGGACCTCCCGGCGGATAAAGACGGCCACGGCACCGGTACGATGGCGCTCATGGTCGGTGGGGACGCCGGCGGCTCTTCGATCGGCGTGGCTCCGGGCGCCCGCTGGATCGCCGTGAAGATTTTCGATGATGCGGGTATCGCGACGGAAAGCGGAATCCACCTGGGGTTTCAATGGCTGCTCGACCCGGACGACGACCCGAATACAGACGATGCGCCGCATGTGGTCAACAACTCCTGGGGATATCCGGATCTCGTCGATACCTGTTATCTTGAATTCGAATATGACCTCCAGGCCCTGGAAGCGGCCGGGATCGCAGCGGTCTTCTCGGCCGGCAACAGTGGGCCGAACGCGTGGAGCAGCATCAGCCCGGCCAACAATCCGTCGGGCTTTGCAGTGGGCGCCGTTTCGGCGGACCTATCGATCGCCGACTTCAGCAGCCGCGGACCGAGCGCCTGTGTTTTGGAAAATGACTTCTTCCCTGAAGTAACGGCACCGGGAGTCAATATCAAAACCGCGGACCTCACTTCCGGAGGGGTCTTTCCGGCGGCCTTCACCTACGTTTCGGGCACTTCGTACGCCGCCCCGCATGTGAGCGGCGCGATGGCGCTGCTGCTGCAGGCATTCCCGAACCTGGCCCCGGCCGACCTCAAGGCGGTGTTGGGGCAATCGGCCCTGGACCTCGGCGCACCGGGTGCGGACAATGAGTACGGGCATGGAATGATCGATGTCCTTGCCGCCTACCGCTCCCTGGTGCCCTGCGTGGATGCAGACAGCGACGGTTATTTCGCCGCCCCCTCCTGCGGCACGCCGCAGGACTGCAACGATGCCGATGCCGGCCTGTTTCCCGGCGCCGTCGAAATCAAGCATGACGGCGTCGACCAGGACTGCAACGGGTACGACCTAACGATCGAAATCCAAAGCGCCGTCTACCGCGCCGACGCTTCCAGCCTTTTCGTCGCGGCCGCAAGTTCGCTGGGCGCCGCTGCGGATCTCGTGCTCCAGGGGTTCGGACCGATGATCTGGAATCCGGATTCGAACCGCTGGGAGATCCTCGTCGCAGGCCTGGGCGCAAACCCGGGCCAGGTGGTGGTCAGCGGCATCGAGGGCGCCGAAAGCGCCGCGACAACCGTATGCACCAACATCTGCGCCGGGGATTTGAACGACGACGGTGTGGTGAATTTCGCCGATCTGACGCTGCTGCGGTCCAATTTCGGAACCGACTGCAGCCTGCTTGCTCCAGAGGCGCCCTGCATCGGTGATCTGACAGGCGACCGGCATGTCGACTTTGCCGACCTCACGGCCCTGCGCGCCGATTTCGGGCGTGGGGAGTGCCTGGTCTGCCAATAAAGCAACATTCAGCCCCGCGTGCGGGTTGATTACGGAAGCATGAACGGTGCAACCGCGGATTACATTATTGATCAGTCTGGGTCTGGCGATCTGCCTGAACGTCCATTCCGTGCAGAGCCAGGCGCATTTTCGCTACCTGAACGAACCGGCGGTAATATGGGACGGCGATCGGATGAGCGGCGAATTGAAAAATGTGCCGGTCAGCGGCGTACTGGAAGAATTGCTGCGCGGCAGGGATGGTGATTGCGAGATCGACGGCCGCCTGAACGGCGTGGTCACGATCAGTTTCCGCAATTTGACGGTCGAGCAGATCATCCGCAAGATCCTGAGCAACAACAACTACAACTACACCATTCTGTTCAGCACAAACGACGCGCCGCCGGAGAAAGCGGATGCGGCCGAGGTCCGCGAGCTCACCATTTACCAGGACAATACAGCCGTGCGCTTTGCGCGCATCGAGAGGTCTCCGCTGCGTGAGGCCGCGACCGCCTGGGCCGGATCGGTTTCGCGCGCGGAGGAGCCCCCGAGGAGTGTCCGTACGGTCCCGCTTGCGGAGGGCGACATCCAGCGCCTGGATGAAGAAATCAAGGCGTTTATGGACGAAATGCTGGCCGCTGAAAAAATCGACCGGCACGAATACGAGAGCGCATTGAAAGATGTGTTTGGATTGAATTAATCGTGAATCGATCATAAAGGAGGGAGCATGCGCAACACCGAATCCAGGATATCGCAATGGACCCGGCTTCTTTTCCTTCTCGCCCCGCTCGGCGCGGCGGTTTTCATGGGATGCGCCGCACCGCAGGGGGGGCTGCCGAAGAACCCCCCGGGGGCATCGGCTGCAGTCGAAAACCAGTGGGGCATCCACATGGAAGGAATCCGCCTCACCGCGCAAGGCCATCTGGTCGACTTCCGCTACCGCGTGCTGGACCCAAACAAGGCCGAAGCGCTGATGCGGCGCGGAGACGAAGCCTACCTGATCGACCAGGCCAGCGGGACCCGGCTGTCCGTGCCGCTCACCAAGGTGGGGCAGCTGCGCGGCACCGGCACCAAGCCAGCGGCAGGCCGGGTCTACGCGGTCATGTTCAACAGCGGTGGCATCATCTCCCCGGGCAGCCCGGTCACGGTGGTGCTGGGCGATTTCCGGGCCGAAAACCTGACCGTGGAATAGCGGCCCCGGCACACGGAGGCACGGCGGAAGCCTTCCCGGCCGCCCCTGGGCCGCAATTGTCTTTACATCGATAATCGAGGAGAAAAAAGATGAAGAAGATTATGCTGTTCTGCACGTTGGCGTTGATGATCGGAACCGGCCTGGCGATTGCCGCCGAGCAGGAGGATATCGCCAAGAACCCGACCTGCCTCTACTGCAGCATGGACCGCGCCAAGTTCGCACACTCCCGGATGTTGGTGAAATACGACGACGGCTCGGAGCTGGGGGCCTGTTCGGTTCACTGCGCGGCGGTGGATATGGCGCTTTTCATCGACAAGACGCCGGTGTATATGGGCGTGGGCGATTACGGCACCAAAAAGCTGATCGATGCCGAGAAGGCCTACTGGGTGATCGTGGAAGGCACGCCGGGGGTGATGACCTCGCGCGCCAAGTGGGCCTTCGAAAAGCAGGCAGAGGCCGACGCCTTCATCAAGGCCAACGGCGGCAAGGCGGCCGGCCTTGAGGAAGTCCTGCAGGCGGCTTTTGCGGATATGTACAAGGACACCAAAATGATCCGCGACAAGCGCAAGAAGATGCGCGAGCACCAGCACCAGGCGCCTGCGAAACAGTAAATGTATGGCCCGGCGATCCGAAAGCCTGCTGCGATAGCTTTGCCTCTGCACGGCGGTGTGCCGGGATACCGGGGCAAGGACATACCATAACGGCTGAAGTGCCGGTAAGGGCTCTGTGGGTTAAATAAAGCGACGTGTTGATCGTCAGCTTATTGATGACCACAGAGCGCACAGAGGTCACGGAGGGGTCATTTTTAATTTTCTCTGTGTCCTCAGTGTTCTCTGTGGTTGAAACACTCACTGCGTTTCGAGAAGGCGTTTGAAATGAAGTACGGCGGAAAAATTTTCCATGCGGTGGTGGCGGCGCTGGTCCTGTGGGCTGCGGCGGCAACGGCGGCCGACCCGCAGCCGGCGACCCCCGGAAAAAATGACAAGTGCCCGGTGTGCGGGATGTTCGTCTACAAGTATCCCGACTGGGTCGGCCAAATCGTTTTTTCGGACGGCAGCATCTTTTTCTTCGACGGCGCCAAGGATCTGTTCAAATACTATTTCAACCTGGAGAAGTATAATCCCTCCATGAAGATATCCGACATCGCCGCAATCTGGGTGACCGATTACTACGACGTCGCCTTCCTGCCGGCCAAATCCGCCTTTTTCGTGGTCGGCAGCGATGTCTACGGCCCCATGGGAAGGGAGCTGATTCCGTTCAAAACCATGGAGGCGGCGGTAGAGTTCAAAAATGACCACCACGGCACGTCGGTCCTGACGTTCGAACAGGTGACACCGGCCGTTATTGCAAAGCAGGATTGACAGCCATGCGCAAATCCTCTGCCTTCGCTGTCATTTTTCTCTTGTGCGGCTGCCTGTTCGCCTTTTTGCTGGCAGTCCACCCGGCCGTCGTCCGGCCGCGCCATGTGCGCGCCGAGGCTGCGAAACGCGAACCGGCCGCAACACTGGGGCTCAGCGACCTGTGCCTGTTCACCGAGGCGCGTTACACGCGGCATCTCTCCCAGGCGGATTTGGCCTCGGCGTTTCAGGATCACCCCATGGGTTTCGAACATTTTCCATCCGGCTCCCTCACCCGGCCGCCGGTCCTGCTGTTCCAGGATTAATGCCATGCGATCGAACGAACTGGAAAAACAGCGTTATCTTCTCGATTTCGCGGTGTCCGGCCTGCTGCGCCGCAAGTGGAAGAATATATCGTTGACGGCCGTCTTCGCCCTGGTGATTTTTCTGCTCGTCTCGGTACTTTTTTTCACCGGTGCAATCCGCCGGGAAGCGGAGCGCATCCTGCAGGGGGCGCCGGAAATGATCGTGCAGCGCATCGTGGCCGGCCGCCACGACCTCGTGCCGCTTTCGTACATGCACCGCGTGCGCGGCATCCGCGGCGTGCAGAAAGTAGAAGCCCGGCTTTGGGGGTATTACTTTCACCCGGCTTCGCGGGCCAACTACACGGTGATGGCCACCTCCGCATTCGCGCTGCAGGACGACCAGGTGATCGCCGGCGAGGGCGTGCTGCGGACCTGGAAGGGCCTCGAGGACGGCCGCCTGTACTTCAAGGCGTTCAACGGAACGGCGGTCGATTTCGAAGTGGTGGACGAGTTCAAGGCCGACACAGCCCTGGTCACCTCGGACCTGATCCTGATGTCCGAAAAGTCCTTCCGCCGCCTCTTCGGCGTGCCGGAGGGATTTGCCACGGACCTGGCGGCCGCGATCCGCAATGCCAAGGAGTCCCCGACCATCGCCGAAAAGGTCACCGAAGCGCTGCCCGATACCCGGCCGGTGCTGCGCGAGGAGATCCGGCGCACCTATGCCTCGCTGTTCGACTGGCGCAGCGGGTACGCCGTGGTGCTTTTGAGCGGCGCGCTGCTGGCCTTCTTAATCTTCGCCTGGGACAAGGCCACCGGCCTGAGCGCCGAAGAGAAGTCCGAGATCGGGATTCTCAAGGGCATCGGCTGGGATACCGCCGATGTGCTGCTGCTCAAGTTCTGGGAGGGCATGGTGGTCTGCCTGACGGCGTTCCTGCTGGGTGCATCGGCCGCCTATGTCCATGTTTTCATCGCCGACGCACCGCTCTTCGAGCACGCCCTGAAAGGCTGGGCGATCCTCTACCCCGACTTCGAACTCGCGCCGGCCATCGAAATCTACCCGCTCGCGGCGGTGTTCGGTTTGACCGTGCTGCCCTACACCCTGATCACGATCGTGCCGGCCTGGCGCGCGGCGATCACCGATCCGGATACAGTCATGCGATAGGCGGAAATATGATCGAACTCAAGAATGTCA
The DNA here is from genome assembly GCA_023435265.1 of Pseudomonadota bacterium. GTDB lineage: Bacteria > Desulfobacterota > Desulfobacteria > Desulfobacterales > Desulfosarcinaceae > UBA2230. Next base: position 47,016 of record JAEYRZ010000118.1, read on the forward strand.
CGAAGATCTTCCACGCCGGAAAGCCCGGCGAATTCATCGCCCTTCGCGACGTGAACCTCACGATCGGCGCGCGCAGCGTTACGGCGTTCGTCGGCCCCAGCGGTTCGGGCAAGACCACGCTGCTGTCGATCGTCGGCTGCATGGCGCGGCCCACCGCCGGCAGGATTACGGTGGACGGGCGCGAGACCACCAGCCTGCCGGAAAAATTTCTCGCCCGGGTGCGGCGGGCGACGTTCGGCTTCGTGTTCCAGGACCTCAACCTGATCAAGGGCATCAGCGTACTCGAAAACACGATGCTTCCGGCCTACCCGGAAGGAACGCAGTATCGTCAGCTCAAAGAGCGTGCCATGGGGCTGCTGGCCCAGCTCAAGATCGCTTCCAAGGCGCAGCGCCGCCCCGAGGAGCTTTCCGGCGGCGAACGCCAGCGCGCGGCCATCGCGCGGGCCTTGATCAACGAACCGGCCGTGCTGGTGGCCGATGAGCCCACGGCCCACCTGGACACCGGCCTGACCATGGAATTTCTGGACATCGCGGCCGGGCTCGCGGCGCACGGCAAGACCCTGCTCATCGCCAGCCACGATCCGCTGGTGTACCGCAGCGCGATCGTCGGCCGGGTGGTTCACATGCGCGACGGAACGGTCCTTGCGCCCGACGCGGCGCCCGTGGAGAACCTGGAGGTGCCGGTGTGATCCTCAATCCCGCCATCATCGCACTCATCGCCAGCTCCCTGCTGGTCGCAGGTTATGCGCTGTACGCATCGCTTTTCGGCATGCAGGTCATCCGCCGCTGGGACATTCGCAGCGGCAGCGAGCTTCAACTGCGGCTCGAGCGCAGGACCTGCCTGATCTCCACCGTAGCCGCCCATCTGTTCGGCCTGTCGCTTTTCTCCACGTTCCTGTTCATCTACAGCGGCGACCACCTGCACGGCCTTTTCGTGGGCGCCATGTGCGCGGCGGGCACCCTGAACGTCAATGCGTACGGCTATCCCCTGCTGGTGGTCAAAATCATCTCATTCTGCCTGTGCGGCCTGTGGCTGATCGTCAACCATGCGGACGGCCAGGGTTTCGACTACCCCCTGATCCGCGAGAAGTACCGCTTCCTGGCCCCCATCGCGGCCCTGCTGGTGCTGGACACGGTGCTGACGCTGAATTACTTCGGGCTGCTGCGGGCTGATGTGATCACTTCCTGCTGCGGAACGCTGTTCAGCGCCGGCACCGCGGCGATCGCCGGGGAGATTGCCGCCCTGCCGTCATACGGCGCCAAGGTGGTGTTCTTCACGGGCATGGTGCTTCTGCTGCGCAGCGGGATCCATTTCCGCGTGACCGGCCGCGGCGCCCGCTTTTTCGGCTGGATCAGCGCTGGTATGCTGGCCTTCGGCCTGGCCGCGGTGATCGCGTTCGTCTCGGTGCACTACTACGAACTGCCGACCCATCACTGCCCGTTCTGCCTGCTGCAATCAGACTACCACTTCATCGGCTATCCGTTGTACCTGTCCTTGTTCGGCGGTGGCATCGCCGGCGCCGGCGTGGGCCTGATCGACCGCCACCGGCGGCAGCCGTCGCTCGCGGCGGCCGTGCCGCGCATGCAGAGAACGCTCTGCCTGTGGTCGATGATCGGATTCGGCGTATTTGCCGCCATTGCGGCGTACCCGCTGCTCTTTTCCGATTTCAGGCTCGAAGGGTACTGATCGATCCGACGGGAGCAAAAAAAATGATGAACGCCCTTATCGCCAGATTGAAGTCCAATCCGCTGCTCCGGCTTTCCGCCGTCCTGCTGACCGGCCTGCTGCTGGGATTGTGGCTGCAGGATCACGACCACGGTCCGGCCTCCGAACCGGATGCGGCGCACGCCGCCGCGCCCGGCGAGCCCTCCGCGGAAAGCATCCATGTCTGCCCGATGATGTGCGTGCCGCCCCGCGACGCCCCCGGCGACTGCCCGGTATGCGGCATGCAGCTGATCGCCGTCCCGGCCGGCGATCCGTCCGCCCTGCCGCGCGTCCGGCTTGCGCCGGAAACCGTGCGCCTGGCCCGGATCCAGACCGCGCCCGTGGAGCGCCGGCATGTCTCGGCCGAGGTGCGCCTGTTCGGCCAGATCGAATACGATCCGGTGCACATCAGCTATCAGACCGCGTATGTGCCCGGCGTCATCGACCGCATCTACGTCAAGCGCGCCGGCCAGATGGTGCGCTGGGGCGATCCGCTGTTCGACCTCCGGTCGCCGGAAATCCTCATGGTCCAGGAGCAGCTGGTGGACGCCCTCAAACTGGTGCCCGGATACTTCAGCCTCGACCAGAGAAAGGCGCACGTCCGCAAACGCTCCGAGGTTCTGCTCGACCGTCCGGGCCACCTGAACAAGCCGGGACCGGAGCAGAAAAAAGCGCTGGAAACGATCAACGCCATGCGGCTCAAGCTCACCCTGATCGGCATGGAGAAGGTCGACATCGACGAGCTGATGAAAAAAGGCGAACCCACCGGCATCGCCACCATCTACGCGCAGCGCAGCGGCATCGTCATCCAGCAGAATGCCTTTGTCGGCACGTACGTCAACACCGGCACGCCGGTTTTCGCACTGGCCACGCCGAAGTTCGTGTGGGCCAAACTGGCGGCCTACGAGGCGGACTATCCCTGGATCCGCATCGGCCAGACCGCAGAATTCGTCACCGAAACGTTCCCCGGGGAGACATTCAGCGGCACGGTGGTTTCCATCGATCCGGTTTTCGACACCCGCTCGCGCACCTTCAGCGTGGGCGTCGTCTTTCCCGAAAGCGGCGGACGCTTCCGGCCCAGCATGTTCGTGCGTGCGGTGATCCAGGCGCAGTTGAACGCCCGCGGACAGGTGACTGCTGACTCGGAGGCGGCCGGGACCGCGCCGCTGGTGATTCCCGACTCGGCTCCGCTGATTACCGGCAAACGCGCGGTCGTGTACGTCGCATTGCCCGGTGAAGAAGGCCTTTACGAAGGCCGCGAAATCGTCCTCGGCCCCAAGTCGAAGGAGCATTACATCGTTCTGAAAGGCCTGCAGGAAGGCGAACAGGTGGTGGTCAACGGCAACTTCAAGCTCGACAGCCAGGTGCAGATCCTGGCCCGCAACAGCATGATGTCCATCGAAGGCGGCGCGCCGGCCGACGCCCACCATCACCACGGCGGGTCGGCCCGGGTGGAGTCCGATTTCCGCCGCCAACCGCCGCGCACGCCGCCGACCGATATCGATTCGCACAGCGCGGCCCCGGCGGCCGTGCCCGCGGCCATGGAGACGCAGACGCATGACATGCCGGAACACGGCGCGCCCGTCCAAGCGCCGGTGTCGATGCCCGCGGAGCGCCACCCGCGTCACTGAATCTTGATTCGCATGGAGAGACCCTCTGGATACCATCATTCGGTTCTGCCTGGAACGTAAAGCATTCGTTTTTCTGGTCGCGCTGCTACTGACCGTGTGGGGTGCGCTGAACGCGCCCTTCGACTGGAAGTTCGGCGGCACCTTGCGCGCGCCCGTGCCGGTCGACGCGATCCCGGACATCGGCGAGAACCAGCAGATCGTCTTCACCGAGTGGAGCGGACGCTCCCCCCAGGATGTCGAAGACCAGATCACCTACCCGCTCACCGTCTCCCTGCTGGGCGTGCCTGAAGTCAAATCCATCCGCAGCTACTCCATGTTCGGGTTTTCCAATATCTACGTGATCTTCAACGACGACGCCGATTTCTACTGGACCCGCACGCGCATCCTGGAAAAGCTCAACAGCCTGCCCGCCGGCACCCTGCCGGCCGGCGTCCAGCCCGCCCTGGGGCCGGATGCCACGACACTCGGCCAGGTGTTCTGGTACACCCTGGAAGGCCTCGACGCCCAGGGCCGGCCCGCCGGCGGATGGGACCTGCACGAACTGCGCACCATCCAGGACTGGCATGTGCGCTACGCCCTGCTTTCGGTGCCCGGCGTCAGCGAAGTGGCTTCGGTGGGCGGCTTCGTGCAGGAGTACCAGGTCGACATGGATCCCGACCTGATGCGCGCCAACGGCGTCACGCTCAACGAGGTCCTGGCCGCCGTGCGCGGCACCAACCTGGACGTGGGCGCCCAGACCATCGAAGTCAACCGCGTGGAGTACCTGATCCGCGGCCTCGGCTTCATCAAGTCGCTCGGCGATCTCGAAACCGCGGTCATCAAGCTCAACAACGATGTCCCGGTGTTCGTGCGCAATGTGGCCCGCGTCACCCTCGGGCCCGCCCCCCGCCAGGGGGCGCTGGACAAAAACGGCGCCGAAAGCGTGGGCGGCGTGGTGGTCGTGCGCTACGGCGAAAACCCGTACGCCGTCATCCAGGCGGTCAAAAGCAAAATCGCCGAAATCGCGCCCGGCCTGCCGCAAAAAACCCTGGCCGACGGAACGCCGAGCAAGGTGCAGGTCGTGCCCTTCTACGACCGCACGGGCCTGATCCGGGAGACGCTCGGAACGCTGGAAGACGCGCTGACCAATGAAATTCTGGTGACCGTGTTGGTGATTCTCGTCCTGCTGTTGAACCTGCGCAGTTCGCTGATCGTCGCCGGACTGCTCCCGCCTGCCGTGCTGATCTGCTTCATCGGCATGAAAATCTTCGGCGTGGACGCCAATATCGTGGCCCTGTCGGGCATCGCCATCGCCATCGGCACCATGGTGGACATGGGCATCATCCTGACCGAAAACATCCACCGCCGGATCGAGGAAGCGGAGCCTGCGGCCGGCCGCTTGAACACCGTCCTGGCCGCCGCGCGCGAGGTGAGCGGCGCCGTGCTCACGGCCGTTTCGACCACCGTGATCAGCTTCCTGCCGGTGTTCACCATGGAAGCCGCGGAAGGCAAACTGTTCCGCCCGCTGGCCTTCACCAAGACGATCGCGCTCGCCGCCTCCCTGCTGGTGGCCCTTTTCATCGTTCCGCCGCTGGCGCATTTCATCTTCGGACTGCGCCGCAGCGGGCGCCATGCCTGGATCGTTCACGAAGCGCTGCTGTACGGCGGGGCGCTGCTGGGCTTCCTTGTCGACTGGCGCATCGGCCTCGCCCTGGCCGTGTCCGGCGCGTACCACCTGGTCCTGCGCAGGCTCCCCGCTGCGCTGCAGCCCCCTGCGCGGAAAATCGCAGTGGCGGCCGTCACCCTTACGGTCATCGTCCTGCTGGCCATGCACTGGCAACCTCTGGGGCCTGAAAAGGGCGCCCTGCGCAACATCCTCTTCGCCGGACTGCTGATAGGCGCATTTCTGGCTGTATTCCGACAGCTACAAAGGCATTACCCGGCCGTTTTGACCTTCTGCCTGGATCACAAAAAAGTCTTCCTGGCGCTGCCTTTAGCGGTGCTGCTCGCCGGCGCGACGGTCTGGCGGGGATACGATGCCCTGTTCGGCTGGCTGCCCCGGCTGATCAACGAATCCCCGGCGGGCCAGGCGCTTGTGCAGCGTTTTCCCGGACTGGGCCGGGAATTCATGCCGCCGCTGGACGAGGGGTCGTTCCTGTTCATGCCCACCACCATGCCGCACGCCTCGATCGGTGAAATGCTGGACGTGCTGCAAAAACAGGACGAGGCCATCCAGGCGCTGCCCGAAGTGGAGTATGCGGTCGGCAAGCTCGGCCGGGCCGACAGCGCCCTCGACCCGGCGCCGGTTTCGATGATCGAAACGCTGGTCGGCTATAAGCCCGAGTACCTGCAGGGAGCGGACGGCAAACTGCTGCGCTTTCGCTGGGCGGCGCACGAGAACGATTTCTTCCGCGACATCCAGGGCCGGCCGCTTTCGGCGCCCGACGGCGCCCCTTATGTGGTCCGCGGCCGCTTCGCGCGCGATGCGCAGAACCGGCTGATCCCCGACCCGAACGGCAGGCCCTTCCGGCAGTGGCGGCCGGCGCTGCTGCCCGAGATCAACCGGGGGCGCAAGGCCTGGCCCGGCGTCCACCGTCCGGACGATATTTGGTACGCGGTGGGCCGCGCCGCCTACCTGCCGGGCACCACTTCGGCCGCCCGGCTGCAACCGATTTCGGCACGCCTGGTCATGCTGCAGAGCGGCATCCGCGCCGCAATGGGCATTCGGGTGGCAGGCCCGGACCTCGCCTCCATCCAGCAGGCGACGCTGCAGATCGAAGAAAAACTGCGCCAGGTGCCTTCGGTGTCGCCCGGGACGGTGATCGCCGACCGGGTGATCGGCAAGCCCTATCTCGAGGTCCATATCGACCGCCAGGCCATCGCCCAGCACGGCATCAACCTGCAGCAGGTGCTCGATGTGATCGAGTTCTCCATCGGCGGGCAGCGCGTGACTTCGACCGTGGAGGGACGTGAACGCTACCCGGTGCGGGTGCGCTACGCACGCGAACTGCGCGACAGCCTGGAATCGGTCGGCCGCGTCCTGGTTCCGGCGCCGGACGGCACCCAGATCCCGTTGGGCCAGGTGGCCCGCATCACCTATGAACGCGGGCCGACGGTGATCAAGGGCGAGAACACGTTTCTGGTCGGCTATGTCCTGTTCGACAAGCTGCCCGGCCTGGCCGAAGCCGATGTGGTCGAAGCGGCGCGCGATTACCTGCATCAACAAATCCAGAGCGGCGAACTGGTCCTGCCGGCCGGCGTCAGCTATGCGTTCACCGGGACCTACGAAAACCAGGTGCGCTCCGAAAAACGCTTGGCGCTCATCCTGCCGCTGGCGCTGATCATCATCTTCATGATCCTCTATCTCAACTTCAATTCGCTGCCGGTCAGCCTGATGGTCTTTTCGGGCATCGCCGTGGCCTGGGCGGGCGGGTTCCTGATGCTCTGGCTCTACGCCCAGCCGTGGTTTCTTTCCTTCCATGTATTCGGGGTCTCGATGCGCGAGCTTTTCCAGGTGCATCCGATCAACTTGAGCGTGGCGGTCTGGGTGGGGTTTCTGGCGCTCTTCGGGATCGCCTCGGACGACGGCGTGGTGATGGCCACCTACCTGAATTCGGAATTCCGGGCAGACCCCGCCCGCACGATCGCCGATGTCCGGCGCAAAACATTGGCGGCCAGCGTGCGCCGCCTGCGCCCCTGCCTGATGACCACGGCGACCACCGTCCTGGCCCTCATCCCGGTGCTGACTGCATCCGGCAGGGGGGCGGACATCATGGTGCCCATGGCCGTGCCGACTTTCGGGGGCATGATTTTCGAGGTGATCACCATGCTGGTCATTCCGGTGGTCTACTGCTGGCGCGAAGAGTCCCGCCTGCGGCGCAGTTCATCGACAAGCTGACATGGCAGGCAGTAAAAAGGCCCGTTGGTCTTGCTGATCGGTGAGCTGAAAGATGAAAGAATGAAAGGTGAAAGGAAGGTATGCTGTCTGTTTATGAATCGATCCGATCCTTGCTTTTCAGCTTACAACCATCGAGCAAATATCGTTTCTTACGAGTCCATCAAGGTTTAAGTGTTAAGCGTCATAGGCGTTGATTTCGACCGTCGTCTAGTTGGGGCCCGCCGATTCAGTGCAACGATCGTTGCCCAGCTTCTGGAGAAAACTCAAATTACGCAGGATGCGATCGGTATAGCCATAATATTCAAGCACGCCCTCGGGACAGTCCCGCCGGCATTTCTCGCTGACCTGCAGGAAAACCGAGGCGTGGGCGGCGGTGTCGCAGGGGACCCCCTGGATCGAAAAGTGACGGCCCTGCAAAAAATGCTCGCGCATCTCCTTCAGGTATTCCGCGCACGTCGTCTTCTGCTGGTCGCTGTCCCAGGCGATCTTGCGCAATTCCGGTGCCGGGGGCGAAACGCTTTTTACCTCCACCGCTGCGGGTTTGACGACAGCGCCGGACGACGGCAGGGATTTTCCATCAGCCGGCGGGGCGGTCTTCTCCGCCGCTTTCTTTTCCGCCGGCGCCTGACGGTCCGGTTCCGGAACGCCGTCGAATTCCGCCGGCTGAGACTGAGACTGCGGCCCTGGATCGACCGCCGCGTTCGATCCGGATTTCTGAGCGGACTGCGGGTCGTTCGCCTTGCGCTCTTCCAGCCCTTTCTTGAGCGTGATCCCCCAGCGAAGTGCTTCGGATGCCTCGGTTTCACCAGTGGGCAGACATGCCTGCCACACCACCACGACGATGATTAATGCAAGATGTTTCATGTGCATGCGCTCGTGCCGCAATATTGGTTGGATTGTTTATCGCGTGCGATAATTGCCGGTATTGGTGTGGACACTAAGTCATGTTAAATTGCAGGTCCATGGGGTAAAACGCGTAGATTATCGATACGATCCTTGTAGCGAAACCGATGAATGAAGAAAAGGCGCAAAAGGCTCACCACGAGCATACCTTGCCGCAGACGGCGCCAATTGTTGCACGAACTTTTTTGCCGATCATGCTGGAGGGCCCGCAAATCGGTTCCGGCGCGATGGCGAATCGCCCAGATCAAGGGAACAGATAACGATCGAGATCAGTAATATGGTAGGGATGTCGAGGCCGACGCCGTGAATACGACGGCTCTCTTCGGCGCTGAGAGAAAATCTTTACACGATCGATTACTTCATTGCCGAAGCCGACACGCTGATCGCCAAGGACAAGATCCGGGTCAATCTCGGCACGCATGAAGCATACGGCATC
>JAEYRZ010000046.1 GCA_023435265.1 Pseudomonadota bacterium
ACCGCGGACACGGCCGCGGGGCCCAGCCATTCGGTACCGGCGACGACCAGCGGCCGGCGCGCCGACTGCAGGCGCTCCGCGAGTTCCTTCCAGGGTGCCGCAGCCGGCCTTTCCGACTGGGCCAGGGCGTGGATGCCGGCCTCGATGTCGGCCGTCCGCAGCGCCTGGTGGTCGAATTCGAACGGCAGACGCACCGGCCGCGGGTCGAGGCAGGCGACCGCCGCACCCTTGCGCACGGCCTGGCGCATCGCAAGGGCGAGCATGGGGGCCTCGTTGAGGGGATCGACGCCCAGAATCAGGATGAAATCCTTGTCTTCAACATCGGCGAGCGCGCAACCGGTCTGCTCGGCCGAGCGGCGCACGGCTTCGGCCTGTGCGGCATCGTCGAAAAACACCGCGGCCGGCCACCCGCGCCCTTCGCTCAGGTCACGCAGGACGGCCATGGTTTCCAGCGCGGCCCGGGCGGAACTCCACATGGCGACGCATTCCGGTCCGTGGCGCCGCACCTGGTCCGCCAGCCGCGCCGCCGCCGCCTGCACGGCCGCTGCCATGGGTTCCGGCGTACGGTCCACCCGCGCCTGCCGCGGACGCTCCGCGCAGTCGGCATAGACATAGCCGTGCCGGCCGCGGTCGCAGATGAAGTGGCCGTTGATCCGCTCGGCATAACCTGCCTCCTGGCGCACCACCTGGCGGTAGCGCACATTGACGACGGTGTGGCAGCCGAGTGAACAGCTGAGGCAGATGCCCGGCGTGCGCTCGTAGTCCCAGCGCCGGCCCATGTAGCGCGAGGGCTTGTCGGTATAGACGCCGGTCGGGCAGATGTCGGCCAGGTTGCCGGAGAAGGGGCTCTCCAGGATTCCCGGCCGGTAGCGGCCGAAGTAGACCCGGCTGGCGATGGACATCACGCCCAGGTCGCGGTAGCCGGTGTATTCCTGGTAAAAGCGGCTGCAGCGATAGCATTGAATGCAGCGGTTCATCTCGTGCTGCACGAGCGGCCCCAGATATTGATCCACATGCGTGCGCTTGGGGCCGGGATAGCGGCGCCGGCCGTGGCCGCCCGACACAGTCATGTCCTGCAGCAGGCAGTGGCCGCCCTCGTCGCACACCGGGCAGTCGTGCGGATGGCTGATCATCAGCCATTCGATCACCTGGCGCCGGAACTCCATGGCTTCCGGATCGTCGGTCGACACCACCATGCCGTCCTTGGCGTCGATCATGCAGCTCATCTGGATGCCCTTGACCGGTCCTTCCAGAAACTTGACCGCGCAGACCCGGCAGGCCCCCACGGCACCCAGCGCCGGATGGAAGCAGAAGCGCGGGATCATGATTCCCAGGCGCTCGGCCGCACTGATGATTTTTGTTCCCTCCGCCACCTCGATGGAACGGTTGTCGATGATCACCGTGGGCATTATGCTTCGCCCCCGTTCTGTTCAAAGGGACAACGGCGGTCCGTGATGTGCGCCATCAGTTCGTCCCGGTAATGTTCCAGAAGGCTCTGCACCGGCGCCGCCGCGCCGGGCGCAAAGGCGCAGTACGAACGCCACAGGTGGGCGGCCTGGGTCTCGATGAGTTCCACATACCCGGGCTCTCCCTGCCCGTGCTCGATCCGCCACAGTAGGTCGCGGATATAGGGGAGCCCCTCGCGGCACGGCGTGCACCAGCCGCACGATTCACGGGTGAAGAATTCGATCAGGTTCAAGGTGGCGGCCGTCAGGCAGTCGTGCTGATCGAACACCATGATCGCGGCCGTGCCCAGGCGGTTGCCCGCCTTCTTGAGCGCCTCGAAATCCATGGCGATGTGATAATGCTCGGCCGGCAGAAAGCCGGTGGAGGCGCCGCCCGGCAGGCAGGCCTTGAAGGCCGCGCCCGCCCGCATGCCGCCGGCATGTTCTTCGATGATCTCGGAAAGGGGGACACCCAGCGGCAGTTCGTAGCAGCCCGGCCGGTTGACCCGGCCGCTCACGCCGTACAGCTTGGTGCCGCCGCCTTCGGCCGTCAGCGCCAGATCCTTGAACCACTGGGCGCCGTTGCGCACGATGTGCGGCACATAGGCCAGGGTTTCGACATTCTGGGTCAGGGTGGGCCGGCCCCACAGCCCCTTTGCCGTCGGATAGGGCGGCGGCTGTTTCGGGTTGGGCCGCAGGCCCATCAGGGCGTTGTTCTGGGCCGTGACCTCGCCGCAGATGTAGCGCCCGGCGCTGCGATGGACGCTGAGTCGCAGGCTGTAAGGGCTGCCGCCGATATGGCGGCCCAGGTAGCCGGCCGCGGCCGCCACCTCGATTTCGCGCTCCAGAATGCGGGCCGCGTTCTCGTATTCGGGACGCACGAAAATGAAGCCCTCCTCGGCCCCGGCGGCAAAGCCGGCCAGGATCAGGCCCTCGATGAGCTGGTGCGGATCGGCATGGATCAGCACGCGGTCCTTGAAGGTGCCGGGCTCCATCTCGTCGGCGTTGCAGACGATGTACCGCGGATGCGGCGCATCCGCAGGGATGGTGCCCAGCTTGACGCCCATGGGAAAAGCGGCGCCGCCGCGCCCCAGCAGGGCCGCCGCCTTCAGGACCTCGCCGATGCGTTCCTGCGGCTGCTTCAGAATTTCGCTCAGGTCGCCGTAGCCGCCGGCGGCGCGGTATTCATCGATGGTGGCGATGCGGTCGGGCCGCCGGTTGCCCAGGAGCACCTGAGGGTAGGATCGCTTCATGCGTCAAGCGCCTCCCGCCGCAGTTCGGCCAGAATGGCGTCGATCTTATCTGCCGTCAGGTTGCCGTACACCTTGCGGTTGATCAGCATGGCCGGGGCGCGGTCGCAGTATCCGATGCAGCAGACCGGCAGTAAAGTGAAAAGCCCGTCCTCGGTGGTGCCGCCGATTTCGACCTCGAGCACGCGCCGCAGATAGTCGGCGATCTTTTCATACCCCTCCATCCAGCAGATCAGGCTGTCGCACACATGAATCACGTAGCGGCCCACCGGTTCGCGGTAGATGAAGGTGTAAAAGGTGGCCAGCTCTTCGAGTTCCAGGGGCGTCATGCCCAGCATGGCGGCGCTCTCTTCGAGCGCCGCGTCGCTCAGGTAGCCGTAATGGGCCTGCGCGTCGAACATCAGGTCGATGGCCAGCTCCCGCGGATGGGGCGCGGCCGCGATCCTTTCGTTCCACTGCTTTTTCAGTTCTTCAGGCAACATTTGGAGCGCTTTTTTCCTCGATCTGCCCGGCTCAGCGGTCGATATCGGGCAGAATGTAGTCCAGCGAGCCGCAGATGGCGATCAGGTCGGCGATGCTCTCGCCCACGGCCATCAGCGGCATGGCCTGGATGTTGGCGAACCCGGGGCCCCGGATGCGCAGGCGGTACGCGTAGCCCAGGCCGTCGCTGACCGCGTAGTAGCCCTGCTCGCCGCGCGGCACCTCGCAGGCCATGTAGGCCTCGCCGCGCGGTATTTTCTGCCCGCGGGTCACGTGAATGAAATGGTGGATCAAGGTTTCGATGTCGCGCAGCATCTCGCTGCGCTGCGGGACCACGTAGCGGTAGTCTTCCGACAGCCAGCGCCCGGCCGGCATGTCGGCGGCCGCCTGGCGGATGATGCGGATGCTCTGGCGCATCTCTTCCACCCGCACCAGGTAGCGCGCGTAGGCATCGCCTTCGCTCGCCGTGGGCACCTCGAATTCGAACTGCTCGTAGCCCGAATAGGGAAACGCCTTGCGCAAATCCCATTCGATCCCGCTGGCGCGCAGGTTCGGTCCCGTGACGCCCCACTCTAATGCCTCGTCCAGGCTGAGCCGGCCGATGCCGACTGTGCGGGCTTTGAAGATCGGATTGGCGGTGGTCAGCTTTTCGTATTCGGCCAGCCGCGCGGGGAAGATGCGCACCAGGTCGTCCACGGCCTCCTTCCAGCCCTCGGGGAGATCGGCGGCCACGCCGCCGATGCGGAACCAGGCCGGGTGCAGCCGGCCGCCGGTGATCAGCTCGGCGATGTCCATGATCATTTCGCGTTCGCGGAAGGTGTAGAAATTGGGTGTCATGGCGCCCAGATCGTGCGCCATGGTGGCGAACCAGACCAGGTGGTTGCTCAGGCGGTAGAGTTCGCAGAGCAGGATGCGGATCACCTGCGCGCGCTCCGGCACCCGTATGCCGGCCAGCTTTTCCACGGCCATGACATAGGGCAGGTTGTTGTTGGCCCCGGCCAGATAGTCGACCCGGTCGGTGTAGGGGATGTATTGGTGCCAGCTCTGGCGTTCGCCCAGCTTTTCGGCCGCGCGGTGATGATAACCGATGTCGATGTCCATGCCGGTGATCTCTTCGCCGTCCAGGGAGACGATGTAGCGGATCAGGCCGTGCGTGCTGACGTGATGCGGACCGATGTTGAGGATCAGCTCTTCTTTGCCCATACGGCCGCCGTGCAGCGACAGGCCGGCGTCGAGCGGCTGGTTGCGTTCCGCGTCCGCCCGCGTGTAAGGCGGCATCTCGGTGGCCCGCCCCGGATGATCCTTGCGCAGCGGGTGGCCCTGCCAGTTGTGCGGCATGAGGATGCGCCGCAGGTCGGGGTGGCCGTCGAACCGGATTCCAAGGAGGTCGTAGGCCTCGCGCTCGTACCAGCCGGCCGAGGGCCAAATATCGGTCACACTGGGTGCCGTGGGGGTTTGGCCGGTCAACGGCACCTTGATGCGCAGGCGCTCCGGCCGATCGAAGGCTAATAAATGGTACACCAGCGTGAAATCCGGATACTTCCCGCGTTCGCGGCGCGCCGATTCATCGATGCCGGTCAGGTCGTCGAGACGCCGAAAGCGCGGCGCCGCTTCTTCCTTTAAATAGCGCAGTACGGCCTTGACCTGCGCCGCAGGCACTTCGAAAGCGGGCATATCGGAAGTCGGTTCGAGCGCCTTGACCGCATCGCCGAAACGAGCGCGCAGGGAATCGGCCAGGCCGCGCTGAGCGGCGTTCAGTTCGATGCGCGCCGGCGGTGGGGTCCACATCAAATCCGAGCGGCTGTCGCGGAAAAAAGGCGGCGTCACCGAGGTTCCGCGGATGATGGTTCCTTCCATGCCGGGGCCGCGCGGATCGCGCGACTTGGTGCGGCCGTCGACCAGCAGGGGCCCCTCGCTGCCCTGGCTTCCGCCGGCCAGGTTGAAGATCGAACGCGTGGGCCTTTCCCTGCGGCTGATCTTCTCCTGCAGCAGCACCAGCCCCTGCATGACCGCCTCGGGGCGCGGCGGGCAGCCGGGGATGTAGACATCCACGGGCAGGATCTGGTCGACGCCCTGCACGACGCTGTAGACATCGTACATGCCGCCCGAATTGGCGCACGAGCCCATGGAGACGACCCACTTGGGTTCGGCCATCTGTTCGTAGAGGCGCAGCACCATGGGGGCCACTTTCTTGAAAACGGTGCCCGAAATGATCAGCAGGTCGGACTGACGCGGCGAGGCGCGCAACACTTCGGCGCCGAAGCGGGCCAGGTCGTAGCGTGACGTGAAGACCGCCGCTTCTTCAACAAAACAGCACGACAATCCGAAGAACATCGGCCACAGGCTGTTTTTGCGCGCCCAGTTGATCAGGAAGTCGGTACCCTGCTGCCAGGCCGGGATCATTTTTGTTTGAGGGTCGGCCCCCACGAAAGTCCTCCTTTGCGCCAGATGTAGATCAACCCGATCAACAGCAGAACGATGAACAGCGTAATCCGCATCCAGCCTGCCCAGCCCAGCTCGCGGCCGGCCACCGCCCAGGCAAAAATGAACGCACCTTCGACATCGAAGATCAGAAAAAAAATCGCCACCAGGAAAAACGGGACCGGATAGCGCAATCGCGCGGTCCCGGTGGGAATGATGCCGCTTTCATAAGGCCTGAGTTTTTCGAGCGTCGGCCGCCGCCGACCGAGCCAGGCGGTCAGGAACAGCAGTCCGGCCATCAGTCCGAGCACCAGCATGGTGTAGACCGCCAGGCTGAATACACCCGGCGTCCAGGGTGACAGGACGGCATCGTCGAACATCGGAGGCAAACTCTACCTTTCGCGCCGATCAAAAGTCGGGCGCTGCATGACGGTTGCGATACTTCGCGCCGCGCCGGCTCGAGGGCGCGCCGCCTGAATCGATTCATTTTCTCAACACCTGCGCCCGTGCGCGAATGCCGATGCGCAGCTGAGCGCATGCGCTCAGCGCATCCACGCATTCCAATGGATCATGAACTCAGGCGTTTTCTTCGGAACTGAACACAGGCGAGCAGGATAAACCAAGTTCAGCGGCTCCGTTCAGCAGGAGGCAGGGGCACGGCCGGCGGGCCGTTCACCTTTTGTAGAGCCGATATTAGGGAGTCTGACAACTTTTGTCAAATCTGATTGACACCGTTCGGTTTGCAGCTTTTTCCATCATGATTGATGGACTCGTAAAAAGGCCGAATGACCACAGAGGACACAGAGAGCACAGAGACAATGGATTAAAAAACTGCGAATATGATTGCGGTCCGGGTCATGATGGCGTAAGGCCGGTGATGGACTTCCCTGAAAACCAGGTGACAGGATCACCGTAATGCAAGGCAGTCGCCGATGAAAAAGAATACGCTGAAGTATGTCATCGATGCCGCTCTGTTTCTGGTCGTCACCACCGTTGCGGCGCTCGGATTGTTGCTGGGGTTCATCATTCCCCGCGGACGGGGCGGGCGGGAATTCTTTCTGGGACTGAACCGCCACGACTGGGGCGACCTGCATCTTTCGCTCGCGCTGCTGCTGTTCATCCTCCTGCCCCTGCATCTGTGGCTCAATTGGACCTGGATCGTCCAAAGCTCGCAGCGTTATCTCGGCCCGCGCTGGAAAAACATCCTGTGGGCCATGGCCGGCGCATGGCTGGGGGTGCTCTTGATTCTCTGGCTGGCCGCCCTGATCGCGGGGTAGCCGGCCGGGCGGCAAGCGGCCGCGGACGCCGCGCCCGATCGGCTGCTGCGAAAACCGTCACAGGCGGCCCTTCTTGATGATGGCGATGAGCAGCCAGATGCCCAGCACCGCGGCGGTGAGAAAGCCGATCAGCCCGATCAGCGAAATGCCGTATACCATGGGCGGCATGTTGGAGATCACGATCAGTGCGGAGCCGATGATCAGCGCGGCGATAATGATGCTGAACGAGAGGCGGTTGCTGATCTGATCGTGCGTATGCAGCATACGGTCCATATCCCGGAGCACCAGGGTGAAGGCGAGCTTGCGTTGACGCAACGAGCGGCTGATCTCCAGCAGGTCTCTGGGAAAATCGCTCAGGAAGGTGTAGCCCTGTTCGACCAGATGGGCGACATCTTCGGCCACCCGGCCGGGCGCCAGGCGCGCGCGCTTCACGTTGCGGATAAACGGCGCCGCCTTGCCGAGCATGTCGAATTCCGGGTCCAGCGCGCGGGCGAATCCTTCGGTCTGGGCCAGCGCCTTGAGCATCAGGAAGATATCCGGCCGGACGCGCATGCGATGCCGGGTGGCGGTTTCGAGGAGCTGCTGCAGCAGCCTGGAGAGATTCATCTCCCTGAGCGGCTTGTTCAGATGGCGGGCCACGAAATCGGCCACGTCCTTTTCCAGTTGAACCGCGTCAGGCTCTTCATCCCAGTCGGTCATGGTCATCAGAATCCGGGTGGTCCGCGGATCGTCGCGCTGCAGGATGCTGTCCACCAGCGATACGAAAACCTCGCGCGTGGCCCGGTCCACCGAGCCCATCATCCCGAAGTCGATGAGGCAGATCACCTCTTGCGGCAGCACGAAGATATTGCCTGGATGGGGATCGGCATGGAAGAATCCGTAGACGAAGATCTGCTTGAGCAGGATGTCGGCCCCCCGTCGGGTGATCAATTTGCAGTCGCTGCCCGATTCGCGGAGCGCCTCGACCTGGTCGACCTTGATGCCTTTCACGTACTCGCTCGTCAGCACGGCGGCGCTCGAACAATCACGATAAACGCGGGGAACGTAGACCGTCGGATCGCCCAGAAACTGCGCGGCCACGCGTTCCATGCTGGCGGCCTCGAAGGTGTAGTCCATCTCACGGGCGATGGTGCGGGCGAACTCCTCGACGATTTTGACCGGCCGGTGCAGGGCCAGCTCCTCGATGTGCTTCTCCATCAAGGTGGCCAGGTGAAGCATGATTTCGAGGTCCACTTCGATGATTTTCTCGATGCCGGGGCGGCGCACTTTGACGACCACATCATCGCCGTTGTGCAGCCGGGCGCGGTGGACCTGGCCGATGGAAGCCGAGGCCAGCGGCTGAGAGTCAAGCTGGGCGAACACCGCCTCGGTCGGCCGGCCCAGTTCCGATTCGATTGTCTTTTTGAATTCCCCGAAACCGAAAGGCGGCACTTTATCCTGGAGTTTGGCGAATTCGGTCAGGAATTCGACGGAGATGAGATCGGGCCGGGTGGAGAGGATCTGACCGAATTTGATGTAGGTGGGCCCCAGTTCTTCCAGGGCCATGCGCACCCGTTCGCTGCGCGAGAGTTTATCGATCCGCTCGCGCCGCTTGCGCGAGATCATCTTCAAACCGATCTCGATGTATTGTTCGATCTTGAGCGTATCGATCAGATCGCCAAACCCGTAACGGAACAACACCCCCAGAATCTGGCGATAACGGTTCAGGTGTCGGTAGGTTCGTCCGAGTACCCCGATTTTACGAATGCTGATCATGCGGTTTCCCGGAAAACGGCCGCGCGGAAGCACCGGCCGGGCGCAACCCGCCGCCCGCCTTCAGTGCCACCGCAGTGAGACGACAACAGGCGCCGCGCTCGGGCCTGTGCCGGACCTTATAATATCTTGCCGGTGACGTTGCCGGTCATCGAATTGACCACGCTCTTGAGTTCACGGATTTCTTTCTTGAGTTCCTTCAAATCTTCATGGGTGACGATGTCGGCTTTCCTGAGGATCTCCTTGACCGCCTGGTCGACGCGCTTTTCGAGCTTTTCTTGTGTTTCCTCGTAGCGGTTTCGAATCTCGGACAGAAATTTGCGCCCCTCGGCTTCCGACATTTCGCCTTTTTTCTGCAACTCCTGAACAACGGCTTCCACCTCGTCCCAGGTTTTGAGGGCCAGACCAATTCCGGCCAGCATGCTTTTCTTGACCATATCCAGCATGGCAAATTCTCCTCTTCGGCGAGAAAATACTTTGTTGTTAATAGGTTAATTCAGGAGAAATTGGTAACACACGGTCGGGCCGAATGCAAGCACGTGTAGCCGAGCGATCAGGGCCGTCACAATCAGGGGTGTGCGGACCGGTTGAATTTTTCGGGGTCGGAATTGGTCGGAATCGGTATCGGTATCGGTATCGAAAAGTCCGCCGGCAGGTCAGGTGCAAAGGATATTGAATAGGCGGCGCATTTCGATCGCGATGGCGACCCCGATTCCGATCTGGCCCCAATTCAAAGTTAAGGGTCTGGAACCGCCGCCGATCCGAAAAGACGCCGGTCCGAAAAGGCGCTTGACGGAATGCGCGATCTTCCCTAATTTGGAGCGACCCGGGCTTGGACACGGCCCTTATTCAAGCGGCACGCGGATGCGGCGCTCTAAAGGAGTACATTCAAATCATGGCATTCCACATTGCTCTGGCAGGCAAAGGCGGCACGGGAAAGACGACTGTTGCCGGGCTGCTGGTCAAATATCTCGTTTCCCGCGGCAAGACCCCCATCCTGGCGGTCGACGCGGACAGCAACGCCAACTTCAACGAAGTCCTCGGATTGAAGGTCACCGACACCCTCGGCCAGGCCCGTGAGGACATGAAAAAAGGCGATGTCCCCTCCGGCATGACCAAGGACGTCTTCATGTCCATGCGCCTCGAAGAGGCCATCGTGGAGCACGACAGCTACGACCTCGTCGTCATGGGCCAACCGGAGGGCTCCGGCTGCTACTGCGCGGCCAATTCGCTGTTGGCCGGCTTTCTGGAGCGGCTGCTGGGCAATTACAGCTATGTCGTCATGGACAACGAAGCCGGCATGGAGCATATCAGCCGTTTGACCACCAAGAATGTGGACCTTTTGCTGATCGTGACCGACACTTCGCGCCGCGGGCTGCAGGCCGGTCTGCGCATCGACAAACTGGCGCGCGAACTGAAGATCGGCGTGGGCAAGAGCTACCTGATCATCAATCAAGCCAAAGCCGATATGCCGCAGGAGGTCATGTCGATTCTCGCCGAAAACGAGCTGGAACTGGCGGGGATCATTCCGGAAGACGAGTCGGTCTATCGATACGACCTGAACGGGCAGCCGACCATCGCGCTTGACGAGAACAATGCGGCCGTGCGGGCGGCATTTGCGATCTTCGACAAAATCATGAGTTGATATCCGGATTCCGCACCGCCCCGGGGTACCCGAGTGAAGCGGCCGGTCACCTTCGGCCGAAGGCACATAAATACCAGCCAGGGGGCAGCAATGAAAAGAACGGGTTTTCTGTACGATCAACGCTACCTGCTCCACGACACAGGGCCGTATCATCCCGAAATGTCCGAAAGGCTGCTGATGATCCGCCAGGGGATCGAACAGGCCGGCCTGTTGCCCCATCTCATCCCCATCGCCGCGGAACCGGCCGATCTCAAGTGGATCGAGACCATCCACACGCCGGCCTACATCCGGCGCTTCGAAGAGGTCTGCCTGGCCGGCCACCGCACCTTCGACAGCCAGGACAACCAGATGTGCACCGAGACCTTCGAAATCGCCAAGCTGGCGGTGGGCGGCGTTCTGGAGACCGCACGCCGGCTCATGGCCGGCGAAATCGACAATGCCTTTTGCGCCGTGCGGCCGCCGGGCCATCATGCCGAGCGGGACCGCGCCATGGGGTTCTGCTATTTCAACAACATCGCCATCGCCGCGCGTTATCTTCAGGTCGAATGGAAAATCAAGCGCGTGGCCATCATCGATTTCGACGTGCACCACGGCAACGGGACCCAGCATGTGTTCGAAAAGGATCCTTCCGTCTTCTACTATTCCATCCACCAGCATCCCTCGTTCGCCTATCCCGGCACCGGACGTGAATTCGAACAGGGCGGCGGCGAAGGATACGGCTTCACCAGAAATTCCCCGGTATTGCCGGGACAGGGAGATGCGGAGTACACCCAGTGTGTCGAAAGGGATTTGCTGCCGGCCATGGAAACGTTCCGCCCCGAAGTGCTCCTGCTCTCCACCGGTTTCGATGCCCACAAAGACGATGACATGTCCGACATGCGCCTCACCACGGAAGGATTCTCGGCCCTGGCGCGCAGCTTCATGCAAATCGCCGAGCAGTATACCGGCGGCCGCCTGATTTCCATCCTGGAGGGCGGCTATTGCCTGGAGCAACTGCCGGTGCTTGCAGCCAACCACGTTAAGATTCTGCTGGACATATCGTCGCGCGACGACGCGGGTCTGTAAAGGAGGCCACCATGTTTGTCAGCCGATCCATGAAAAGAGATGTGATCACGGTACGCAGGGACACCAGCCTTTTGGAAGCCCGGGCGCTGATGCATTCGAAACAGATCCGCCATCTTCCAGTGGTGGATGCCGACCGCCGCGTGGTGGGCATCATCACCGACCGGGACATCCGCAGCGCCCTGCCCTTCCACCTGGCCAAGGCGCCCGGCGACCCCGCCGAAGAATCGCGCTTCGCCGAGTTGCAGGTATCGGATGTCATGACCCCCGATCCCATGACGATCAAGCCCTCCCACACCCTTCAGGATGCCCTGCTGCTGATCCAGGAAAAAAGGGTGGGTGCGTTTCCGGTGGTCGATGAAAACGGCATCTTGATCGGCATTCTTTCGGTGCGCGATTTATTGCAGGCTTTCATCAACGTGATGGGCATCGGCCAGCCGGGCACCCTGCTGGGCATCATGGTGGAAGAGAAGGTCGGGCAGCTCAAGAAAATCGTCGATACCATCACGGCCGAGAATATCTCCTTCGGCAGCGTCCTGGTGGCGCGCCACTGGGAAGAGAACAAGCGCGCGGTGTTCCCGTACCTGCTGACCAACAATGTCGCCCGAGTCAAAAAGAAGCTCCAGGAACTGGGTTTCGAACTGATCGACCCCATGCAGTGGCACATCGACCAAGCGTCCAAGTGAACGACCGCCCCAAGGCGCCTTATGGCGATCTCTACATCTACTATGTGAAAGGCCGGGTCGCTCCGGATCCGGCCATCCGGAAGGACTGCGCCTTGATCGGCACCTGGCAGGAGGAAGAAGACGCCTTTCTCTTTTTCCACCGGCCGGCGGAAACCGCAATCTCAGGCCTCCTGCAGCGGCAATCCCATCTGAAAATCGAGGACCGCTTCGTCATGACCTATGATCAATGGCACGGCGGCCCCATCGAACCGGTAACGGTGGGCCGGCTGACCATCGTTCCGGCATGGCATGCGATCCCGGATGCGGCCGGCGCGGACACGATCCGGCTCGACCCGGGGGTTGTCTTCGGCACCGGGACCCATCCCACGACCCGCGACTGCCTGGAAGCACTTCAACTGGCTTTCGACTACCGGCCGGTGGCCAGCGTCCTGGACCTGGGCACCGGCACGGGCTTGTTGGCGGTGGCTGCGGCCCATCTGGGCGCCCGGCGCGTGGTGGCGCTGGATCTGAACCATCTTGCAGCCGCTACGGCCCTGCGCAATGTCGAACTGAACCGCATGACCGGGCGGATCGTCGTGGTGCAAGGCAATGCCAAGAATTATATAGACTTAGCTTGCGACCTTATGGTATCCAATATTCACCATGCGGTCATGGGGGAATTGATCGTTTCGCCGCAATTTCAGAAACATAGCCAATTTATCGTGTCGGGGTTGCTGCGCAGCCAGGCAAGGGAAATCGAAGCCCTGCTGCGGGAAAGGGCGGCGGTCATCCTGCGTCGCTGGTCCCGGGAAGATGTCTGGTTCACGTTCTGGGGTACCAACGCCGAAACGGGTGGATAGAAGCGCAACGCGAAGAGGACGCCGCACCGATCCAACCGAAGAAACTGCGGGCGGGCGGCGCCGAGATGGATGTGGTGCATGCTAATCCGGTGCTGGGGGTCGAGGGGATCCATTCCGGTTTCAGGCCAAGAATACATACGCTACGGCGGCGATACCACCTGTCTGGAAATCCGAACCGCGAGCGATGACATCATCATCGTGGACGCCGGTACGGGCATCCGGCGCCTGGGCAACCACCTCATCAAAGAAGGCCGTTACAACTACCATTTTCTGATCACCCACGGTCACTGGGACCACCTCATGGGGTTTCCATTCTTCAAACCCCTGTTTCTGGAACATCCGGAAATCCGAATGCACCGGGGGCCTTTCCACAAACGCTTCATGGAAAGCATGTTCTCAAAAATCATGGCGCCGCCCAATTTCCCGGTACGTTACTCCGACCTGAAAGCACAGATCGTCTACGAAGAAGATCATCCGGAGAAATTCGAAATCGGCTCGGTCACCATCTTTCCCATCCAGATCAGCCATCCCAATGCCGGCAAAGGGTATAAATTCGTCGAAGACGGAAGGTCATTCGTCTTCCTCACCGACAACGAACTGGGCTTCGTGCATCCCGGCGGACTGCCGCCGGCCGAATATCTTGACTTCTGCCAGGGTGCCGACCTGCTCCTGCACGATGCCGAGTATACGCCCCAGGAGTACAATCTGTTGATCGAATGGGGTCACTCCTCCTATCTGGATGTCCTGGAACTGGCGTTCAGGGCCGGCGTCAAACAACTCGGCCTCTTCCATCTCAATCAGGAGCGTACGGACAAGGAGGTGGACGAGATGGTTGCCGCCTGTCGTGAAATCATCCGGCAGCGCGGCCGGCAGCTGAGTTGTGTGGCCGTGGGAGCCGACATGACGTTCGAAATCTGAACGCGCCGCGGGATGCGATCCGCCTTCTTGCAGAAGCGCCGGACCGCACCGCCTGCCGCTTGCAGCTCGAGGTCGCCATGCAGAAAATGTCAGCCGCCGCCGCTCAGCTCTCCCGTGCCCGGCACGCCGTCGCCCTGACCGGCGCCGGCATATCGGTCGAAAGCGGCATACCGCCCTTTCGCGGCGCCGGCGGCCTGTGGGAGAAAATCGACCCCATGCGCTACGCGCATATCGACGCCCTTGCGCATGACCCGGGCGGTGTATGGCAGGTTCTATTCCTGGAACTCAAGAAGGTGATCGAGCGGGCCGCGCCCAACGCCGGCCATCTGGCACTGGCCCGTCTGGAGCGGATGGGCATTCTGCAAAGCGTGATCACGCAGAATATCGACGGGCTTCATCAAAAAGCCGGCAGCCGCGACGTGATCGAATTCCACGGCAGCTTCGCCGTTCATCGATGCATGTCCTGCGACCGGCGCATCGATGCGGACGAACTGTCGCTCACCGTTCTTCCGCCCCGCTGTGTCTGCGGGGGCGTATTGCGGCCCGATGTGGTGATGTTCGGCGAAGCCATTCCCACGGCGTGTCACCGGCGGGCGCAGGCGCTGGCGGCCGAATGCGACATCATGCTGATCATCGGCACATCGGCGACCGTGGAGCCGGCCGCCCACCTGCCGGCGATCGCCAAGCGCAACGGCGCCTTTCTGATCGAAATCAATCCCGAAAACACACCCTTGAGCGGAATCAGCGATACGACGCTGCTGGGGCCGGCGGGCGACGTGATGCAGCGCCTGGCCGCGGCGGTCGAAAAGAGCGGCTGAACCTCATTTTTTCAATTTGGCCCGGCGCAATTGAATGTACCCGTCGCGCATCGCTTCGTAGGGATCCAGGGCGGCCTGCTTGAGCGATTCATAATCGCCGATGCGGAAGGAAAGCGTATTGACCATCTTGTAGCCGCTCAGGCCGAAGGAGGCTTCCTGGGGATCGACATAAGCGATCGGATTGAGGAAGCGGTCGCCGACCTCGCCCACCGAGTCGCGCAGCGTCGACGGACCCAGAACCGGCCAGACGATGTAGAATCCGTTGCCGAGGCCGTAGCTGCCCAGCGTCTGCCCCAGATCCTCGGGGTCCGGATTGAGCCAGGCAAATTGTCGGGACGGGTCGCCGAAACCCAGTACGCCGACGGTCGAATTGAACATGAATTTGACCAGTTCCGCTCCGGCGGCCCTGGGTTTTGCCTGCAGCAGGCCGTTGACCACCCGGATGGGCATGCCCAGATTGGTGAAAAAATTGGCCACAGCGGTGCGCACTTCCACCGGCATCACCGTCCGGTAGCCGCGCGTCACCGGCTTGAGCACCCAGAAGTAGAGCTTGTCGTTCACCACGAACATGGCCCGGTTGAAGCCTTCCAGGGGATCGGCCACCGTGAAGAGGTCTTCATCGTCTTCGGCCCAATCGTCTTCCAGAAGGGCCTCTTCTTCAGGCGTCAAATCGGAAGACGGCTTGGCGGCGGGAGGCTCCTCCGCCGAGGCGCTTTCGATCCCGGGCCGCCCCGCCGCAGTTTCCTGAATCGCCGCGCCTTTTTGACCTGCGCAACCCGCCACCACCCACACTGCCGCCATGAGCAGTGAAAACACAGCGCTTATTTTCATGATCCATCCGTTCTCAGAAGCAGGTAATACGGTCAGTCGCCGACATAACCGGAGCCCGGTTCATCCAGTCTTTTCTGCAGACGTTCGATCAACTGCGCCGGAGTCTCTTTCTGAAGGGCGGATTGAAACTGAACGCGGTAGTTTTTGACCAGGCTGATCCCATTCTCCACCAGGATATCGTAGATCTTCCATTCACCTTGCTCGAATTTCATACGGTAGTCGATAGGGATCTGCGTCCCCTGGCGCAGGAGCTGGGTCCGCACAAGCGCCTGAGTATCCCGCACAAGCTCGCTGTCGAAGCTGACCTGTTCGTTCTGATACTCGCTCTGCAACTTGTCGATGTACGTATTGCCCAGAAAACGGGCGAAAACATCCGCGAACTTCTTCTTCTCTTCCGGCTTGAAGCGCTGCCAATCGGTTCCTATGGTCCGACGGCTGATCTCATCAAAATCGAACATGGGCCTGGCCACCTCCCAGATCTTTTGACGCTGGGTGGCTTTGCGGTCCGGCGCCGCGAAAGCCGGATCGTTCAGGATGCTGACAATGCGGTCGATCGAGTTTTTAATGGCTTCGGTGGGCGACACGGCAACCGCAGCCGCCGGTATGCCATGGCCCAGCAACAACGTGGCCGCGATGGTGAGCACGATTCCCTTTATCCACATCGATATGAATCCTCCTTGCGCTGATTTGCACTGAATGCAACGACGACCGGCGGTACCATGGATGACGCCGAAAGGCGGCAGGAACGGCCCGGGTCTCCATACCGCATCCGGGCCGCGGCGCTGAGTCGAAATGTCTTTTCCGGCACCGCCGATAATTCCCCTGTGATCAGTATGTTTTCTCTCATGACACTTTACCGAATACGAATTTGCTGATCAGTTCTTCGATGTCCAGGGCCGATTCGGTATCGAAAATGACGCCCCCCGGTTCAATCGGCTGGCCCGAGCCGCCCTGGGACAGCATGATATACTTATCGCCGATCAGCCCCGAAGTCTTGATCGATGCGATGGCGTCATCATACAGGACCAGGTCTTCCCGGATTTTCAGCTGCACGCGCGCCATTTTCGATTTCTGGTCCAGCGAGATCGCATCGACTTTCCCGACCGCCACGCCCGAAACCTCCACGGCCGCCCCGGCCTTGAGGCCTGAAACGGAATTGAATAATGCGTCCACTTCATAATAATCACTGCCGAACCATTCCATGCGTCCCAATCTGATGGTCAGATAAGCGACGCATAGGATACCGATCAAAACGAAAACACCCACGGTCGCCTCAACAGTTCCTTTTTTCATGTATCCTCCAAAGCCTCTTGCATTCTCGGCACGGCTGCTTCAAGCGCACACCTGGTCGGACGGCGGGCCGGCCAGAAAGGCCCGCAGCGTCGGATGATCGCTGTGCTGAATTTCGCTGCAACTGCCCTGAAAAACGATGCGCCCCTCATCCAGCATGGCAATGCGCTGGGAAATATAAAAGACGTCCGGAATTTCATGACTTACCATCACGCCGGTGAAGCCGAACCGCCGCTGGTGATCGACGATCATCTGGTGCGCCGCGTTTCTGCGGATCGGATCGAGCCCGGTGGTCGGTTCATCGAACAGGATGATTTCGGGCCTGGTGACCAGCGCCCGCGCCATGGCCACCCGTTTTTTCATGCCTCCCGACAGCTGGGACGGAAACTTCTGCTCGATTCCGGCGATATCGAGCTGCTCCATCATCTCGCGAACCTGACGAAGGATCTGATCCGGTTTCAGCCGGTCGCGTTCTCTGAGCGGCAGGGCGATGTTATCGTACACCGACAGGGAATCGAACAGGGCATTGTTTTGAAACATGTAGCTGCACCTGAGTTTGAGCTGCCGGCGCTCCGCCCGGTTGAGATCTTCCAGCGGGCGCCCGGCCCAAAGAATCCGGCCCCGGTCGGGCTCCAAAAGACCGATGATATGCTTCAGGAGAACGCTTTTGCCGGAGCCGCTCTTCCCGATGATGGTGGTCACCTGGCCGCGGTGGATCGAAAGATCGATGCCTTTGAGCACCGCCAGGCCGTCGAATGCTTTGTGGACATCTTGAAATTCGATCAAAGGTTGATCCATGAAGGTCCCGGGCTAAAGCAGGAAAGAGGTCATGACATAATCGGACACCAGAATCAGGACACACGAAATGACCACCGCGGAGGTGGTTGAGAAACTGACTCCCCTGGCTCCGAAGCCTTCTTTGCGGATATGGGTGTAATATCCCTGATGGCAGCAGATGGTCATGATCAGCACCGCGAAACAAACCGACTTGTAGAAACCGCCCATTAAATCCGCCATCTGCACGCTCGATTCCACGCGGCTGAAATAGATGGATGAATTGATGCCCAGCAGCACCGACCCGCTCAGATAACCGCCCATGATACCGATCACATCGAAGAGGGCCGTCAACAGCGGAAGGCTGATCAGCGCGGCCACCAGCCGGGGCGTGAACAAGAACCGCACCGGATTGATGTCCATGGTTTCCAGGGCATCGATTTGTTCCGTAATGCGCATGATCCCGATTTCCGCCGCCATGGCCGAACCAGCCCGGGCGACCACCATGATGGCGGTCAGGACCGGCCCCAGCTCCCGAACCAGTGTAAGGGCCACCGCCGCTCCCAGAACACCTTCGGAGCCGAACTTGACCAGGGTGTAATACCCTTGCAATCCCAGCACCATACCGGTGAAAATGCCCGTCAGCGTGATCACGAACATCGACTTGAACCCGATAAAGTGAATTTGCTGCACAATGCGGCGCCATTGGACGGGCAAGGCAAAGAGGTGCCGGATGCCGCGGCCCAGGAAAATGGCCATGCGTCCCATCTCCCGGATCCCCATGATCGCCTCACGGCCGAGCAGGGCGATCCAAACGGGCTTGAATGCACGGTTCATGAAGATATCCCATACGGATGGCAGGCCGCACTTCGCCTTCAAGTTCTGGTTTTCGATGCCGCGGCACGACTGCAGCCTGTATTAGCATTCTTTGGTGCCCAGTGAAATCTTTTATGCGGATGTCCGAAGCGCTCAGGGCTATCTTTCTGAATCTTGAAGAACGCGCCTTGCACCCTCTTCAACTCATATTCAGCGCATCCGGTGTGTCAAGCAGGGTGTCGGTCGCACTTCGGGAAGTGGGAATTTGGGCAGCGCGGGTTATATAAATTTGAGAACCAGACTACACAACACCCGAAACGCTTCCTGCCCCTCTGCATTGGCCCCGAGATGAAATCGTCAACAAAACCGCATAAATGGACCATGCACACAGGATATGCCGAACATTGGCACCATCTCTGCAGTACTGCGCACTGCTGACCAGAAAAGCCAAACTCCGGGCAACCGGAGGACGGAAAGCTCCGGATCCATGCAGATGGATGGCCGAGCCGCCTGGTGTAACGAGGTCCTTTAAGCCGGGTTGCTGGTAAGCAATCCGGTTTTTTGATTGGCGCCGGCGGGATTACAGGCTTCGCTCGCAGACGCCGAGACTCTGCCGGGGAAAGCGCGGCTGAATGCCGCCCTCGATTCATTGCGCCTGCTTTCCCCGGGATGACCCGCATACCTTATCGATCGGTAAGGATAGACATCAGGACGGTCCGATGGACAGGCCAAGTCCCGTTACAGGGGTTCCGAGATCTCCTTCGGCCGTTCCGTCTTCTCTTTTGGACCTGATTCCTTTAAGCGACCTGCAACACCTGCAGGATGCGATCGCCGCGCTCGGCAGCGTGGCCTCGGTCGTCACCGATCCGGATGGAATCGCCCTGACCTTGCCAAGCCATCCATTTTCCATTTGCCGCATGATCTGCCAGGCGCCCGCTGGAAATGCCTTATGTCTGCAGAGCGATCAATCGCTCCTCCGGCGCGTCCGGCTGACGTTGCACACCGCCGCTCAGCCATGCGGTCCTTTCGGCTTTCCGAATGCCGTGATTCCCGTCATGGTCGAAGGCCTTCACCTGGCCAACTGGTGGGTCAAGCAACCCTGTTTTCAAATCGCCGCCCTGGAAAAGGCCGCCGTTGTCGCCGGCCAGACCGGCGTCAGCCGCGAGCGTCTCCTGGCCGAACTGAACGCCCTGCCGGAATGCCGCCCCGAGCGGTTCGAGCAGCTGTTGGG
Source organism: Pseudomonadota bacterium (assembly GCA_023435265.1). GTDB lineage: Bacteria > Desulfobacterota > Desulfobacteria > Desulfobacterales > Desulfosarcinaceae > UBA2230. Next base: position 19,536 of record JAEYRZ010000046.1, read on the forward strand.
GTGGATCGACACCCTGATCCGCGAAGTCACCGAACTCGGATTTCAGGGCTATACCCTTTCCCGCAAATTATCCAGGCTGCACCGGGTGGAAAACGAACTGCAGAAATATCGGAGCCATCTCGAAATCCTGGTCCAGGAACGGACCGCCGAGCTGAGCAGGGCCAATCAGCGGCTGCAGCTCGAGGTTATGGAACGCAACCTGGTGGAAGAACAGATCGAGCGCAAATCGCGCCTGCTGGATGCAATCAACCAGATCCTGCAGCAGACCTTGACCGATCGCAGCGATCATGTCCTGGCCGCCACGTTTCTCAAGGCCGCCCGACAGCTGACCGGCAGCGCCTGGGGATTCATCGTGGCCTATCAGGAGAACGGGTGGAACCTGATCGCCGCGGAACTCCCGGGGACCCGGCAGGAATTCACGCCAGGCGATGAGAACGCGCAGTTCGAAGTGATCGGAATATGGCGCGAGGTGATTGAAAGCAGCCGGACGATCGTCGCCGTCGAACCCGCCGAGCAGCCCGGCCGCGGGCTGCCTCCGTTCTTCCCCGGCATCAAAAACCTGCTGGTGGTGCCGCTGCGTGAAAACAACGATGTCTGCGGATTCATCGCCCTGGCCAACACCCCGGATTCGTATGCGCGCGTCGACCAGCAGGACAGCGAGGCACTCGGTCGGGTCTATACCGAAGCCGTCCTGCGCAAGCGCTCCGAACGGGCCCGGGCGACCAGCGAAAAACGCCTCCACCTGGCCCTCGACTCGGCCAATGAGGGCCTCTGGGATTATTTTCCGCTCCAGGGGCAGATTTATTACAGCCCCAACTGGTTCGTCATGCTGGGATACCCGGCGAACGAATTCCCGAACACCCTGGAGACCTGGTCGACCCTGACCCATCCGGACGATCTGCCGATTCTCGAGGATGCGCTGCAACACGCCGCCCGCGGCGGCGCCCCGGGATTCGACATCGAAATCCGCATGCTCTCCGAAAACAGCCAGTGGCGGTGGATTCAGGCCCGCGGCCGCTCGGTGGAAACCGGGGCGGACGGACGGGTCATCCGCATCGTGGGGACACTGAGCGATATCAGCAAATACAAGCAGGTGGAACTCGCGCTGCAAAAGGCTAATGAAGAACTGCAGCGCCTGGCGGCATTGGACGGCCTGACCCAGATCGCCAACCGCATGCGGTTTGAAGACCGCCTGACGCAGGAATGGCGGCGGGCCCGCCGCGAGGAAAAATCGTTGGCCCTGATCATCTGCGACATCGATTATTTCAAGAACTACAACGATACATATGGTCACCTCAAAGGCGACGAGGCGCTCTATACGGTGGCTCAGACCATCAGCTCCGCCCTTAAACGCCCCATGGACCTGGTTGCACGGTATGGCGGCGAAGAATTCGGCATGATCCTGCCCAATACCGACGTCACGGGTGCCCTGCGGGTGGCCAGGGAAGTCAAGGCCGCCGTGGACGGTCTGCGGATCGAGCATAAGGCCTCACGCATCGGCCGGTCGCTTTCCTTGAGTTTCGGCGTGGCCGCCACCGTTCCAGCCGCCGGGGCATCGCTCCGGGACCTGATGGAATCGGCCGATCAGGCGCTCTACAAGGCCAAGGCCATGGGTCGCGACCGCATCGTCGCCGACGCTGCGGAGGTTCCCGAACCGGAAATGCCGGAAGCCGGCGGGTCCCCATTTGTCGAACAAAGCGGCGCCCTCCCCATGCCGATCGGTAATCTCCCGCCCTTGCCGGTCCGGCCCGAAGAATAAAATCGATCCCCGCGCGGCGATTCGCATGAAAAAGAGGCATCCAATAAACCCGTCTTGGCTTTTACGCCTGGAAGCCCTATAACCGCCAGGTCGCAGTACACTCAGCCGAAGGAGACGCTCCCATGCATTCATCCCGTACGCCCATCGATCAGCAAACCGTTCGACACTGCATCGCCGCGAGCGGCCTCGCGCGGGTCGGAGCGGCCTCGATCCGCGAACTGAACCGCCTGGTCACCCAAATCGAAACCGCCGGCGGCGAACGCTTCATCCGCATGGAAATGGGGATTCCCGGTCTTGCGCCGCCGTCGATCGCCGTACAGGCCGAATCCGAAGCGCTCCAGCGCGGCGTCGGTTCGAAATATCCGCCGTTCGACGGCATACCCGAACTCAAGGCGCAGATATCGCTGTTCATCAAAAACTTCATGAATCTTTCGATATCCCCGCAAAACTGCCTGCCGACGGTCGGCTCCATGCAGGGCACCTACCTGTCGATGATGACCGCCGGCCGCCGGCTCAAGGGCAAGGAGAAAATTCTGTTCATCGATCCCGGCTTCCCGGTGAACAAGCGCCAGGCCCGGGTGATCGGCCTGCCGTTCGAATCGTTCGATGTCTATTCCTTCCGGGGCGCGCGCCTGCGCGACAAACTGGAATCGTATCTCGCACGCGGGGAATTCGGCGCCCTGCTTTACTCCACCCCCAACAATCCGGCCTGGATCTGCTACACGGAGGAGGAGTTGGGCATCATCGGCGAGCTGTGCACGCGCTACGATGTGGTCGCCCTGGAAGACCAGGCTTATTTCGGCATGGATTTCCGCACCGCGTGCGGCCGGCCGGGACAGCCGCCGTTCATACCGAGCGTCGGACGCTACACCGACAAGTACATCCTGCTGATCTCCTCCTCCAAATCGTTCAGCCTGGCCGGTCAACGAATCGGAATGGTGGCGGTTGCGGATGCACTCTTCAACTCCACCGGCGACAATCTGAAGCCCTACTTCGGCAGCGATCAATTCGGCTACGCCATGATTTTCGGCGGCTTGTACGCCCTGAGTTCCGGCGTTGCCCACAGCGTGCAGTGGGGGCTGGCCGAATTGTTGAAAGCCGTGAACGCGGGGGCCTACGACTTCGTGAGCGTCGTGAAAGAGTACGGCCGGCGGGCCGGGGTCATGAAGCGTATCTTCCTGGAGAACGGGTTTGCGCTGGTCTATGACCGTGACGGCGACCAGCCGCTGGCGGACGGTTTCTATTTCACGGTGAGCTATCCCGGGTTCAGCGGCGAAGAACTGGTGGAGGAACTGCTGTACTACGGCATCAGCGCCATCTCGCTGAGCACCACGGGCAGCGAGCGCGAGGGCATCCGGGCCTGCGTTTCCTTCACCGGCCCCGAGCAGTACCCGGCCCTGACCAGCCGTCTGGCCCAATTCCATAAAGACCACCAGGCCGGAATGCGGTTGGTTGGTTAGTTGGTTTGTGGGTTGGGGGTTTGTGGGTTTATTTGTCTCACCGCGGCTTCGGCGCGAGTAGAAGCCCAAGACCAAGGCGCGCGAGCTCCGCGCCGCGAGGCGTGCTGCCTGCACGCCGCAGCGGCTGCGGGGCGAAGCGTAACGCAGGGCCGGGCCCTGTATGCGCCCCACGTTTCACCCGCACGACGACTCGATAAGAAGCCCAAGACCAAGGCGCGCAAACTCCGCGCCGCGAGGCGTGCTTCCTGCACGCGCAGCGCCCGCGGGGCGAAGCGTAACGCAGGGCCGGGACCCTGTATGCGCCAACGTTTCACCCACACGACGACTCGACAAGAAGCCCAAGACCCAGGCGCGCGTGCTCCGCGCCGCGAGGTGTGCTGCCTGCACGCCGCAGCGGCTGCGGGGCGAAGCGTAACGCAGGGCCGGGCCCT
>JAEYRZ010000056.1 GCA_023435265.1 Pseudomonadota bacterium
GCTGTAACGGCGATAATTGCAGCCCTGTATGCAAGCTCTGAAACTTTAATTAAATCGGCAGCATGAAGATAAAATCTTTGTCAAAGAACAAGAAACTCGGCATTAGTTACACAGAGAACACAGAGAAAAAGATAAAGATCATTCTCTGTGACCTCTGTGCTCTCTGTGGTTAAAAAATGAACTGACCGGTAATACATCACGAATTTGTGCCACAGAGCACCGGGCAACGCCGATTTTTGCGGTTTTCCCCAGGGGAAAGGCATTCCATGCTGCAAGTACACGACCTGATGGTTTTCTTCGAAAATGCGCTGGCCCTCAACAGCCTGAGCCTGGATGTGCACGAAGGCGAGATCGTCGGGCTGATCGGGTCCAACAGCGCCGGGAAAACCACCTTCATGAACACCGTCTCCGGGCTGATCATCGACATGCGCATCAAGGAGCGGCGCAGGGGCGGCGAACGCATCAGCATCTACGGCAGGATCGTGTACAAGGGCGAGGACATCACGGAAATGCCGCCCTGCGAGCGGGTCAAGCGGGGGATCGTGCTGAGCCGCGAACGCCACCCGGTCTTCCCCGAGAGCAGCGTACTGGAGAATTTCAAGATCGCCGGGTACCTGCGCAAGGGCACGCAGATCGATGAGACCATGGAGCTGGTTTTTGCGCTGTTTCCCCCGCTGGCCAAGCTCAAAAACCGCAAGGCGGGATTTCTCAGCGGCGGTGAGCAGCAGATGCTGGCCATCGGCATGGCGCTGGTGGTCCGGCCCGAACTGCTGCTGCTCGACGAACCCCTCCTGGGGCTGAGCCCCCTGATGCAAAAGGCCGTGGTGGAAACGATCATCAGGCTCAACCGGGAATCCGGCATCACGGTGCTGCTCAGCGAACAGTTCGCCCGCCCGGTGCTGCCGATGGTGGACCGGGCCTTCGTGGTCGAAAACGGAATGCTGGCCCTGTCCGGCAGCGGGTCCGAACTGATGCACAATCCCGAGATCAAAGCCGCCTATTTCGGAGTATAGCCGACAATGAAGGACCTTCCGACGATTTACGCCGCTTTCGAAACCATGGCCCGCCAACGCGGCGGCCGCACCGCCGTGATCTACCTGGGCACCCGCTACAGCTACCGTGTGGTCAAGGATCTGGCCGACGCCTTCGCGGCCGCCCTTGTGGACCGCGGCTTGCGGCCCGGCCAACGCGTGGTGCTCTATGTGCCCAACAGCATCCAGTGGGTGGTGGCCTGGCTGGGAATTCAGCGCGCCGGCGGGGTGTGCGTTCCCATCACCCCGATCTACACGCCGAGCGACGTCAGCTACATCGCCAACGACAGCGCCGCCGAGGCCATCGTCTGCGCGGACACCAATTTCGGATACGTCAAACGGGTGCTTCCGGAAACCGGCATCAAGCTGACGGTCATCACCCGCATGGCCGAACTGCTGCCGGCCTACAAACGGCTGTACGGCCACCTTTTCGACATCATTCCCGCCGGCAGAACCGCGGTCGACGACCGGACCCATGAATTGCGCAAAATGCTGGCGGAAGGCGCGAAGCACACCAGCCGACTTCCGGAAATCCCCCGTCGGGGGGATGAACTGGCCGAAATCCTCTACACGGGCGGCACCACCAAACACCCCAAAGGCGTGCCGCTCTCTCATGCATTGTTCCTGAAGTCGGCGGACGAGCAGATCCGTTGCAGTGAAGGCCTGTTCCCCCCGGAAGACAACGTGATCCTGGCCAACGCCCCGCTGTTCCACATTCTTGGCCAAACCTGCGGCCTGGCCACTCTTCTGGTGGGCGGAACGCTCATCCTGCTGCCCAAGGTCAACCTCGATGCCGCGTTCGAATCCATTCAGCGCTTCAAGGCCAAAACCCTGATCGGCGTACCCGCCCTTTACCGGATGATCCTCGAGCACGACCGCCTGGACCAATACGATCTGAGCTCGGTGGATTACTGGTACAGCGCCGGCGACGTGCTGCCCGTCGAAATCGGCAAGCGCTGGCGGGAGCGCTTCGGAAAACCCATTTACCAGGGGTACGGCGCCACCGAAACCTGCGGCGGCGTGGCCATGTGCCCCACCGATGTCGACAACCCGCCCAAGAGCATCGGCCGCATCCTGAAGAGCAAAATGGCGCGCGTGGTGGATCCCCTCACCCTGGAACCGGTGGCGCCGGGCAGCCCCGGCGAGCTGATCGTCTCCTCCGACCCCATGGTCACGCGCTACCTCAACAAACCCGAGGAGACCGCGGCGGCCTTCGTCAAGCTCGACGGGCGTACGTGGTACCGCACCGCGGATGTGGTCAGCATGGACGAAGCGGGCAACCTCTACTTCGTCGACCGGACCGTGGATACCATCAAGCACAAGGGCTACCGTGTCTCGGCCTCGGAGATCGAGGCCGTGCTGCAGGAGCACCACGCCGTGATGGCCTCCTGCGTGCTGGGAATTCCCGATGAACGGGTGGGCGAGCGCATCAAGGCCTACGTCGTGCTCAAGGCGGACATCAAAGGCATCACGGGCTACGACCTGATCAAATGGTGCCGCAAGTCCCTGGTCGCCTACAAGGTGCCGCAGTACATCGAATTCAGGGACATGCTGCCCAAATCGAAAGTCGGCAAGCTGCTGCGCCGGGAAATCCGGGACGAAGAGTCCCGGCGCGTCCAGGCTTGAGCGCGCAATGCCGACATCCGTTGCGGCTGCATTTCCTGCACCTTGACGGAAAAGAGCATTAAACCCGGTCCGTTTCCCGACCCGGCGTTCCACCGGAAATTGGATTGCAGCCGGCATTCGCCCGGCCATCAGCTCTGAGGAGGCGTATGGATTTTTCATTGACCCGGGAGCAGAACGACATCGTCAAGGCGGCGCGCAAATTCGCCCGGGGGGAATTCCCCCAGCATGCCCTCGAATTCGACCGTCAGGAGAAATTCGATTTGAGCCTCTGGAAAAAGGCCTGCGACCTTGGTTTCGTCGGCGTCTTCATCGCGGAACAATACGGAGGGGCGGGATACGGGTTTTTCGAACACTGCCTGATCAACGAAGAGTTCTGGGCCGTGGAGCCGGGCATCGGATTCTCGATTCTGTCCGCGACTTTCGGCGCCGAACTGCTCCAGCTGTTCGGCAGCGAGGCCCAAAAAAGATTGGTGCTGCCGAAGCTGACTTCGGGCCAGGCCATTATCGGGACGGCGATCACCGAACCGGATGCGGGCAGCGACGTCAGCCTGGCCGCGACGACGGCGGTCCGGGATGGGGATCATTGGGTCCTCAATGGCTCCAAGATGTTCGCCACCAATGGAACCGTCGCCGACTTCATGATCGTGTTCTGCAAAACCGATCCGGAACATCCGTCCCGGCACAAGCAGCACAGCTTTATTCTGGTGCCGACCGGCACCCCCGGCTACCGGGCCAACAAAATCCATGGCAAAATGGGGATCAGGGCGTCGGACACGGCCGAGCTGGTGTTTTCAAACCTGCGGGTCCCGGCGGAGAATCTGGTGGGCACCGCCGGCGCAGGCTTTGCCGAACTGATGGCGTTCTTCAACCGCACGCGCCTGCATATCTGCGCCCAGGCGGTCGGACTGGCGCGCGCGGCCCTGGAAGAGGCGATCCGGCATGTGAAGGGGCGCGTCCAGTTCGGGCAGCCGCTGGCCGCTTTTCAGGCGACTCAGTTCAAGATCGCCGAAATGGCCACCCGCATCCGTGCGGCGCGCAATCTGTACTATGAAGCGGCCTGGCTGGCGGACCAGGGCAAGCCCGACCATGGACTGGTCGCCATGGGCAAGTGGTTTTCCGCCAAAGTGGCGGTGGATTGCGCCGACGAAGCCCTGCAGATGCACGGCGGCTACGGCTATATCGACGAATACAAGGTTCAGCGGCTCTACCGCGATGCCAAGATACTGGAAATCTATGAAGGCACCAAGGAGATCGAAAAAGTGATCGTGGCCAAATCACTGCTGTCCTGAAGCGCGCCGTCGCGGCCGCGCATACGCCTGCCGCAGCACGCCATAAAACTAGCCGGGCCTAGCGAAGCCGATGATCGCTGCGGCCGCCCGGCTGCTAATTTTATTGACAAGCCTCTTGGAGGTTTCTTATCTGATGAGAACACGGTCCGTCATTTTTTTGAAGCGGTTATCTGGACGTTCCAGCATGGTTGGACGGCACACCGGTGCGCCGAGACGAAATAACCTGCTTGGGCCATTTTCAGATACCTGCATTTTTGAAAGCCGCGCGTTCGAGACGATGTTTTCAACAGCCTGCCAAAGGAGCCCGCATGGATTACAGCCTGTCATCAGAGCATGAGATCCTCAGGGAGTCGGTCCGCAGTTTTGCCGAAAACGAGATCAAGCCGGTTGCCCGGGAACTCGACGAAAAGGAAGCCTTCTCCTACGACACCCTGCAGAAAATGGCCGAACTGGGATTGTTCGGGGTCTTCGTTTCCGACAAGTACGGCGGCCAAGCCATGGACTATCTCTCCTATATCATCGCCGTGGAGGAGCTTGCGCGGGTGGATGGTTCGCACGCCGCCACCGTTGCGGCCGAGAACTCCCTGGGCATCGGCCCCCTTTATTACTTCGGAAATGAAGCACAAAAGAAGAAATACCTGCCCAAACTATGCAGCGGAGAGGCGCTGTGGGGCTTCGGACTCACAGAGCCCAATGCCGGATCGGACGCCTCCAACGCCAGGACCACAGCGGTCCTCGACGGCGACGAGTGGGTGATCAACGGCAGTAAAATCTTCATCACCAATGCCGCGACGCGGATCACCAGCGGCGTGACCGTATTGGCCCGCACCGGCGTGCGCAACGACGGCAAGGCCGAATTGTCCTGCCTGATCGTGGAATCGGGCACTCCCGGGTTCACCGCCAAACCGATGCATGGCAAGATGATGTGGCGTGCTTCGAATACGGCCGAACTGTACTTCGAAGACTGCCGCGTTCCCAGGGAGAATCTTCTGGGGCCTAGAGGCAACGGTTTTCACCAGATGATGCAGACCCTGGACGGCGGGCGCCTCTCCATCGCCGCCATGGGCTTGGGCGGCGCCCAGGGATGTTTCGACCGGGCGCTGCGCTATGCCAACGAACGCGAACAATTCGGCCGCCCGATCGCCACGTTCCAGGCCAGCGCCTTCAAGCTGGCGGATATGGCCATGGAGCTGGAATGCGCCCGCCTGCTTCTCTACAAGGCTTGCTGGCTGCGCGACAACGAGCTTCCTTTTTCCAAGGAAGCCGCCATGGCCAAACTCTACTGCTCGGAAGTGATGTACCGCTGCGCCAATCATGCCGTACAGCTCCACGGCGGGTACGGCTTGATGAAAGAATACGACGTGGAACGCTTCTACCGGGATCAGAAGCTTCTGGAGATCGGCGAGGGGACTTCTGAAGTGCAGCGCATCGTGATCGCCAGGCACATCGGGGCGAAGTGTTTATGATCCAGGAGAGGTCTGAGAACCTGTCGAGCCGTGTATGCCGACAGTGATCGGACGGCGCCGGCGCACATGGGCGCGGCGATAAACGCAAGTCAAGGAGTCGACATGAAGCCTGAAGATACGAAGTCCATTCTGGAAGTCGATTATTTCGAGTGTTTGACCGGCAAACTGAGCACGCCGCCGTGCCGTGAAGTCGAACCGATCGGCGAGCGCATCCGCGCCATCCGCGAGGAAGAAGGGGTCTCGCTGGAAGATCTGTCGCGGCTGACCGGATTCGATATGGATTTGATCGCCGGAATAGAGAAGGGTGACGTCCAGCCGCAACTGGGGACCATGGTTAAACTTTCCAAGGCACTGCACAGTGCTTTCGGCCGGCTGGTCGGCGGAACGGGCGATAAATTGTATTCGATCACCCGCAAAGGCGAGTGCCGCCCCGCCGCCCGTTCGACCACCAAAACGGGCAAGAAGAACCTCTACAGTTACGCAAGCCTCGCCCCGGATGTGAAAGGCCGCCACATGGAGGCGCTGCTGGTCCAGCTGCTCCCCGCGACCGAGAAGGATATTTCGGTCCATGACGGCGAGGAGTTCGTTTTTGTGTTGAACGGTACGGTCTCGTTCGAGATCGGCGGCGAACACTTCGAACTCGAACCGGGCGACAGTGCCTATTATCTCGCGACCACGCCGCACTTTATATCGGCCAAAGAAGACAAGGCTACCATCCTGGCGGTTCTCTACGAGGGCTAGCAGGCTGTTGAAAAACTTCGCCTCGAGCCGTGATGCGGTGTTGCGCGGCTTTCAAAAATGCTCACATACTGCGTGTATGCTGCGCTTTTTGAAA
>JAEYRZ010000121.1 GCA_023435265.1 Pseudomonadota bacterium
TGAACGTCGGCCGTGCGGCCGTGGCATTGGAAAGCTGCACGGTCGTGCCGCCGGTCTGGCGCCACTGGTATCTCAGGGTCTGGCCTTCGGGATCGGTTCCGGAGCCGTTGAGGGTGACCGTGGCCCGTGAATCAACCGTCTGGTCCGCGCCGGCATTGGCCGCGGGCGGCTGATTGGCCGGTGCCGGCGGAACAAAACTCACTTCGTTGGAATTGCCGCTCTGATTGCTGCCCACATAGGCGCGTACGACAAAGCGGTGCGTCGTATTGTCCGCCAGATTACTGATGGTGCAGGTCGTTGCGGTCCCGCTCCAGGCCGGGCTGGTGTAATTGTAAGCACCGGTTTCGGTTCGACTGTAGAGACGATATCCCTCTGGGGTTGGCTGGACCGGATCCCAGGCGAGGGTCACCTGTGCCGCATTCGCTGAAGAATAGAAAAACAGTGTGGCTGTGCTCAACAGAATGAATAACACCAGTAGCCGAATGAGGCCATTTTCGCCCTGAAGGATGCAGGCGTGGCCGGCAGGAGGATTCAGGCTGAAATGAAAGGCTTTTGTTAATGCATGATTGCTTCCAAATGGCAGTCGTCGGGCAGCGAGTACAGCGGAAGAGCGAACAGCGTGAATAGGCATGTGGATCTCCATACACGTCCGCATCAGGACGCTTGCAATAGTCATCTGGTTTAGTACAGTCGAAAGCGAAAGCTCTCAGGGCAATAACCAATCGGTCGTAGAAGTTGGGATGTGTGACCCGGTACTTCTTCGCTTGGTTCCGAAAACAGGTCGCCTAGGCGGGCTGTTGCGGCCCGACCTGTCGGTATACCGTGGTGTGCATACGCAAGATGCTTGCCATGGTTGTAGCCTTGCGCGCCAAGCATTCTAAGAACGGTTTATGCCATGGGAATCATGGAATAAATATATGGTGAAGCAATTCGGTCGGTCCCGTGTTGTCAGCATGCACTTCTCCGCAATAAGGTTCGCTGCAGTCGTACAAAGGCGTATTCGAAGGCGGATCGGCTTTCGCCACGGGCATTTGGAACACAGACCAATTTGTAACCGGGTTGTGCAACGGCCGTAATCAGCAAGGGTTGTAGAGTAATATTATTCTGCAGAAATGCCGATCGTCCGCTCAGTGCAATTGGTTCGAACTGGTGAGTTGACCGGGCGCTGCCCGAATGGCCCCCGACCGCCCGCTTTCCTCGACCGAGACCGGACAAGTCCCCGGCCTGCATTTCGTATCTTGATTTAATTGCGGGAGGCTGTATAAGGAATGCCTTCAGATTCGCTCCCGGCGCCACAACCCCGGTAAAATCATACTAAGGAGGCTGCCCGTGGCCGTCACCGTTGTCCGGCACCCATTGATTGCGCACAAACTCGGCTTGATGCGCATACATGATATCAGCACCAAGGACTTCAGGGACCTGGCCTCAGAAGTGGGCTCTCTGCTGACCTACGAAGCCACCAAGGATCTGGCCACGGAAATTAAAACCGTCCAGGGCTGGGCCGGACCGATGGAAGTCGAGGCGATCAAGGGCAAAAAAATTACGGTTGTTCCCATTCTGCGGGCCGGTCTGGGCATGATGAACGGCGTGCTGAACATGATTCCCTCTGCCCGCGTGAGCGTCATCGGCCTCTACCGCAACGAGGCAACCCTGGAACCGGTTCAGTATTACCTGAAGATGACCAGCAATATGGAGGAACGCATCGCACTGATCATCGATCCCATGCTGGCCACGGGCGGAACCCTCATTGCAACCATCGATCAACTCAAGGCCGCGGGCTGCCGCCAAATCAAGGGCATCTTCCTGGTTGCTGCGCCCGAAGGCATCGCCCGCCTCGAAAGCAAACACCCCGATGTCGATATCTACGTGGCCGCAATAGACGAGCGATTGAACGATATCGGTTACATCCTGCCGGGACTGGGGGATGCAGGGGATAAGATTTTCGGAACGAAATAGCATCCTGGAAGCAGGTTTTTTCTACCCGCCGAGCACAGGGAGTATAGAGCAGAATCCATCCAACAACCTAAGCTGTGTTCGGCGCGTACTCTGGGACGGATATGTCCATGCGGTAATCATCGATCTGGAACTCAAGGAGGCGGTATGCACGGTTCGGCGGATTCACCCTCACGACTGAAGGAGAGCCTGGTGGGCGCCCAGATGCTTTTCGTGGCTTTCGGCGCCCTGGTGCTGGTGCCCCTGCTCACTGGACTGGACCCCAATGTGGCCCTTTTTACCGCCGGTGCCGGGACCCTGTTGTTTCAGGTCATCACCAAACGCCAGGTACCGGTCTTCCTGGCCTCCTCGTTCGCCTTCATTGCGCCGATCATTTACGGCGTCAAGACCTGGGGTATTGCCGGCACCATGTGCGGCCTGGCCGCCGCCGGCATCGTCTACGTTCTGCTGGCCGCCGGGGTCAAGAGTTTCGGCTCCCAATTTTTGCACCGTATCCTGCCGCCTGTGGTGGTGGGGCCGGTGATCATGGTGATCGGCCTGATCCTCTCGCCTGTCGCGGTTTTCATGGCTCTGGGCAAAACCGGGGACGGGGCCATTGTGCTGGTCCCCCAGAACCAGGCCTTGGCGATCTCGATGATCACGCTGACCGTAACGGTTTTGACCGCATTGCTGGCAAAGGGTTTTTTGAAACTGATTCCGATTCTGATCGGCATCGTCGTCGGCTATGGAATCTCACTCGCCATGGGCCTGGTGGATTTCACGGGCGTCAGGGCCGCCGCCTGGATCGGTGTGCCCAGGTTCGTGCTTCCGGAGTGGAATCTGCAGGCCATCTTTTTCATTGTGCCGGTGGCCATTGCGCCGGCCATCGAACACTTTGGCGATATCCTGGCCATCGGCAACGTGACCGGCAGGGATTACCTCAAAAGCCCGGGCATTCATCGCACACTGCTGGGCGACGGGCTGGCGACGACGATGGCCAGCATGCTCGGCGGTCCGCCCAATACCACCTATTCCGAGGTCACCGGCGCCGTGACCCTTACGCGCATGTTCAACCCGGCCATTATGACCTGGGCGGCGGTGTTCGCCATCCTGCTGGCCTTCATCGGAAAAATCGGGGCGCTGCTGCAATCCATTCCCGTCCCGGTGATGGGCGGCATCATGCTGCTGCTCTTCGGCGCCATCACCGTTGTGGGGCTCAACACCCTGGTCAAAGCCGGAGAAGACCTGACCGAACCGCGCAACCTGACCATCATCGCCCTGATTCTGGTCTTCGGCATCGGCGGCATGGCCTTCTCGATCAGCGATTTCACCATGAAAGGCATCGGGCTGGCGGGTATCGTGGGGGTCGTGCTGAACCTGGTTCTGCCCGGGGGGAACCGCAGGCACAGCAAGGCACTGGCCGATCGATGACCCAGGCCGTACGTTCGGAGCAGGGGCGGCCGGGCCGCCCCTGTCGAAGTCATCTCAGGAGCTTGCATTTCTGTGGGTTCAAATAAAGGTATAGCACCTCGCCTTCGGCCTGCGGCAGGTGATGCGCAACCTGGACGCGCAGCAGTTCTCCGTTGATGTTGACGAAGAAGTAAAGAAAATTGCCCAGGTAGGCCTTATGGGCGACTGTGCCCTTGAAAACGTTGGGCATATCTCCGGGGGCTTCGGCGAACAACTCTACCTCTTCGGGGCGGATCGAGGCGAATACTTTGTCGCCGGCCTGGATGGCATGGCCTGGACGTCGGCACAAGAGCCGGTCGCAGAAAGCGGTCCGCACGTGCATGCCGTCTTCACCCGGTTGCGGCTGGACGATTTCTGCAGGGATGAAGTTCATCGTGCCGATGAAGTCGGCGACGAAGCGGTCGGCAGGCTCGGCGTAGATTTGCTGCGGCGTGCCGATCTGCACCACATGCCCCGCGTTCATCACCGCGATGCGGTCTGAAATCACCATGGCCTCGGCCTGGTCATGGGTCACGTAGACCGACGTGATGCCCATCCGCTTGGCCAGACTTTTGATTTCGAAACGCATTTTTTCCCGGAGTTTGGCATCCAGGTTGCTCAAAGGCTCGTCAAGCAGCATGACTTGGGGATTGCGTACCAGGGCACGCGCCAGGGCCACACGCTGCTGCTGCCCGCCGCTCAACTGGCCGGGATACCGATCTTCCATGCCGCCCAGGCCGACCATCTCCAGCACCTGCATGGTCCGGGTCCGGATCTCGGCGCGCGGCGTCTTCTCTAATTTCAACCCGTAGGCCACATTGCCGAAGACTTTCATGTGGGGCCATACCGCATAATTCTGGAACACCATGCCGATGCCTCTCCGGGAGGAGGGCACGAACTTGGGGGCGAGCATGGGGCGGCCGTCGATCACGATCTCACCCTTTTCGGGCTTCTCAAGCCCGGCGATGCAGCGCAGGGTGGTGGTTTTGCCGCACCCGCTGGGCCCGAGCAGCGTCAGCATTTCGCCCTGTCGAATGGAAAGCGAGATATGATTCACGGCTATGGTTTTTTTGAAGGTTTTATAAAGACTCTGGATCTCGATAAACGCCATCCATGCGCTCCTTTGATTGCGTGTCATACACAGGCTTTTCAGCCGGATGATTGTTTACTTCCCGCCCGGACCCCAGGCGGCTTTCAAAATGCCCCCCCCGATTTTGGCGATGATCAAGAGCAGAATGAACGTGATCACGATCATCACGAAAGCCATGGCGGCGGCGATGCCGAATTCCATGCCGCGGTGCCAATTGAGATAAATACCGATGGGCAGGGTTTCCCAGCCGCCGCGGTAGAGAAAGATCGCCGTGGAGATCTCCTGGAACGCCATGATGAAGAACATCACCACACCCACCAGGACGCCTTTCAGCAGCAGCGGCAAGGAGATAAAGGCGAAGGTCCTGAATTTGCCGGCGCCGGAGACTTCCGATGCCTCTTCCAGGGAGGCATCCAGCTGGAGATAAGACGAATGCGCCATACGCAGGAAATAGGGCAAACGGCGGGCGAATAGGGCGAGCGGCATGATGATCCAGTGGGTGGCCAGCGGAATGGTTTCCCAGAAGGCCAACATGTAGCTGACGCCCACCGCCATGCCTGGAAAGGCCAGCATCAGCGTGATGACAAAATCCAGAGCATCCTTGCCGGGCGTTTGCGTGCGCACCACAAGGTAAGCGGTCGGCAGCCCGAAGACAATGCCGAACAGCAGGGCCAGCCCGCTGAAAACGAATGAATTTTTGATCAGAAGCGGTGTCTCCTGAAGGATCAGGCGGAAGTTGTCCAATGTCCAGTAGGAGGGCAATGGTTCGAAGACCCAGCGCCGTGAAAAGGCCGCCAACCCGAGTACGACAGGAATCAGAAGCACCAGTGCGGCAATGAAAAGCATGTAGCCGTAGGCGCCGGTCCGCAGGAGGCGCCCGGGTTGGATCACACGGCCTTCGGAGGTCGTTCCTTTGGAGAGCCCGGTATACTTTCTCTTTTCGACGGCCCAGCGGGCCAGAAGGAAAAGACCGATGCACACCAACGAAGAGATGACCACAGCCACGATGCCCATGTATTTTCGATGCACGTCGGTGAAGTGATAGGCGATATTGATGTACGCCACCGAGGGCAGAAAATCGACCTGGCCCAGAATCAACGGCGTGAGCCAGTCGGTGAAGGGCCAAAGAAAAACGATCACTGCGCCAGCCAGGTAATTGGGCGTACACAAAGGCAGGCTGATGGTCACGAACCTGCGGAACCCGCCGGCCCCGGCAACTTCGGCCGCCTCCTCGAAAGAAGGATCGATGTTGGTGAAGCCGGCCATGAGGCTCAGCACAATGAAAGGCAGCATGTGCAGGGCTTCCACAAAAACCACCCCGTGCATCCCGAAGATCAGGTTGAGCGGCTTTTCGATCAGGCCGGCTTCCATCAGCAGCAGGTTCACCGTGCCGTATTTGCCGAACAGGATGACGAACGCGAATACGCCGGCGTAGGCGGGCAGTACGATCGGCAGCAGGATAAGGGCCGTGAAGATGGTCTTGCCCCATTGCCGGTAGCGGGCCAGGATGTAGGCCAGCGGCACGCCGAAAACCGTCGTGGTGATCAGCACCAGGGTGCTCAGCAGCAATGTGTTGGCAAAAGTTTTGAGATAATAGACATCCTGGAAGAAGCCGAGGTAGTTGGCCAGTCCGAACGTGTCGCTGCCGGCGATTTTGAAACTCTCGTATACCAGAATCGAAAGCGGGTAAATCACCAGAAAGGCCATCACCGACCACAGGATGGCCGAAAGCGTGAGATTGCCGCGGGACATCGCACATCCTTCGCGCTGCAGGTTGCCGCTTGAGCGTTCAGCGCAGACAGCATTCGCCGGTCCGAACCGTTTGTGCATTCCGGGTCCGGACCGGCGTTCTGAGGTGAAATTGGGCTATCAGGCGGTTGGAAAACTTCGTCTCGAGCCGTGATGCCGTGTTGCGCGGCCTTTAAAAATGCTTACATGCCTGCGTGTATGCGCAGCTATTTGAAAAGCCGCGCGCCTTGCCAGACGGCTCTATGCTCGTTCTTCAACAGTCTGCTAGAGTTTGGACAGTATGGAACGGGCCTGAGTTGCCGCCAGGCGCGCCGCAGCATAGTTGCCTTCGAGTCCGAAGAGTCTGCGGGCCTCTTTGATCTTGGCTTCTGCTTCGGCCACTTTCATTTTCTGTTCTTTGGCCGCTTCGACTTCGCCCTCTACCTCTTCGATGAGAACCAGGCTGTTTTTCAACTCGTTCCACTTGCGGTAGATCTCGTACTCGTAGGTGCGGTTCACGTCATCCCAGCGCTTGGTGGCCAGGTCCAGATCATATTCGATGAACCCCACCTTCAGTTCCCAGAAAGAATCCACACCCAGGGCGCTCTTGGCGTGCTCGGCCATGGCCACTCCTTCTTTCTGCCATTCCGAAAACTTGATGTCCGTGCGCGCCGCGAAGTACCCGCCCTCCAGCACGTATTTCTGTCCTTCCATGCTGAAGAGCCAGTCCAGGAAAATCTTGCCCACTTCCTGGTTGGGACCGTTCTTCAACAGCGCCACCGCTTCGGGCACCAGGATGGTCTTGTCCGGCAGCAGATCGCTGACCGGATAACCGTCGCGTCGCGCCACCATGGCGTTCATCTGCGGCTGGGCGATGCCGATGGGCACTTCGCCGCGATTGACCACCTGGGTGGTATCGGTGCTGCCGGTGGTGAAGCGGTCGAACTGCGCCGCCAGCAGTCGCAGGTAGGCCCAGCCTTCCTTTTCCCCCATGGTCTGCAGGATGATCTCAACCGCTTCATGCATGGTTCCGGAGGCGTAGGGCAGGGTGGAGACGACGCTTCCCCGGTATATCGGGTTGAGCAGGTCATTCCAGGTCTTCGGCGGAGGAAGCTTCAGGGCCTTGAGGACCTTCTGATTGTAAAGATTGGTGACGATCCAGGGTGAAAAACAGGTCCACATCCCCTCTTTGTCCTTGACCTTCATCCCATGCCAATCGAGCGGGACTTTGTCCCAATCCTTGGGCTTGTAGGCGACGATGCGGCCCTCCTGCTTGAGCACTTCGTGGGCCGGCGCACCCGCGCCCAAAAAGATATCGGCGTCGGGCTTGTCACCCCAGGCGCGAACCTTGTCGAGGCATACGGGCCAGCCTCCCGGCCGCACGAACGTGATTTCGACATCCTTGTTGTAGGTTTTTTTGTAATAGGCGGTGAATCCCTTGATCAGACTGTCGGAAAGCTCCTTGTAGACCGGGCCGACCCATCCGATTTTATCGGCCGCCCGGGCCTGAGCCGAAAACGTAATCAGCAGCAGCAATACCAACGCACCGGTCCAGCAGGACCCTATGGAGAGTCGCCTTTTCATCATGCCCCCTTTCTTGTTGGCTGTTTGTGGAGATCAGGATCGGTTCAGGTATCTCGAAAAAACGGCCTTTCCGCGCCGATGGAGCGCACGCGGTCCGCACACCCGGAAGGCAGCGCACGGAATTTCAGGCATTCACCTGCTGCCTACCATGGAAACCTGCCGGGGGCAAGCAACACCCGGCGGGAAGAGGTCATGGAACGAGAATCAATCGTGAATTCAAGGTCCGCATGTCCTGCCGGCAAGTCTTTAAAACCGATGCGGTTTCAGCTACAATGATCCGGCATTCCAAAGCAACTCGGCCGGGCCGGCTGCAATCAGGGCGGCGCAACGCCGGACTTCGAAGTTTCAGGCTGAGGGAACGCTTACCGGATTACGGAGCAGCGATGCGTTTGCAAACCCAGGTGCTGATTATCGGCGGCGGAATCACCGGGGTAGGGCTTGCCCGAGATCTCGCCTTGCGTGGTGTGCCCACCCTTCTGGTCGAACGGCGGGACATCAATGCGGGCACCTCGGGCGCCAATCACGGGCTGCTGCACAGCGGGGCGCGCTATGTGCGCAACGACCCGTCCGCGGCAGTGGAGTGCCGCCAGGAGAGCGCGATTCTCAAGCGGATGGCGCCTCACTGCATCGAGGAGACAGGCGGGTTCTTCGTGGCCGTGGAGGGTGATGATGAAGCCTATGCCGCCGGTTTTCCAGCTTTGTGCGAGCGCAGTGGAATTGCCTGCAAGCCGCTGAGCACCAATGATGCGCGTGAACTTGAGCCTGTGCTTTCAGAGCGCTTGATCGCCGCCTACGAAGTCGACGACGCGGCCATCGATCCGTTCCAGCTCTCGCTGGACAACCTTGCAGAAGCTCTGGAGCGGGGCAGCCGGGTGATGCTGCATACCCGCGTGGCGGGTTTCGAACTGGAACATGGGCGCATCCGCCGCACGCGTGCGATCCATGATGTGACCGGTGAAGAAGTGATCATCGAAGCCGCACAGGTGGTCAACGCCGCCGGAGCCTGGGCCAGGGATGTTGCCGCCTTGGCGGGGATTGCGCTCGATCTGGTCTATTCCAAAGGCAGCCTGCTGATCACCGACCGGCGCCTGACCGGCCGGGTCATCAACCGCCTGCGGCAGGCGTCGGACGCCGACCTCCTGGTGCCGGGCGGAACCGTGTCTATTCTGGGCACCACCTCGAGGCGCATCGAGGCGCTCGATCGGATCGTTCCCACCGTCGAGGAGAGCAATGCCATCATCGATGCAGCGGCCGCCATGATCCCGGCATTGGAAAAAACGCGCTTCATTCGTGCGTACGCCGGTGTACGGCCCCTCGTGACAGGGAAAAAGGGGGGCGACGATCGAATGGTCAGCCGGGGCTTTGCGCTCGTGGATCATGCGCGGGAGGGGGTCTACAATCTGGTTTCGATCGTCGGCGGCAAGCTGACGACCTACCGGCTGATGGCCGAAAAAACCGCCGATCTGATTTGCAGCCGGCTGGGTGTGAGCCGCCCCTGCCTCACGGCGATCCAGCCCCTGAAAAGTTTTCCAGGCAATCAATGGACCGCGGCGGGGATTGCTCCCAGGCACTGGCTGCGCGCCCATCGTTCCGAAGACCTGCTGCTTTGCGAATGCGAGATGGTGCCTGCCAGCGTCGTGGAGGCGGTAATAGAAGGAATCCGGCTTCAAGGCGGCACCTGCAGCCTCTATTCCATCGGCAGGCGCAGCCGCATCGGCAAGGGAACCTGCCAGGGTGCTTTCTGCGGCCTGCGCATCAACGCATTTCTCTACGACCGCGGAACGCTCGATGGGCGCCGGGGAGCGGAGGACCTGCGGTCTTTTTTGAGTGCCCGCTGGCGCGGGATGCGTCCCATTCTGTGGGACGGCGCGCTGCTGCAGGAAGAACTCCAGGAGGCGCTGCACTGCGGTTATCTGGGACTCGAACTGCGGGAGATCCGATGATCGCCCCGTCCTCGATCCAATGCGATCTGTGTGTCATCGGAAGCGGTATGGCCGGCCTTAGCGCGGCTTTTTTCGCGGCGCGGAAGGGTATTCGCACCGTGATGGCGGGGCGGACCGGGGAGATTCTCTTCGCCACCGGCCTTTTTGATTTGATGGCGGTCCATCCGCTTGAAACGGGTGAGATCTGGGATGACCCCTGGGCCTGCATCGCACAACTTTCGAATGACCTGCCGCAGCACCCTTATGCCCGCATCCCGCCGGACAGGATCCGTTCGGCCTTCGATGCGCTCATCGCCTTTCTCGAAGGCGCGGGCATGCCGTACACCGGCCTTCCCGAACGAAATTCCCAGGTGCTCACATCCATCGGCACCTTCAAGCCGACCTATCGCCTTCCGGTGACCATGTGGAACGGCATCGACGTGTGCCGGCGCAAGACGCCCTGCCTTCTGGTGGATTTCAGAGGACTGAAAGGATTCAGCGCGGTTCAGATTGCCGCCATGATCGGCGCCGGATGGCCGGCGCTGCACACGCTGCGCATCGATTTTCCGAACGCGGCGCGTTCTGGGGAGCTGTTTCCGGAACGGCTCGCCCTGACGCTCGAGACAGCGGAGGGCCGGGAGGAACTGGCGGCGGCGATCCAGCCGCGGCTGAAGGACGCCGAAGCGGTCGGGCTTCCGGCCATTCTGGGCTTATCCGATCCGCAGGCGGTTATGGTCGATCTGCAGCGCCGCCTGAAGGTCAGGGTGTTCGAAATTCCGACCATGCCGCCCGGCGTGACCGGGTTGCGGCTCAAAGATGCGTTCGAGCGCGGGCTGAGGGATCTCGGCGTCGGGCTGTTGCTCGAAAACAGGATCTTTCGGGCCGAAGCGGACCCGCGGGGCGGCTTCCGGCTGCATGCCGGGCGCACGGAGGTCGAAGCGGTCATCGAAGCCCGGTCCGTGATTCTGGCCACCGGACGGTTTTTGGGCGGCGGGCTCACGGCCGACCGGCAGATGGTGAAGGAATCCCTTTTCGACCTGCCGGTGCACCAGCCCGAGAGACGGGACCAATGGCACCGGGAAGACTTTCTCGACCGTCGGGGACATCCCGTGAACCGGGCCGGCCTCGAAACCGACCGGCACTTCCGGCCGCTGGACCGCTCCGGGCGGCCGGCGCACCCGCGGCTTTTTGCGGCCGGATCCATTCTGGCCCATCAAGACTGGGTGCGCATGAAGTGCGGGTCGGGACTGGCGGTTGCGACCGCCTGGGTGGCGGTCGAGGGCGCCGGCGAAATGTTTCGGGAACCCCTTGCATCGCCCGGGTAAAAGCGAACTTGTCCGCCGGTGGTCGCCTGCCTGAAGAACGACGCCTTTCACTGGGCGCGGTTCCGGATGTGATTTCGTCAGGCCGGGTTTGCCTCCTCCGCCTCGGCCTGGCGCAGATCCAGCTCGGAGGTCAGGCCGGAATCGAAACGCTCGCGGGCCAGCTGAAGCGAATCGCGGCGTGAGGCGACATTGCGCCGTGTGGTTTCGAGCTCCAGATCGAGCTGACGAAGTTGGAGGTAGGCCGAGGGGACATCGCCGATGAGCGTCATGACGACCGCATGGCGTGCTTCCTCGCTGGCCAGGAGTTCGGCCCGGTCGGCTTCGCTGAGCCGGCGCAAGCGCCCCCACAGTTCGCCCGGCGCTTCGGATCCGTGCCTGGGGAGACTTTCAGGAAAAGTGCCGCCACCGCAAGTACGGCAGGTGCCCTGCCGGCGTGCTTGCGGGTCGAATCCAACAAGGAGGTGACGGCATTCCAAGGCTTGCAGCCATCCCGGCATGGCGCTATACCGGCAGTCGATAGAAACGTCGCTCGTCCGCCTCATCCGGGGTTTCAAGGTGGATCGAGAGCGGACGTTTCGCGGCGGGAGTCAACCAGGTACTCCCGGCATCCCATACGTTGAAGCGCACCACCCGCGATGGCCGTGCGCGTTCGAGGTGACCCTATGATCGCTGAAATTCTGGCCACGGGCGAGGAACTGCTGACCGGAGCGCTGGTCGACACCAATACGGCCCATATTTCGGAGATGCTGATTCAAAACGGGCTGTCCGTGACCCGCCACCTTACGGTTGGCGATGATTTCGAAATGCTGGTGCGCGTCTTCCGGGAAATATCCCGGCGGGCCGACATGGCGGTGGTGACCGGCGGACTGGGGCCGACCCAGGACGATCTGACCTCGGCCGCAATGGCCGAGGCCGCCGGCGTTCCGCTAATGGAAGATGACCGCGCCCTGGCCGATATCGAGTCCTTCTTCGGACGGCGCAACCGGACCGTGTCGCCCTCCAACAGCAAACAGGCCCTGTTGCCGCAGGGCGCGACAGCGCTCTACAACCCGGTGGGTACGGCTCCCGGCTTTCGATTGCGTCTGGATCGGTGTACTTTCTTCTGTCTTCCCGGCGTGCCGCACGAGATGGCCACGATGCTGTCGCAGCAGGTGATCCCGCAAGTCCGCGAGTTGCTGGGCACATCCACCTACGCCTTGGTGCGCACCCTTTCGTGTTTCGGATTGCCGGAATCGGTGGTGGGCGAAAAAGTTGCAGACTTCGGCCTCCGTTTTCCGCAGATCAAACTTGGCCTGCGCGCCAAGTTCCCTGAAATTCAAGTTAAACTGTACCTAGCGGAAGACGACCAGACCAGGGGCGTAGCACTGCTCGAGTCGGCCGCCGATTGGATTGCGCAACGGCTGAAACCTTTTCTATTCTCGGCTCAGGGCGAAAGCATGTCGGCCACGGTGGGTCGTCTGCTCAATGCAGCCGGCGCAACGCTGGCGCTGGCCGAAAGCTGCACGGGCGGATTGACGGCCCATTGGGTGACCGATACGGCCGGATCTTCGGAGTACTTTCTTTTTTCTGCCGTGACCTACGCCGACGCAGCCAAGCAGGCGGTTTTGGGCGTGTCGAAGGAGACCTTGACCCAGTGCGGCGCCGTACATGAGAAGACCGCGGAGGCAATGGCGCAGGGCGCACGGCGCGTGGCCGGCGCCACCTACGGTCTCGCAATCACGGGCGTCGCCGGTCCCGGCGGCGGATCGCCGCAAAAGCCGGTCGGGACGGTCTGCATCGCCCTGGCCGGACCCGGGGGATTGCTCCGCAGCCGGCGCTTTCACTTTACAGACGCCGGACGGTTGCTGAACAAGCAGATGTTCGCGATGAGCGCACTAGAAATGTTGCGGCGGCACCTGATCGGGGAACAGCAGTGACCCACTTGGGAAGAGATCGTGCTTGTGGAATTTCAGGCGATGCGCCGGTCGGAGGAAACCGGCCCCGGACATCATGGAATGTCCGGGGCCTTGGAGCGTGCGCGTGCAGGATCAGGCGTTACTCGTAAATCTTGATCTGCATGTTTCGGTAATCCGCCACATAGAGCTTTCCGGTTGAATCGGTGAAGATGCGATAAGGCCGGGAAAGGTCATTTTCGAAGCTGTAGCTGAAGTCGCCGTTGCTTTTGTATACTTGGAGAATATTGTTGAAGGTGTTGGCGATGATGATGTCGCCGTTGGCGGCCACGGCAATCCCGTAGGGGGTACTGAATTCATATCCGGCCCACGATTCGAGGTAATCACCGGACATGTTGAATTTGGCAATACTGTAGCCGGTTGCAATATAGATCAACTGGCGCTGTTCATCCACGACGATGTCGTTATACTCTTCATACGCCAGCTCCGGGACTTCGCCGAAAGACTGCAGCAATTGGCCGGAGGGGTCGAAAGTAAGGGCCCGGCCGCCGCTCGCCCCGCCCATATCGGTGATGTAAATACGGTTCTGGCTGTCGATATCCATGCCGATTGCGAAGGTGATCGGGGCAGAGATATTCAAGGCCATGGGCGTACCGTCGGGCGCGAATTTTTTTAAAGGCGTCGGGGCCTGCTGATCCAGCACATAGACTGCGCCCTGCGTATCCACCGCAATGTCTACCGGGAGAACCAGCCCGGCAGGTTGCCATTGGGCCGTCAGTGTCCCGGCCGAATCAAACGTGCTGACAGTTAAGCGGTCACGGTCAAGGACAAAGATATTCCCGGAAGCATCCGCGTCAATGGCATAGGGATAAACGCTGCCGGTTTCGATGGTGCCCGCTTTTTGAAGAAGCCCGGATCCAGTGCAGGGTTCTCCGGCAGCTGCCTGCCAATCGAGGTGGGCTTGCGCCAGGCGGGCGTCGCAAGCGGCGTTCATCTGGGCGCTGAGTTGTTGAAGCTCCATTTGGTGGGCAGCGGCAAGATCGCCGATCTGCTGCTGCGTGGCCGTCTGGCAGGCCTGCTGGGCCAATGCCAGGCGGGCTTCACAGGCGGCGTCCATCTCGGCGGTCAAGGTTTCGAGTTGCTGCTGATAAGAAGCAATCGTGGCGTTCAATTCCGCGATCTCTCCTTCATATTCCTCGCGCAGGGTCTGCATCTGTTCCTGGGCCGAAGGTACCGCGGTTCCGAGATAATCCAGGAAAAGCTGCTGGGCTTCGGAGTGGGTGTGGTTGTACATATTCTTCAAGGTCCAGAACTGATGATTCACGATCGTCTGGCGAATCCGTTCCCTGAGCTTGTAAAAATGGTTTTGATGACGGGTATTTCCGGTTGCCCACACCGGTGTCGAAAAGCAGATCAACAACAGGCACGCAACTATGGTGCTGTATCTTTTATTCATAATTTTCTCCTTCCGCATGAGAGATGACGGCAATACGCGGGGAGGGCGCCAGGACATCTGGCGTCAAGATGCGCCGCAAGGAGAGTGCCAAGTGCCGTTCTTCGTATAACGAGTTGTTTTTACACCGGCAAGGGGTGCCGCTGGAATCGATGGACGCGAAAATTGTATACTTTTAATCAAGCCGCATGATCACTATTGTGCACGCTCCAGGGCCGGAGATCCGACCTCCCAAGTACCGTGATTATGTGCCGGCCGTACAAAAATAATGTCCTTGCCGTGCGATTAACCATTCAGACCTTTATTCCTCCATTCAGATGAACCGTTATAAGGCTGGTGCACAGGCTGTAAGCAGTTGATAAGCATTCATGGCGGTCTGCAAGCAGTTGGGGGGCACCCGATGCTCGATGTTGAGGTGATGTGATCGCAGCCGCCTTTTTTCATACCCCGTGCGGCGCATGTGACGAGGAGAACCGGAATGGATCGGATCTATACTTTACTGGCAGGTCTGGGCTATACGCACCCCCTTCATCCTCCCTGGACCTGCATTCCCATCGCGCTGGTCCTGGCCGGCTTGATCTTTTCGCTGATCGCCGTTGCCCGAAGGTACGCCTACTATGCGCGAACAGCCCGGCACTGCATTACTCTGGCCTTCATCGGCGTTTTTCCAACCGTTCTGTTCGGACTGATGGATTGGAACTACTACCACGGCGGGTACTGGAGTACTGCGATACGGATGAAAGCGATACTGGCTGCATTGCTGAGCGTACTTCTGTTCACCGCCCTGCTTTTGCTGCGCAGGATGGATTCGCGGACCGTTGGCCTGATGGTGATTTATGCGCTCTCGGGCGCAACGGTGGTTACGCTGGGCTGGTATGGCGGAGAGATTGTGTTCGGTTCCGGGCAAGCGCGGATCCAGCCGCGCGCCGAAGCGAACGCGGCGGAGCCGGTGATGTACTCCGAGGTTCAGGCCATTTTCAACATGCATTGCGTGATGTGTCATGGCGGTTCGGAAGCTCCGGGCGGCTTGCGTTTGACCGGTTATCATGAGGTGCTGCAGGGGGCCGAAGGCAAAGCGGTCGTTATCCCCGGCAAGCCGCAGGAAAGTGAACTGATCAGGCGTGTCAAGGGTATCAGCATTCCCCGGATGCCGCCCGGAATGCCTGCTCTTGCGGGAATTCAGATCCGCACGCTGGAACAATGGGTCCGGGCCGGGGCCCCAGCTCCTTGACCGGTGAATGAGTCTCGCTGGAGAGAATAGCGAAAAGGCGATGAGACTAAAGTATTTCAAGCATTACCGGAATTTGCTGCGGCTTTTGATCAGATCCAGCCACCTGGGCTACTCCGACCGGAGGTATTTTGCGCCGGGACTGTTGGAAGACATCCCTCTCGATCCCGAAACCGTGGCACGCGCCGAGGCTTTGAGTCTGGAACTGGAAAAGCTCGGCCCCAGCTACATCAAACTGGGGCAATTTCTGTCCACCCGCACCGATTTGCTGCCTAAATTTCTCCTGAGCGCGCTGGCCCGCCTGCAGGACCAGGTGGAGCCGTTCGCCTTTGCGACGGTCGAACGGATTGTGGCCTCGGAACTCGGTGTGCGGCTGTCGAAAGCATTCAGCGAGTTCGACCCGCATCCGGTGGCCTCGGCATCGCTCAGCCAGGTTCACCGTGCGCGTCTGCGGGGTGGCCGTGAAGTCGCGGTAAAGGTGCAGCGCCCGGGAATCCGCGAACGGATCAGCGAAGATATCGCGGCGATGCGAAAGATCGCGGGATGGATCGATCGCAGCACGAGAGTAGGCAAGCGCTTTAGATTCGTCGGCATGCTGGAGGAATTCAGCAAGGCATCTGCCCGCGAGCTGGACTTTAAAGGAGAAGCGGCCCAGATGCTGCAGTTGAAGCGTAACCTTTCGAAGTTCAAACGGATCGTACTCCCCGAACCGGTATTGAACTATACGACGGCCAGCGTATTGACCATGGACTATCTGGATGGATGCAAGATTACGGACCTGACTCCGATCGGCAGAACTGAAATCGACTGCGCGGGGTTGGCGGATGAGCTTTTTGCAGCCTACCTGCACCAGGTCCTGATCAACGGTTTCTATCACGCCGACCCGCACCCGGGAAACCTTCTGATCACCAAGGATCACAAAATCGCGCTCATCGATCTGGGCATGGTCGCAACGGTGCCGGTGCAGGTCCGCAACAAACTGCTGCAGTTTGTCTTCGATCTCAATGAGGGCGACGGCACCCAGGCCGCGCGGCACCTGCTCGATATCAGCCGCACCGCATACGACTACGATGAACAGGCTTATTTCAATCAGATGAATGCACTGGTCTCCAAATATCAGAATATCGCGGAAGGCCCGAATGAAATCGGCCGCATCGTCCTCGACATTACCTCAATTTGCGCGGCCTCCGGCGTCATCTATCCTACGGACCTGAGCCTGCTGGGCAAAGCGCTGCTGAACCTGGACCGGGCCGCCAAAACGATCGATCCGCAATTCGACCCCAAGACAGCGACACGGGTCCATGTCGGCGGCATCATGCGCAAACGGATGCGCCGGGACCTCAACTCCAAACGCATGTTGAGCGCCATCCTGGATACGGGTGAACTGGTGGCCATGCTGCCCGAACGCCTGAATGCGTTCTTGGATAAATTGGCCAACAACGAATTGTCGCTCAACATCGAAGCCCTTGACGAAAAATACCTGATGACCGGTTTCCAGAAAGTGGCCAACCGCCTGACCACCGGGTTGATCCTCGCGGCCCTGATCGTCGGGGCGGCGCTGATGATGAATATTCAGACCGGCTTCACGCTTTGGGGCTATCCGGGATTTGCGATGATCGCGTTCCTGATCGCCGGCCTGGGGGGGATGGTCCTCATATTCAAGATTATGTTTCAGGATGAAGCAACCCGGCGCAAACGGTAGCCTCCTCCGACGATTGCAGGCCGGAAAACGTGAGGCAAAGAACCCGGCAAGGTGTCGTTGCCGCCCGGCGTGCAGTCAGTTCCCCGGTATTCCGCCACCCCCATCTGACATTCCGATATGTGATTCCGAGCCAATCAAGGGACGCCGTACGGTGTCGCGGAATCCGGTCAATCCAAACCGCTTCGACAGAAAATATCGAAGCAAGCCCGCCAAATGCCTCAAGGCGCTCATGCCGTCGCATCATGTGGACGATAAATAGATGTGCACTGAACGTTCGGTTGGAAGAGTAAAATGCGCGCAGACGATCGATCGATTCCGGGGATCATGAAGGCGACCGGCCTGACGCTCGTTTTGTTGTCCGCGGTATGCCTTTGGGCCGATTCCCTGCATGCGGAAGAGCCGATCCGCATTGCGGCTATTTTCTCATACAGCGGTGCGGCGGCCGATGCCAATTTTCTCTCGGCGGAGGGTGCCCGCTGGGCGGTCGAGGATATCAATGCCGCCGGAGGCGTCCTCGGCCGCAGGCTGGCATTGATCGAAATCGATACCCTGAGCACGCCCATCGGCGCCAAGGTGGCGGCGGACATTGCTGTCGAGAGGCAGGTAACCGCCATCGTCGGCCCGTCCTGGAGCTCGCATTCGATTGCCGTGGCCAAGGTGGCCCAGGCGCATAAAATTCCAATGATCGCCAACATGTCGACGCATCCCGCCCTCACCGGCATCGGCGATTACATTTTTCGGGCCTGCTATGACGACCTGCTGCAGGGCAGGGCCATGGCGCAGTTCGCCCGTAGCCACCTGCGCGCCGAAACCGTGGTCATTTGCCTCGACATCACCAGTGATTACGGGATCGGACTCGCCGGCAGTTTTCAGGAAAACTTTGAAAGCCTGGGCGGCCGCGTTCTGAAACGAATTCCGTATAAAGCGCGTCAGTCCAATTTTCGCGAAATGGCCGCACGGGTCAAACCGTTCGACCCGGATGTGCTGTTCATTCCGGGGTATGAAGAGAGCGGCGCGATATCCGCGGAGGCGGCCCGCCACGGGGTAAGGGCCGTTCCCATGGGTGGAGACGGCTGGGATGCGGACGGTTTATTCCGAATGGGCGCCGACCGGATCGCCACCGGCTACTTTGCCACGCATTGGAGTCCGGCCATTCAAACCCCGAGATCGCGCGCGTTCGCGGCCAAGTACGGGTCACGGGCCACTTTGTTGGCACCGGCGGCCTTGAGTTACGATGCCGTGCAGCTGCTGGCCGATGCGCTGCGCCGGGCCGGCACGACCGAATCGAGCGCATTGCGCGATGCCCTGGCCGCAACGCAGGACTACGATGGGGTAACCGGCCGAATCTCGTTCAACCCGAACGGCGATCCGATCAAAAGCCTGGTGATCATGGAGATTGAAAACGGTCGGCCGCGTTATCGGATGCAGGTTCGTCCGGAACACCTTCGGTGAGGCCTTCTGACCTTCGACGCCTGCGGGATGGAATCAAGATGATGGTGAAGCGAAGCATCGGCTATATCGTTCTCGGAGCACTATTCCTGATGCTGGCGTCCGTCGTGGGGATCGCGGCGCATCCCCTCGAATTGGCCGTTATCGCCGCCCAGAGCGGCCAGGCCGAAGCCTATGGTCTGCAGGCAATCCAGGGCGTGCAGATCGCCATCGACGAAATCAATGCCAAGGGCGGGTTGCTGGGACATCCCGTCGAGATCGTGATCTTCGACAACCAGAGCCGGCCCCTGAATGCGAAGCAGGCCGCGGAAAAGGCCATCAGTCGCCAGGTGCTTGCCGTTGTCGGAGACATGTGGAGCACCCATTCTCTGGCGGTCGCACCCTTGCTGCAAAAAGCAGGGATTCCCATGGTGAGCCCCGGATCGACCGCGCCGGACGTCACCCGGGTGGGAGATTACATCTTTCGCACGGTGTATACCGACGATTTCCAGGGACGGCTCATGGCCGAGTTCGCCCTTTCGTCGCTGAATGCACGCACCGCCGCAGTATTGATCAACATCAATGAGACCTACAGTCAGCTGTTGGGGGACTTTTTTCTCAAGGCCTTCACCGCCGGAAACGGCCGCATCGTGTTTCAGGGCGGATACAAAGGCTCGGCCGTTGATTTCAGCGACATGCTGACGCGCCTGAAGCCTCTCGAACCCGATGTGGTGTTCATCCCAGGGTACTCCCGGGACAGCGGACTCATCGTGAAACAGGCGGCCGCAATGGAAATCTCGACGACTTTCCTGGGGGGCGACGCCTGGGAAATGGTGATCGGCGATTTTGCAGGCCAGGCGCTTGAAGGCAGCTATTTTTCGACGCCCTGGCATCCCAGCGTTCCTTATCCGCGCAGCCGGGAGTTCATCGCCCGGTTTTACGCCACCTTCGGCGATGATCCGATCAGCCCATTCGCCGCTCTGGCCTATGATGCCGTGGGAGTGATCGCGGCAGCGGCGAAACGCTGCAATTCACTGGACCGCAGTCGGTTGCGAAAAGCGCTGTCGGAAACCAGATCGTATCCGGGCGCCACCGGCAATCTGACCTTCGACGTTTACGGCGACCCGTTGAAGAAAGGCGCCAGTATCCTCAAATTCGAAAACGGCGGCTGGGTCTTTTTCAAAGCCTTTGAGCCCCGTTGATGCGGCTATGGGTAACTTCAACCTAAAAGACTCGCTGAGCCTGCGTATCAACATCGCCATCTGGACGGTGTGTGCGGTCGTCGTGCTGATCTTCGGTATATTCTTTTATGCTTACGAGAAGAAACAGCACCGGGAACGCATCGAACAGGCCAAAGTGCTGCTGCACACGGTATATCAGCAAAAGCGCGAAGAATTGGCCAACGAAATCTTTGCCGGTCATCGCGAAGCGCTTGATTATACACTGACCGACATCCGGTCCGTGCGGGGCATCGGATCGGTGCAGGCTTTCGACCTTGAGGGCCGACTGCTGGGAACCGCAGGCGAGCAGAGATTCGATGTGCTGCCTGCAGATGTGCGTCACATACTCGGTCAAAAAGCATTCTTCGAAGAGATAGAGCTGATGCGGCGCCCCTATGTCGCGTTCGGTACCGAGATCGAGGTGATCGGAGAACGCCTGGGCTATTTTGTCGCGGCGTTCGATCTTTTCGATCTGGTCAAAGCGTTTCGACTGCGCATTCTGTCCTTCGTTCTGGTTTTCAGCAGCATGCTGATCGTGCTTTCCGCCATGCTGCATATGCTTCTGACCCATCTTGTGATCCGGCCGGTGACCAAGTTGCGCAGCGCCATGAGCCAGGTCATGGAAGGCAATCTCGGCCAGCAGGTCGCCCTGCAACGCCGAGATGAAATCGGGCAGATGGGCGAGGCCTTCAACGCAATGTCGTCCCGGCTCGGAGAGCAGCACGAGCGGCTCATTCATTCGATGCAGGCGCGGGACAACTATGCCGTACGGATCGAAGAAAGCAACATCCAGCTGGCGCGCCTGAACGCCAACCTGGAGACGATCGTCGAGGAACGCACCCGCGAGCTGCGGACGAGCTATGAGAAGTTGCAGAACGAGACACAGGAGCGGATCCGCGCCGACCGGCAGCGGCGCGATCTGGAAGAGCGGCTGGCCCGTTCGCAGAAGATGGAGGCGCTCGGGCTGCTTGCGGGCGGCGTTGCACATGACCTGAATAACGTCCTTTCGGGGATCGTCAGCTATCCTGAAATGATTTTGATGGATTTGCCCCCGGACGACCCTTTGCGCAAACCGGTCGAGGGAATACAGCGTTCGGGCCAGAAAGCGGCCGCCATTGTGCAGGACCTGCTGGCCCTTGCGCGCCGCGGGGTCACCCAGACGCAGGTGTTGAATCTCAACCGGGATGTCCTGGAAGATTATCTGGATTCCCCGGAATACGCAAAACTGCGTTCTTACTATCCCGGTGTCCGTGTGGAGACCCGGCTTGCCGGTGACTTGATGAATATCATGGGCAGCCCGATTCATTTGAAGAAAACGGTTATGAATCTCGTTTCCAATGCAGCCGAGGCCCAGCCTAATGGCGGGCGTATCGTGATCACGACGGAAAACCGGTATATGGATCGTCCCTTGAGCAGCTACGGACATGTGGCGGAAGGCGATTATGTGCTTCTGCGGGTGGAAGATTATGGAACAGGAATCGCCCCCGAAGATCTGGACCGCATTTTTGAGCCGTTCTACACCAAAAAAGTAATGGGGCGCAGCGGCACGGGCCTGGGCATGGCAGTTGTATGGGGCACCGTTCAGGACCATCGCGGGCAGATCAACGTTGAAAGCAGACTGGGCGAGGGGACGGCCTTCGACCTCTATTTCCCCGTGACGCGCCGGGCGGCCGAATCCTCTTTGCCTGCCGCACGGCCGGTCGACTTGCGCGGCCGGGGCGAAACGGTGCTGGTGATCGACGATATGGAAGAACAGCGCCAGATTATTTCAACATTGCTGTCACGCATCGGTTACCGAGTCCACACGATCGAAAGCGGGGAGGCGGCGGTCGCGTACCTGGAAAAGCACCAAGCGGATATTCTGGTTCTGGATATGATTATGGATCCCGGCATCGACGGCTTGGAAACGTACCGGCGGATCTTGCGCCTTAATCCTGGCCAGAGGTGCATCATCGCCAGCGGCTTTGCCGAAAATGAACGTGTCAAGGAGGCCCAGCGCCTGGGCGCGGGTTCTTATATCCGCAAGCCGTATACGATGGAAAAAATCGGGTTGGCCTTGCGCGCAGAGCTCAATCGATCCGTGCCGCCGGAAACATCGCGACCCGGTGCGCCCTGCGGCAATGACGCTATGCTTCGTCGCCCGGCACTTCCCTGATCTTGTGACACAGTTGCTTTAAGCTGAACGGTTTCTGAAAGAAGCCGTTGCATCCCCGCTCCAAGACCGCTGCCGCTTCTCATCGATCTTACCTTCATCACTTACCTTGTGGCGGTACTAAGAAATCGAAGTCTTTTTGTCCAATACAGGTGATGAAAACACTGTCCTAATTCCTTTAATTTATTGCGGATATCTGAAATGCTCAAGTATATTGCCTTGTGCGCACGGTGTGCCGGGGTATCCGGGCCCAAGGACACGCCATAGCGGTTTGAAGTGCCGCTAAGGCTTGCTGCTCCCGCTGGGCGGGATTATAAGCCGCGTCCCGCAAACTCGCTGCGCTCAGACAGGCGG
>JAEYRZ010000123.1 GCA_023435265.1 Pseudomonadota bacterium
CCAGGAAACCCACGACGGGTCGGCGCCGGTCGACCCGGAGAAGTCCGGCATTCTAAAAAAAGCCACGCGAACAGTGCAAAGCAACATTCGCAAAGCCGAGCAGGCGCTGGGCGTCAAGCTGCGCAAACCCATGGACGCCAAGGCCCAGCTCAATGCGGCCAAGGCGGTGCTGGCGTACCGGCAGGCCCTGGAGCAGAGCGCGAAGAGCGCCGAGTCGCGCAATTTGGCCTACATGCTGGCGGCGGAGCTTTACAAGCAGGATCCGGCCACAGGCGAATCGGCTTTTTTCGCCGCCCAGCGTGCCCTGCAGGAGATCAGGAGAAGCATGTCCGACCCGAAAGCGGTCGACGAAGGGCTCTTCTGGGGATTGCTGGAGGGGAACATCCGGTTCATGCACCGCTACGCGCTTCAGGAGGCCGCCTGTTACCTGCAGGAGCGTTGGGAAAAGGATGTGCTCGTGGAGGTGGAGGGCGTCAGCGCCGATCGCAACATGGCCGAACTGATGATGGGCGAGGGGGGCTATGCGACCAAGTTCCTGCAGTCGGTCGCCGATCCGTTCGTTTCGCGCAGCCTTGGCAAAGGCTATTATGCGAAACGCGTCTTCGATCAGGAAATGGCCTTCGATAAAAGCTTTTTCGGCTATTTGACCAAGGGGGCCAAGGCCGCCCGGCCGGTGAAGAGCAGTTATACCGTGAAAATCAGCGCCGCGGCGACCGACTGCAACCGTGAGGCCAGGGTACAGCCGCACATGACCGTTTTGGAATACCACTGTGCGGATGCCAAGATGCGCCTGGAGAACTTCAATTATCCGGTGACCAAATCCTTCACCTGGTCGCCCGGCGAATGCGGGGAGGTGACCTTTCAAATCGCAGTGGGCGATCTTCTGTTGACGCGAACCTACCCGGGAAACAATGCCTTTCCGAAATTCCTGAACGATTTCAAGAGCGGCCAACGGGTGTTTTACCGAAGAGATTTTCCCGACGAGGAGGCCGCCCTGCAGCGCATGGGCATTGACTCCATCACCGCCAAGTACCAGTTCCAGGGATATGAACCGCTTCTGCAGCTGCTCTACGAGGCCCCGGGGGCTGCGCCGCGAAAGATCGCCGCATGCTGGGAGCGTTGATCCAACCGCGTGATTTTTCCTGGGCCGCCTTCGGCAAGCATCCCGTGGCCACGGACTATATCCGCCTGGCCGCGGGAACCGGCTTGATGGAGGCGGTCGGGGAGTGGATGAGCAAAGGTTACGACCAGTTCATCCGGCGGTCGCCGGGCGTTCGGGAGCCGCATTCCTTCCGGTTTTGGCTGCGCGGCGCCCGCAAGGGAACCCTGCTGTGCGGATTGGGCCGCGACAGCAGCGACCGCATCGGCCGGCCTTTTCCGTTCTTCATCATGGGAGAGGGCGGGCTGAAGGGCTGGGAGCCTGCCTGGGAGAACTTGCCGCAGCAGCTCGAACCCGCCTGGCGGCGCATGGAAGCGATTGCCTCCGGGCGCTATGACGACATTCCGGCTTTGGCCGCATCCCTGAACCAGTTGAGCGTTGCGACCGATGCACGGCGCCCGCGTGACGCCGCGCCGCCGGAACACGCCGGGCTTCCGGCGGCGTATCATGAGGAACTGAACTGCACCGGGGGGACCCTGATCGATCTCGGAACCCTGCAGGACGATCCGGAGCGTGCGGTCGATCGATGCCTGATCGTGATCAAGGCATGGCTCCACGATGTACCGACCGCCGTTTTCATCGGCGGACCGCCTCGCCGCACCTGGCTGGCGGTCATGGAACGCGCTTTGAACACGGAAGATTTCATCCGGTTATGGTCGACCTGACGCATTGAATTCGTAATCCATGGTGAGAGTGGCTGAGAATGGATCTGATCAATCTGGGCAAAGAACCGATCGCGGGCGAACAGCCGGCGGGTGCCGATGCGCGTTATGAACCCGAGTTCGAAAGCCTGCAGGCCGAAATCGATAAACTGGCCTCTCCATCGGCCGGCCAGGTGGACTGGAAGTCCATCGTCGATGGCGCCGCCGGTATACTGGCAAGCAAGTCCAAGGATCTGACGGCCGCCAGTTACCTGGCGGTCGGTTTGATCCGTACACAAAAAGCGGATGGGCTCGTACAGGGGACCCGGGTTCTGAAGGACCTCCTCGAAACCTATTGGGACACGCTCTATCCGCCTAAAAAACGTATGCGCGGCCGTGCCGGTGCGATCACCTGGTGGTTCGAACGCAGTGTGCTGGAACTGAAACGCTTTGCGCCCGGGTCGCTGCCGGCGGCCTCCGCCGCAAGCGTTCATGCGGATTTGAAGAATCTTGAACAATTTCTTGCGGCTCAACTGCCGGACGCACCGCGCCTGGGACCGCTGCTGCGGTTGGTCGAGTCCCTTTCACCCCCCGAGACAGCCGCTGCCGCGGATGGCGCGTCTGCACCCGAGCGCCCGCCCGCCCCGGTTCAAACGAAAACCGAGCAGACCGTTGCGCCGGCTCCGGTCAAAGACCCGGGCAGAAGTCCCGAAGCCGGTGAAACGATCACCAGCGTGCTGGAAGCGCGCAGGGCCCTGGACGCGATGCTGCAGAGAATGCGGCAAGCCAGCCTGTTCCTGCTGCAGAACGATTTCAAAGACCCGATGGCGTACCGCTGCCGGCGCATTGCGAGCTGGGCCAAGCTCCAGGCGCCGCCACCCGCCAATGCGGAGGGTGCGACCCGGATCACCTCTCCCGCGCCCCAGGTCCGCGAGGCGCTGGTTAAGCTGGCTGATGAAAACAACTGGCCCGCACTGATCGAAAACGCCGAACAGAAGCTTTCGCAGTTCGTCTTCTGGTTTGATCTGAACCGCTATGTGGCGGAAGCGCTGTCCGCACTGGGCCCCGATCACGGCGCCGCCCTGCTTGCGGTATGCCAGGAAACCGCTTTTCTGCTGCAGCGCCTGCCGGGCGTGGAGCGCTTGCAGTTTGCCGACGGGATGCCTTTCGCCGATGACCAAACGATTACCTGGCTGCAGAGCATCCGTCCGGCCGCAGGCCGGCCCCGGGCACCCGCCCCCGCAGCCGC
>JAEYRZ010000138.1 GCA_023435265.1 Pseudomonadota bacterium
CTTCTACACCATGCTTTCCATGGAAGTGATCAGCATCCCCGACGTGCCGCCCGATTTCGTGGAAGAAAAGCGGACCGTCGGCATGGTCAGCTTCGCCGGCGATGTGCAGGGGGTCTTCATCATCCAGGTCAATGACGGTTTCGCCCGCACCATGGCGGCCGCCATGCTGGGGATTTCCGAAAGTGAAATCGGCGCCGAGGAAGAAGTCTTCGATGTCATCCGTGAACTGAGCAACATCATCGGCGGCAACCTCAAGTCGAGCTTCGTGGACGCCGGGCTTTCCTGCGTTCTGTCCACTCCCTCCATCACCAACGGTCTCGATTTTCGGGTCGAAGCCCTGAACATCATCAAAACCCAGCGATTCCTGTTCAATGCCCTGGGCCACACGATCATCGTCGATGCGGGCATCAAAAAAGAGGATGCCTCGGCGGAGGAGGCGGACGGCGGGCATGCCGCCGATCAAGCGGCGGCGCATCCTGACGCGCCGGGCACTGCGGACGATGCGTTGCGCAATCTGAAGCTGATCCTCGAAATTCCCCTCGAACTGACGGTCGAACTGGGACGCACCCGGCGCCGCATCACGGACATGCTGAAGCTGGGCAGGAATTCGGTCCTCGAGCTCGAACAGCTCGAAGGCGAGCCGGTGGATCTTCTGATCAACGACATGCTGATCGCCAAGGGCGAAGTCACGGTGGAAAAAGAGAAATACGGCATCCGCATCGTTCAGATCGTCAGCCGCCAGGAACGGGTTAAAAGCCTGCACTGATAAATGTGACGGATCGTAAAAAGTAGTTTTAGCCCCGGATCCGTTCCTTCGCGCGTTGCAGATATCCGCAGCGTCCTTATACTCCACTCATCCGCAAGTGGATCCGAAAAGCACCGGAAGTGGAGGCGGCCATGCAGAACGTTATCGCTATCGAATCGATCCGCGGTCCTTTTCAAGGCATCCTGCGCGAGGTCCTGCGCATGGTTCCCGAGCGTGACAAAAAAGATCCCGATCTACAGCGCCTCCTGGCGTTCCGTCTGCGCACCGACGGCGAGGGGGCGACGCGCGAATTCCTGATGCGCGGTCTCCGGGACATGGCGCAAAGCGCCCACGGGGGCCGTCTTTATGACTTCATGAACCACCGCCGCCAGGCTGGACCTCTTCAACCCTGACATTTTTTACAGCCTTGGAATGCGATACCCCGCCGGGCGGTCATCCGCCTCAAACGGGCGCTCAGGGCGGTTGCGGGTTGACTTTGGCGGCCCGTGACTTTAAAATGGCTCCCCTTTTCAGGGTGTTATAAAATACAGGGACTCGGAAGGAAGCGATCATGCGGCTGAGCGACATCAGGGAAGGCCAATCCGCGGTAATCGAAAAAATCGGCGGCAGCGGAGCGCTGCGCCGACGTATTCTGGAAATGGGACTGCTCAAGGGCATCCGCATCCGCGTCGAAAAATACGCCCCTTTGAAAGATCCGCTGGAAGTGATCGTCATGGGAACGCATGTCTCGCTGCGCGTCGAAGAAGCGGCTCAGATCAGTGTCAGCGATGTTGAATAAGAAATCGGATATGGAAACCGTTTTGGAAAAAACGCTCACGATCGCTCTAGCCGGCAACCCCAACGCCGGCAAAACAACCATTTTCAACAATCTTACCGGAACGCGCCAGAAAGTCGGCAACTGGCCGGGGGTGACCGTCGAGAAGAAGGAAGGCACGATCCATCGGGACGGTTACCGGCTCAAAATCGTGGACCTGCCGGGCACCTACAGCCTGACCCCCTTTTCCACCGAAGAGATCATCGCCCGCGACTTCATCCTGGAGGCGTCACCCGATGTGGTCATCGACATCATCGATGCCTCCAACCTCGAGCGCAGTCTTTACCTTGCCACCCAGCTGCGCGAACTGGACTGCAAGGTTCTGTTTGCGCTCAACATGGCCGACATGGCCCGCACGCGGGGCATCAAGATCGATGCGGACAAACTATCCGAATTGCTGGATGTCCCGGTGATCTTCACGGTCGGCAACAAGAACAGGGGCATGGAGGAATTGATCGCGGCCGCCGTGAAGGTGGCCGAGTCCGAGGCGCCGCCCGAACAAAAACGCAAGGTGCGATACAATCCGGAGGTCGAGAAGGCGGTCGGGGCGGTTCAGGAGGTGCTGAGCAGCCGGCTGGCGGGGGTTTTGCCCTACCGACCGCGCTGGACGGCCGTCAAGCTCATCGAGGATGACGCCATCATCACCCAGCGCCTGAGCACCCTAGCCGGGGCGCACTGGCCCCTGCTGTCCGAAACGGTCCGGCGGCAGCGGCAATTTCTGCGCGACCGGTTCAACGAAGATCCGGAAATCATCACCACCGACGAACGCTACGGCTTCATCTCGGGAATCATCAAGGAAGTCCATACCAGCTCCACATTGCAGCGCGTCGATGTCTCCAGGACCGTCGACCTGGTTCTGACCAACCGTTTCCTGGGCATGCCCATCTTCTTCTTCTTCATCTGGGCCATGTTCCAGCTGACCTTCACGCTGGGCGCCTACCCCCAGGGCTGGATCGACAGCGGCATCGGTGCGCTGGTCGGCCGGATCGACGGACTGCTGCCCGAGAGCCTGTTCAAGGATCTGCTGCTGGACGGCATCGTGCAGGGCGTGGGCACCGTGGTCGTCTTCCTGCCCAACATCCTGATTCTTT
This sequence comes from Pseudomonadota bacterium, assembly GCA_023435265.1. Classification (GTDB taxonomy): domain Bacteria; phylum Desulfobacterota; class Desulfobacteria; order Desulfobacterales; family Desulfosarcinaceae; genus UBA2230. Next base: position 2,672 of record JAEYRZ010000138.1, read on the forward strand.
TCTTCTGCATCGCCCTGTTCGAAGATACCGGCTACATGGCGCGCGCCGCCTTCCTGATGGACAAGATCATGCACCTTGTGGGGTTGCACGGCAAGTCTTTCATCCCCATGCTGATGGGCTTCGGGTGCAATGTGCCCGCCATCATGGCCGCACGCACGCTGGAAAGCAAAACCGACCGCATTCTGACGATCCTGATCACGCCGTTCATGTCCTGTTCGGCCAAACTGCCCGTTTACATCATCCTGGCCGGGGCGTTTTTCGGCAGGCGCGCCGGAACGGTCATTTTCATCGTCTACATGCTGGGCATCGTCCTTTCCATCCTCACGGGGCGGCTGTTCCGGTCGACCCTGTTCAAGGGGGCCGACGCCCCCTTCGTGATGGAACTGCCGCCGTACCGCGTCCCCATGTTCAAAAGCCTGCTCATCCACATGTGGGACCGCAGCAAGCTGTTTCTCAAACGTATGGGCGGCGTCATTCTGATCGGCTCCATCGTGATCTGGGTCCTCGCCAACTTCCCGCGACTGCCCGACGGGACGCAGGACGTGATGCTTCCGGAAGCCGTTGTCGAGAACCCGTCGCCGACGATGCCCGCCCTGGAGGAGCGGTTGGAGGCCCGGCAGGCCGCCTATTCGCTGCTGGGGCGGATCGGACGCGGAATCGCGCCCATATTCGAACCGATCGGGGTCGACTGGCGCGGCGGCATCGCCCTGCTCAGCGGCTTCGTGGCCAAGGAGATCGTGGTCAGCACACTGGGGGTATTGCACGCCGTCACCGAAAACGCGGAGGCCGACGCGCTCGAAAGCGCGCTGCGCTCGGCCGGCATGACGCCGCTTTCGGCCTTGTCCATGATGGTCTTCGTGCTGCTTTACCTGCCCTGCCTGGCGACCGTGGCCGCCATCCGGCGCGAGACCGGTTCGGCCAAGTGGATGTGGTTCAGCATCTTCTACAGCACCTCGCTCGCCTGGCTGACTGCGTTCATCGTCTACCAGGGCGGGCGCTTGATCGGATTCAGCTGAAGAACGCTGGTGTCCGCCGCTAAAAGAAAACGGGAGAGGCGCTCTCCGCGGCTCGGAGAAAAGCACTGCGGAAAGCGTGCGCCTGCCCGCGCCCTCTCCCTTCCCGGGGGCCCTCCGCCGGTATTCGGAGGCCCCCGCAAAATAAAAAGCCCTTCAAGCGCCGAAAGCGCTTGAAGGGCTGCACCCGTCTTACTTGACCCTTCACTTCACCTTTTAACGGATGGTTTCCCGTACGACGCGGGAACGCATTCAGATCGCGCAAGGCAGGTCTTCTGACTTACCCCCCTGTGCAGCGGCCTTCCCATTGCATGGCAACAGTGGCGCACGTGGCTGCAAAGGTTTTCGGGGATTACAGCGGCGGGACCGTTCCCGATTTTCACGGGATTCCCAATTAAGCCCTTCCGGGCGCCTCGAACGCCACCGTAATCAAAACCTCCTGGTTTGTCAATCGCCGAGCCTGGTACCTGGTTACAATAAGATTTCTCCCTTCGGTCGATGACAGGTAGTGGGGTTGGGAAGGAGATCGAGTGGGTCGTGACCACATGCAGCCCTCCTGCGAGGGGACTACAGGGGGGACCTGTCATTTGGACTCACGACCCCGGTCATTCGGCCACGGTCCTGTCATTTCGACCGAAGGGAGAAATCTTACCGCGCCGAACCGTACTCAGGCCGGCGCGTCCGTTCCACCCCGAACGGCCGCCGCAACTTTACACCCGAACATCCCTTCGGCCGGCGGATCAGGGATTCTGGAACTTGCGCGCCAGATCGTTGTCGATCACGTAGATGCACACCGCTTTGGCGCCCTGCGGCGTATAGCGGTACTTGCTGATCAGATTCGTCATCAGGAACGTAACGTCATCGCGGATCCTGCGGTCGTAGGTTTTGAAATCCTCTCCATCGTAGTCTTTGATGGCCCGGCGGAAATTCTCGTTTTCCAGGAACGGTTCGAGGACTTTTTCTTTGATGTTGTAGATATAGCGTTCGTTCAAATCCTCGAAGAGCATGGTTTCGGCCAGGCGTTTGCCGCTGCCGATGATCTCCTGGGTCAAGGTGTGCGTGGCGTACTCCTTCTGGGTGTTACGGCGGAAGCGCTGTTTTTCGATGCCCGAAACCCGCTTTCCGAAAATGCGCGCCTCGAAGGCGCTCAAATAATCGTCGGTGATTTCGATTTTGTCACCGGTATAGGGGCATGCCTCGGTTGCGCCGACTTCGAAGTTGAGGGCGAAAATATAGTTCTGGATCTCGCGTGCGATCTGGTCTTCATTATAGTAGTACAAGGATTCCTTCACCTCCTGCAGCACGGAGTAGTCGTACATGTGCTGCAAGGATTCGATGAAGCCGTCCGGAATGGAAGCCCGCAGTTCCTTTTTGGTTTTGAAATACTTGCACAAGGTGGACATGTCGATCATGGCATGGCCCTTGCCGAAGGTGTTGTAGAATTCTCCGAAAATCTTGATCGCGTCGCGGCCCGAGATGCCGTGCTTGCCCTCGTTTTCCGATTCGGCGATGATCCGGCGCCGCCGCTTGGCGGTCAACCGCTTGCGGTCCTCCTCGCTGAGCCAGTTGGGGATGTAACCGGTATAAATTTCCATTTTGAGCAGCTGCAGGTTCTTGTCGCAGTAGCGGCTGTATTTGTCGGGATCGCCGATCCATTCCAGGAGCGCTTCGGAACGCAGGCTGAGGCGCGAGGAGATGATCACCCGCGCGAAGTTGTGCAGGACGCGCGGCAAAAACGCCTCGTCGATGTGCCGGCCGAAAATGTCGCGATAAATATCCACCTCCGTGTTCAGATCGAGCACGTAGGAGATGTTGATGTAGGCGATGCGGTCGGAGAAGGATTGGATGTTCTGGATATTTTTTTTATCTTCGGGATTCATCAGGGCCATGAAGAGCGAATTGACATTCTCCTCGATATCCTGGACCTTGTGCACCCCTTCGCTGATGATGTTGTGCAGCTCGATCAAGCGTTCGATATTGTGCGACTTGATATCCATCAGCGCGTACAGGCCGTTGTTGGTCTTGGCGAACCAGGAATAGATGTACTGAACCTGGTTGCTGTCGCCGAAAAGCCGGTTGATCCTTTTTTGCAGCATCTCATTGGTCAGCACGGTCTGCTTGAGCGGGCGGTCGCCGGGGTTGAATACGCTGACGCCCGTGCCCAGGCGCCGGCTGAAGGTGTAGTGTCGCGCCCATACCATCTCCAATACTTTGAGCGGATCCTGCAGGCGGTTGAGCAAGGCATCGAACAGGGAACTGCAGATGGTGCAGGGCTGATCCTGAAACACCCACTCGTATTCCTTGTTCGTGAAAAGCGCATATTTGAAGGCGTCGTTGCGGAACAGTTCGTCGAAGAAAGATCGCCGCATGCTTTTGGGAATGATCAACAGAGGATTGTCATGGCTGGGACAGGGAACTTCGAGGTACTTGTTGTTCGTACTCTGCGCCATGATGCGCGCCTTGATGGTTTCGTATTGTTTCTGCTGCGTCTCCTTCTGATGCTGCAACAGCTTTTCCAGAATCGACACCGTCTCGTTGGAGCTGACCGAAGGCCGCCCGAGATGTTCCACGTTCAGCCGCCACAGCGTTTCGTAGCGGCCGCCCTCTTCCGTATTGGCATACTCTTCGAATTTGACCAGAAGATTGTTCAGGAAGGTGCTTTTGCCGCACCCGTGCGGGCCGTCGAAGATGTAAATCTTGTTCTGCTGCGCGCCCTGGCGCATGCTCTCGACTTGCTTGATCAGGCGGTTGGCGAACAGGCGGTCGGCGAAGAAGGGGTGATCGGAGCCTTCGACGAACAGCCGGTTGCAGTCATAGTTGACGAAGTTGATTGTTTCGGGATCATCGGGATATTCGTCCACGCCCTCGCCCACATAGGCTTTCACCATGTCGTGAAAACACTGAAAGACATTGCGGATCAGCGCCGCCGGCCGGCGCGCCACGTATTTGACGAATTCGTCGAAAGGGACCGGATTCTGCTTGTCGATCGCCGACTGCCCCTTGCGGATATTGCCCAAAGCCTTTTGGACATTGCTTGCTTCAGAAGTCATTTCCAAATCCATTTCAGGCTTTCCTATATTCAGTTCAGCATCCGCCGGCTGAGCTTGCGGTTGTTCATCGTGTACACCACCCGCTGCCACTGGACCTCCTTCGCCTGGGGCCTGTCGGAACCCTGGGGTCGATCGCTCCGCGCGGACACTGCTTTGACTTCGCTGGTTTCCAGCTCGACGGGACCGCCCCACAAGTATTCGATGCCCAGCATGGTGTTCGGGATATATTCTTTGTATAGCGGTTTTCCCTCGAACTGATGCATCAGATACAAGGTTTCTGATGTACGGCTCTTCTCATGATCGATGAATATGAACGGCGGATGATACAGTTGATCCATCAGCATCTGACGGTATGCTTTGGCATTGCGCGTCTTGACATAATACTCCCAGACCATTTTGGCTTCATTGAGCCGCCGCCCGGCCACGAACAATTTATAGCGGTTCACGAAGTCCTGGCTCACGAATTGGTTGATGAACATGAAATCGCAGAAATTTTCGCGGACGCTGAACAAGTAGTCGCGGCCGCTTCCGGTGGCGGTATCGAACCGGTCGCGGTTGCGCGTATCGGCCAGCCGCTGGTAGTCCCAGCTGAGCTGGCCCTTGTCCGAGGCTTCTTCGATGAAATAAAACATGCGCATGCCCAGCGCGTAGGGATTGAGGCCCACGCGCGGCATGGCGGTCACGCCGGCGTTGACGCGCGCGAAATCCACTTCGTGTCCGTTGATGCGGTCGTCCTGCAGATACAAGGTTTCATGCCAATAACTGGCCCAGCCTTCGTTCATGATCTTGGTGCGGATCTGGGGCTGAAAGAAAAGGGAGGTCTTGCGGACGATCTGCAGGATGATTTTCATCCACAAGTTCTCTTCCTTGTTCAGGAAGGGCGAATGATCCATCAGGTACTGCATCAGGTCGATGGGCTTGGCGGACTTCTTTTCAAGGTATTTGGCATACAAAGCCCTGAACTCTGGGTAACGGCGGTCGACTTCCGCGAAAAAGGCCGTCTCGCACAGATCTCCCCGTTCCTGCCGACACTGGTTGTAGCGCTCGATCTCTTTTATATACTCGCTGGTCTTGACATGCTTGACGCTCTGCAGGAATACATCCAGATAGTAATCCAGCCGCGAATCGAACTGCGTGCCGGCGACCTGAAAGTAGCGGTCCAATTCTCCGAAATAGCCCACCAGATTGTCGACGGCGCGGGCGAACTCGATGATATAGTCGACCCAGCGTCCGCGTTCGGCCCGCATTTTGGCGATCACCCGCTTGTCCGAAAGCGCTTCGCCGGTAAAATCGTACTCCCAGGTATGCCGAAAGAAAAGGTTGTTCTGGAAAAAATCGATATGCGCGATCACGTGATAGAAAATCATCACGTTCAGCCAGTCGGGATTGTTGTCGTTATAATACGAGATCGCCGGGCGCGTATTGATGACCGTCTCGTAGGGGTTGGAAGGATAAAGTTCGTAGCGCCCCTTGCCCTTGAGCACTTCGAGATCGTGGACCCAGTAATCGTACAGGGTGGGGATCATGACTTTGGGCGACAGCTCCAGAAGATCCCGGTTGGTGACCACGTATTCCAGGGTTTCGTCCTCGAACCGCAGCCCGCTGGCCCGCGCGCGCTCCTTGCAGCCTTCCATGATGTGCTTGGTATGTTGGTCGATCAGTTCCATGCCGTTCGGATCTTCCTTTGCTTTTCGAATGCGGAGGCCGGCTCCCCTCAGGAAATCATGTTTTTGATGCCTTCGATCAGGCGCTGCTCATCGGCATCTTCGCTAAACACATCCAGCCGCAGAAGCTTCGGCTGCTGCTCCAGAAGGCCGGACTTCTTGACGTACTTCTCGACTTCGGTCGACGATCCGGCCGAATGCTGGGCGACCGTGATGCCGACGCGGTTGGCGTACTGAAGCATCATCTTGAGCTGGGGTATCGATTCGCGCCCTTCGGTATCCCAATCATCGCCGTCGGTGCCGTGAAAAATATAAATGTTATAGTCCTGCACGAGATTTTCATTCCTGACGATATCGTTGACCAGTTTATAGGCCGCCGAAACCTGCGTCCCACCGGCGACTTTCGAGTTGTAGTAGGTGTAGAAATCCGGGACCTCCTTGGCGGTGGTGTCGTGCAGGACAAAGCGCGATTCGACCTGATTGGCATACTGATAGGTCAGCCAGCTGTAAATGAGGACGTGCTGGGCGACGATCAGCTCGGTGGTCTTGCCGGCCATCGAACCGGAGTAATCGCGCACGAAGAAGACCACGGCCTGGGATTCAAAATCCTTTTCGCGGCTCAGGACGCGGTAGACCATGTCCTGGGGGGAAATGATAAACTGCGTTGGATCGATCGCATTGACGTCCGGCAGATTGCCCAGATGAATGTTGGTCTCGACGATCTTGCGCAGGGTCGCCTTTTTGTCCAGCAGCTGGCCATAGCCCCGGTTGCGGTCGGTCATGTCGTAGGTGTAGCGGGTCAGCGAACGTTTTTTGCCCTTGTCCTTGAGGTTGGGCAGTTCGAACTGTTCGGTCAGGATGCGGCCCAGGTCGTAGGCCGAGGATTCGAGCTCGTGCTGCTCGCCTTCACCCTGCCCGGGGCCGGCGCCGCTGCCCTCCTGCGAAGGCCGGACCGGCTGTTCGCCGATGACTTCGCCCTCTTCGCCTTCGCCCGAACCGCCTTCAGACTGCTGTTCCTCCTGTTCGGAGAAGGAGGGATCGTGGATGAACTTCTCTTCCACAGTGGTCGGCACGACCACGACCTTGTCCTTGCCGCCCCGGCCGGGCTTGACCATGCGGCCGACGCGGATCTTACGCGGAAAACCGTCCTGCTCGCGCAGCTTATCCTTGGCCAGCAGTTCATCGATGGTCCGCACGCGGCTGCTGTAAGTCCCGCGCGCCGGCGAAGCGGCCTGAAGGGCCAGCATGTCGTGAAAGGAATAGAGACCGGGCGCCCTCGGGGGGGCATCGATCCGCATGCGCGCCCCGGCCGGCGTCTCATCGGCCCGGATTTCGGATAGAATCCGGGCCTCCAGCTCCGGCGGCAGCCCGCGTTTTTTCAACTCCCGATATATTTCCCACAGTTCGGAACTCATCGTCGATGACCTTTTCTCTCCGGCCGCGAATCAGTTTTCGTCTTCCTGGGTGCAGAAGTATTCAATCGTCTTCTGGGCGCAGGTGCGACAATAACCGAGCTTGTTGAGCATGGTGTCCACCATGCGGTCGTACAGTTTCTGGTTCTCTTCATTGGTGCGGTTGGCCAGAGCGCCGATCAGGCTTCCGGCTCCGGCGATGTCCGATTTCAGGCGCACGTCGGTGACTGCTTTGACCAGCTCCAGATTGTCCATGAAATTGTAATTGGCATCCACGGAGATTTTCTGGCCGTAAATCTTGCGGATCGACGTGCGGAACGTATCGCGCTGCTCCTCGGTCTTGAGCCCCAGGCGCTCCTCCACGCTCTTGATATAGCGCTCGTCGATTTTGAGCGCCCGCAGCTCGCCGGTCTGCGGATCCTTGTACTTCCACATCTTATCCGGGCCCAGGTTCTCGGCATCGATGCCGATGATCATGTTCACATAGTTCATCACATCCTTGCGGATCGCCAGGGGTTCGTCCATGTAGGCGTTGAACATTTCGGTCATGATGCGTTCGCGGTACAGGCCTTTGGCGATTTTGAGGTCCTCCAGGTACTTGGCGCGGTCGTTGGCATCCGGGACGTAATCGAGCACGATGCGCTCCAGGGCCACATAGATGTCGTAGGCGAACATGCACTGGCCTTCGTTGGTTTCGGAGCTTTCGGTCAGCAACTGGACGGCGCGGCCCAGGTTGCGCTGGCCCAGTCCCTTCTGGCCGAAACGCTTGGTGATGTCCGGCTCCTGGTTGAGCGTGTCGATCACCTCGGCCAGGGTCTTGATGCTCTTCTCCCCGGCCACTTCGCCCGCCGCGAGCTTCATGGTTTCGATGGGGGTCAGTTTCTCGGAACGCGGCAGGCGGGTCAGCACCACCGCCACCGAGGAGGAATAGTTCAGGTTCGGGTCCTGGTGCAGCGATTCGCGCATCAGGGTGGTGCGCGCCTCGTTGCCGATGGCATAGCCGGTCAGGTCGGACTGGAGCTTGTAGTTCGTATTGTGCGACACGTAGCAGATGCGGCAGCGGTCGACGATCGGCGCCTCCTCTTTTTCCGCCAGGAAGCGGTTGAATTCGGAATTGTTGCTGGTGGCGATAATCAGGGAATCGATGGGCCACTTGTAGCCGTCGATCTCGATGTTGCGGTTTTGAATCACCCCCAGGTAGACCTGCACCAGGTCTTTTTTGTTTTTGTAGATCTCGTCCGCGAAATGGATGCCGCCGCCGGCCACGCGGGCCAGTGCGCCGCGCCGCAGGTCGAAACGGTAGGGGTTATTGGTATCGGCGATGTGCAGCAAGCGCTGAATCGATTCCTCGCCGAGCAGATCCACGGCCGACGAGGTGATCTTGTCCTTGGCCGGGTACTTGCCCGTCACCGTGCCCAGGCTTTCGGTCAACGGAACCGGAATCACTTCGACATAATCCAGCATACGGTCGAGATCGCCGTCGGCGTGCTCGCGGATGTTGTTCCAGATGTAGCCGCTGCAGGCCCCCATCGGCCGGTAGTTGGCATAGAGCGATTCGAGCTCCCGGTCGCTGAAGCCGAATTCGCGAGCCAGGTACTCCCGGGTTTCATCCGGGTCTTCGAAGAGGTTCATGGCCAGGATCATGGGATCTTCATAGGTCTGGGATTCGATCGTGCTGATGCGGCCGTAGTGGCCCATTTTGTCCATGCCGATAAACCGGAAGGTATACTTGCGGTTTCGGGGCTTGGAAAGAAACGCACGGTACTGCGCGCACAGGAAATCGACGAAAAATGTCTTCCCGTTCCCCGGCTCCCCCACCAGCACGAAGGCCATCTCCTTGGATGAACCGTTCTCTGCCGCGTCTTTGACGTACGACACGAAGCTGTTGACCTCGTCGTACATGCCGATGACATGCTTGCGGCCGGTGCGGAAGATGCCGAAATCGTAAGTCGTCTTCCCGTTGACCACGACTTTCTGGATATCGTTCTCCAGAATCATGCGTGCCACGCCCTGGAACGCGTTTTCGAAGCGGCGCTGATTTTCTTTGACCAGCTGGCAGTGGGTATGCAGCTGCGACTTGATCTGCGGTTGGATCTGGGTTTGCGCTTTCTTGGCCATTTTCCCCCCTCGTTACGAAAATGCATTGGCTGACTGGATCATCATGAACGGCACCGGGAACAAAACTCCGAATTTGGGTCTTCGCGTGTTGATGCTAAGAGATTTAAGGCGCCCGCCGGTGGAGGAGCGGTACCGATATGAAGCTGAGGTCCTGAATTGGATCAAGCCGATCCGTCTTGCCTTGCCCATCTGAAACGCCTTTAGTATAGGCTCTAAATCTTTAATTTCAAGCCGAATTCGATCAATTTCGGTTCTCCGCAGTTCAATGAGACCGTACGACTTTCTTCCCGCCCTGCCCGGTCTTCCGCTGGTCCGTTCGGGAATCTTCCACCCCCGCAGCTGCGCGCACTGATGCCGTTGGACCGCAGCGGTCAAGGCCAACGATGTCATTTTGAGCATGGAATCGGTCCGGTCAATTCGTTCCGGACCGAAATCGCGGGCTGCACGTGAGCGGATCTCGTCACCGGCGGAACCACCGCCGGCAGGCGGCATCTGAAACCGGTCGCTAATGCGGTGCGTGGGAAGGCATCGGGATGAGGTCGACAGCGAAGCCGATGGGCGGGGTCAGGCGTTCATCCGTTTTAAAATGTTGACGATGTGCTGCCCGAAGGCATCCACTTGCCAGCGATGAATGCCCGGCACAGCGGATAACGCATCGATGCTCTGGGGTTTGTGAATGGCGATATCCCGGACCAAAGCCTTATTGAACAACAGTGACGGATCGAGTCCCATCTTGGCGGCCGCCTGATCGCGCCATGTCCGCAAGGCTTTTACGCGTGCCGGAACGCGTGGCGAAAGGCGCGGCGATTTGCGCCGGGGATAGCAGCTCATCTGGTCAATGGGAGCGGCCTGGGCATTTTCCACCGCCGCCAGTATCGCCGGACCGTACATCTCGATCTGGCGCGGGCTCAGGATTTGACTGCGCTCGATCTCCCTGCGGCTGCCGGGCAACGTCGTGGCGATTTTCAGTATCGCTGCGTTGCTCATGATTTTGAACAGGGGCCGGTCCTTCTGCCGCGCCAGCCCGTCACGAAGCCGCAGCAGCGCCTCCAGAACGGTCAACTGCCGGGAGGTCATGCGGCCGGCGCCCTTGACGCGCAGGAAAAGCGGCCCCTTGCAATCTTCGTTGGGGCGCACCCGGCTCAAAAGGTCGCATTCCTCACGCACCCATTCGAGGCGTCCTTTCTGTTCGAGTTCCTTGATCAAAGCCTTGGCGATCGGAATCAAAAACATGACATCTCCGGCCGCATAGGCGATCATGTCATCCGGAAGGGGGCGCCGGGACCAGTCCTTCTTCTGATACTTCTTGTTCAGCTCGACACCGAACCGCCGGCCGACCACCGACTCCAGCCCGGTTTCCTTATCTCCGAGATACATGCTGGCCAGCTGGGTGTCGAACAGGTTATGGATGCTGATGCCGAAATCCCGATAGAGCGACCGAACGTCGTAATCGGCGCCATGAAACACTTTGCAGCGCGTACCATCCGCGAACAGAGGCCGCAGCGCGCTCATATCGCCGACGCGCAGCGTATCGATCACCGCCGTACGGCCGTTGGCGGCCATCTGCAGCAGGCAGACCCGTTCACGGTAGTGGTACATCGAGTCGGCCTCCAGGTCCACGGCCACCATATCGCTGCACATGGCTTCGCGAACGAAGGCGGCAAGCTCGCTCTGGGAGGTGATCAACTCATAAGCCGGCGTTTCCGCCATCTCTATATTTTTCTCTTGACCCACGGGGGTATTTCTCCTACTTCATTGAATTTGTCAGTATCAGCCTGTAATAATTGAATGTTGACCTGACCGATCGCACGCCGATTGACATCCACGCGGTCCGTTGGATCTTATTACTCAAGCAATTCGTCCGCTTGAACGGCTTGTCAAGATCACCGGAGCCGATTTCGCAAAGGAAACAGTTATGGTGAGTATAACACTTCCCGATGGGAGCACAAAGGAATTTGACCGGCAGCCCAGCGGCCTGGATGTGGCCCAAAGCATATCCGAGGGATTGGCCCGCAACTGCGTGGCCATGGATCTGGACGGACGGCTGGTCGACCTGGACCGGCGGATCGATTGCAACGCCAGGGTCCGGCTGATCACCACCAAGGATCCCGAGGCGCTCGAAATCATGCGCCACAGCGCCGCCCATGTAATGGCCCAGGCCGTCCTGCGCCTCTATCCGGATGCCAAGCTGACCATCGGGCCCGTTGTCGAGGAAGGATTCTATTACGATATCGACATGCAGCCCGTCTCGGAAGAGGAATTCGCCCGCATCGAAAGCGAAATGCAGAAGATCGTCAAAGAGAAGCTTCCCATCCGGCGGCGCGAAGTGTCCAAGGACGAAGCCCTTCAGTTCTATAAAGACGAACCCTACAAATTGGAAATGATCCGGGAACTGGCCGACGGGACCATCTCGTTCTACTCGCAGGGCGAATTCACGGACCTTTGCCGCGGCCCGCATGTTCCCCATACCGGCTTCGTCCGCGCCTTCAAACTGATGAAGGCTTCGGGCGCATACTGGCGCGCCGACCAGAGCAAGGCTCAGCTGCAGCGCATCTACGGCACCGCCTATTTCGACAAAAAGGAGCTGCAGCAGTACCTGAACTTCCTCGAAGAGGCGCGCAAACGCAACCACCGGCGCATCGGAACCGCCCTCGACCTGTTCAGCTTCAGGGATGAAGCGCCCGGCATGGCGTTCATTCATCCCCGAGGGATGGTGATCTGGAACGCCCTTCTGGACTACTGGCGCGAGGAACACCGCGCCGCCGGCTACGTGGAAACCAAGACGCCGATCATGATGCAGCGCTTTCTGTGGGAACGCAGCGGGCATTGGGACAACTATCGCGAAAACATGTACGTCAGCCGGATCGACGACAACGACTACGCCATCAAGCCCATGAACTGCCCCGGCGGGATGCTGCTGTACGGCCGCAAGCACCACTCCTACCGCGACCTGCCCGTGCGCGCGGCCGAAATCGGCCTGGTGCACCGGCACGAGATGAGCGGCGTGCTCAACGGCATGTTCCGCGTGCGCGCCTTCCACCAGGACGATGCGCACATTTTCATGACGCCGGAGCAGATCCAGGAAGAAATTCTGGGCGTCCTGCACCTGGTGGATCGCATTTACAGCACCTTCGGCCTGGGTTTCCACCTGGAGCTCTCCACCCGGCCCAAGAAATCGATCGGCACGGACGCGCAGTGGGCGACGGCCACAGACGGACTGGTGGCCGCCCTCAAGGCCTACGGCCGGGACTACAAGGTCAATGAGGGTGACGGCGCATTCTACGGTCCCAAGATCGACGTGCACATCAAGGACGCCCTGGGGCGCACCTGGCAATGCGGCACCATCCAGCTGGACATGAACATGCCGGAACGGTTCGACCTCGTCTATACCGGCGAGGACAACAACCGCCACCGCCCGATCATGATTCACCGCGTCATCTACGGCTCGATCGAGCGCTTCTTCGGCATCCTGGTGGAACACTTCGCCGGCAAGTTCCCGCTCTGGCTGGCGCCGGTGCAGGCCGGGATTCTGCCGATCAACGACGACCTGGCCGCCTTCGCCCAGGAAGTCGCCGCCGAGCTGTCGCGCTCCGGCATCCGCTGCGAGGTGGACCGCCGCTCCGAAAGCCTGAACAAAAAAGTGCGCGAGGCCCAACTCAACCAGATCCCGCTCATCCTGACCTGCGGCGCCAGGGAGCGCGAGACCGGAACCGTCTCGGTGCGCACGCTGGACGGACGGGTGCGCCAGGGCATCGCCATGGATGAGTTCAAGCAGAAGGTGACGGCCCACAGCGCTGCCCGGCGGCTCAATCTGGATCTGTTTGATGAGTAATCGGCAATTGGCGGAATCAACAAATAACAGGCTGTTGAAAAACTTCGCCTCAAGCCGTGATGCTGCGTTGCGCGGCGTTTAAAAATGCTCACATGCTGCGTGTATGCGCAGCGATTTGAAAGCCGCGCGCCTTGCCTGACGGCTCGATGCTCGTTTTTCAACAGCCGGATAGAAGCTTTAATTACTTCGATCCCGATAGCGATACCGACTCCGACCCCGAACAGAAGCGGCTAAGGACATACCGGCCTAATTACGATGACGTATGGCTTCACCACAGAGAACACAGAGAAAAAGATAAAAATCATCCTCTGTGACCTCCGTGCTCTCTGTGGTTATAAAATGAACTGACCAGTACTACGTAACCGAATTGTGCCACAGAGCACTTAGTGCCCGGAGTCGCGATCGGCATCGGTATCGAACCCTATCGCCGGTTTGACAAACCTGCTCGCTTTCTTTAAATATGGTCAACGCTTTTCCTTTTATAAGGAGCACCTGAACCCATGGCATCCCAACCCGTCCTCACCATCAACGGCAAGGCATTCGCCTTCGAGCCCGGCGAAACCATCCTTTCCGCGGCCCGGCGCAACCACATCGATATTCCCACACTGTGCCATCTCAAGGGCGCCACGCCTACCGGCGCCTGCCGCGTCTGCGTGGTGGAAGTCGCCGGTGCGCGGACGCTGCTGGCCTCATGCGCCACACCGGCGGCGGCCGGCATGGTGGTTCAGACCGAATCACCCAAAGTCGTCGCCGCGCGCAAAGAGATCATTCAGCTGATGCTCGGTTCGGGCAATCACAACTGTGCCGTGCGCGGGTCGGACGACCGCGAATGGACGGCCTTCCAGCTGGATGTCCAGCGCTCCGACGGCAGCGATCAGTTGTGTCCGGTGTGGGGCGACTGCCGCCTCCAGGATCTGGCCTACCGCTACCAGGTTTCCGGCGAGCGCTTCGCGGCCCCTGAGGTCAAGTACCCCATCGAGGACGTCAACCCCTTTATCGTGCGCGACTTCTCACGCTGCATCCTGTGCGGGCGGTGCGTTCAAGCCTGCTGCGACGTCCAGGTCAACAATGCGATCAGCTTCGGCTACCGCGGGCCGCAGGCCAAGATCATCGCCGCCGGCGACCGCGCGCTCAAGGATTCGGACTGCGTTTTCTGCGGCGAGTGCGTGCAGGCGTGCCCGGTTGGCGCGCTGGTGGAAAAGAACGCCCGCTACCAGGTGCGTCCCTGGGAAACCCGGCCGGTGCGCACGACCTGCTGCTACTGCGGCGTCGGCTGCCAGATCGACCTGCATGTCCGGGAGGGACGGGTGGTCAAGGTGAGCGGGGTCGAGCACGCGGAACCGAATCACGGCAGCCTGTGCGTCAAGGGACGCTTCGGCTATGACTTCATCCACTCGGACGATCGCCTCACCACGCCCCTGATCAGGGAAAACGGCACATTACGGGAAGCCTCCTGGGAGGAAGCGCTCGATTTGACCGCGCAGCGACTGGGCGCCATCCGCGATCAGCACGGCGGCGACAGCATCGGGGTGTTGACCTCGGCGCGCGCGACCAACGAAGACAACTACGTGATTCAGAAATTTGCGCGGGCGGCGCTCAAAACCAACAATGTCGACCATTGTGCGCGCCTCTGACACAGCTCCACCGTGGCCGGTCTGGCCGCAGCGTTCGGTTCGGGTGCGATGACCAACACCATCGCCGATATCGAAACCGCCGATGTGATCCTGATTACGGGTTCCAACACCACCGAAAACCATCCCGTGATATCGACCTTCATCAAGCGGGCGGTCAAATTCAAGGGCGCCCGGGTGATCCTGATCGATCCGCGACGCATCAAGCTGGCCGAATTCAGCGAATTCTGGCTGCGCCCCAACCTGGGCACCGATGTCGCCTGGATCAACGGCATGATGCATGTCATCATCAAGGAAAACCTTCACGCCCAGAGTTTCATCGACAGCCGCACCGAGGGTTTCGAGGAACTCCGCAAAAGCGTCGAAAAATATACCCCTGAATTCGTGGAAGGCATCACCGGCATTCCTTCCGACACGCTGATCGCGGCGGCCCGCCTGTTCGGCAAAGCACGCGTGGGCAGCATCGTCTACTGCATGGGCATCACGCAGCACACCACGGGCACCGACAACGTCAAGGGCCTGGCCAACCTTTCCATGTTGTGCGGCTACCTGGGCAAGCCCGGCGGCGGCGTCAATCCGCTGCGCGGCCAGAACAACGTCCAGGGCGCCTGCGACATGGGCGGCCTGCCCAATGTCTTCACAGGGTATCAGCCGGTGACCGATCCGGCGATCGTCCAGAAAATGGAAAAGGCCTGGGGCGTAACCGGGCTTTCCACCAAACCCGGCCTGAAGGCTACCGAAATGATGATCGAAGCCGAGGAGGGCGACGTAAAGGCCCTGTACGTGGTCGGCGAGAACCCGCTCATTTCGGACGCCAATCTCAATCACGCCAAGAAGGCTTTGAAGAACCTGGACTTTCTGGTCGTGCAGGACATTTTCCTCACCGAAACGGCCCAGGTGGCCGATGTGGTGCTGCCGTCATGCTGTTATGCCGAAAAAGAGGGGACCTTCTCGAACACGGAACGCCGTGTGCAGCGGGTACGCAAGGCGGTGGAAGCGCCCGGCCAGGCCCGGGACGACTGGTGGATCGCCGCTCAGCTGTCACAGCGCCTCGGCTTCCCCATGCCATACGCCGACAGCAAGGCCATTTTCGAGGAGATCCGCCAGGTCACCCCGTCCTATGCGGGGCTTACATATGAACGGCTCGAAAACGGCGGACTGCACTGGCCCTGCCCGACGGTCGATCATCCGGGCACGCCGATCCTGCACACCCAGCAGTTCACCCGCGGCAAGGGAAAATTCCATGTTCTGGAGTGGATCGCACCGGCCGAGCAGGTGGACGACGAGTATCCACTTTATCTGACGACCGGGCGCCTGATCTATCAATACCATACCGGCACCATGACCAGGAAAAGCGAAGGGCTCAACCAGCGCGCCCCGGAATCTTTCGTGGAAGTCGCCTCGGATGATGCGCGGCGGTTCGGCATCCGGCACGGCGACACCGCTTCGATCGCATCCCGCCGCGGCAGAATCACCGTCCGGATCGAGGTCTCGCCCAAGGCGGTGCCGGGTACGGTCTTCATTCCCTTCCATTATGCGGAGGGCGCCGCCAACACGCTGACCAACGCCGCACTGGATCCGGTTTCCGGAATTCCGGAATACAAGGTGTGCGCGGTCAGGATCGAAAAAGCCGCGTAACAGAATGGATGTTCATGCAAGCCGCCGGGTATCCCGGCGGTTTTGTTTTGGCAGGCGGTGAAAAACGAATCGAGCCGTCAGGCAAGGCGCGCGGCTTTCTAAAGCGCAGCATACACGCAGCATGTGCGCATTTTTAAACACCGCGCAACACAGCATCACGGCCTGAGGCGAAGTTTCGCCTCAGAAGGAATAGGAGATATTGATCGCCCCGAAGATGTGATCGCGGTCCTGCTCTTTGAACTCCTGGCTCCGCACGACATAGGCATAGCTCAGCAGCACCCGCCGGTAGCGAAACGCCAGCCCACCGATCAAATCGGCCACGAAGGGCTCCTTGTCGACGCTGTGGCTGTCGGTGAAGGTGTTGCCGTCCAGAAAAATATCCCGCAGCACCGCCCGGCCGTCCACCCCCAGGAAGAGGTAAAAGCTTGTCTTGTGGGCCCGAAAACCGTTGATGGCGGCGTTTTCGGCCGCACTCACCGTCTCGCACCCCGGCCGGATCGCACAGCTGCCGAATTCCTGTCCCAGATACCAGCCCAGCCGGATTTCGGCACCCGTGTTCGCGTAGATGGCGACGTTTCCCAGCCGTGCGCCCAGGTGCGGGATGAAGTCGAACCCCCAGCCGCCTCCGAGATTGCCTGACAATAGACGCCATTTGGTTTC
This sequence comes from Pseudomonadota bacterium, assembly GCA_023435265.1. Taxonomy (GTDB): domain Bacteria; phylum Desulfobacterota; class Desulfobacteria; order Desulfobacterales; family Desulfosarcinaceae; genus UBA2230. The sequence goes on from JAEYRZ010000138.1 coordinate 19,690, forward strand.
GGTGATGATGTCCAGCGTCGGCTCGTTCTCGAGCTGATGATCCCATCCCTGGGCCAGATCGTTGGCCAGAAATCGATGGATGTTGTTCTGCGTTTTTTCCGCCAGGGAGAGCGGCCCGATGACGCCGATGTCCACTTCCCAGACATGCCGGCGGAAGCCGTTCTTGGAGTGAAAACCGATCCCGAAGTAGGTGTATCCGGCATAGGGGCGGTCATCCTCGATCAGCTCCGTCTTCTCGACATGCTGGGGCGTATAGATGAGTTGACCCAAAGAGAGCGAAACGGCCCGGTTGGCGCTGCCGTCCTTCATCCAGGGCAGCCGGTCCATGATTTGCCGGCTCCAGTCGGGCAGACGACCGTCTTCTTCCTCCACGGACAGCGGCGTGCTCCAGGTGGCTTTGATCCCATTTGAATAGTTGCGGTCCGTGCCGGCGAAAAAGTCGTTCTCCCAATACAGATTGAAGATATTGAACGGGTTGTGCGCGTGGCCGGCCGACTCGGCTCCGGCCGGCAAAGGGTGCACAACCAGGATTCCTGCCAAAGCGACGGCCAGTACAAGACGATGTGGGAACGAAAGCGCGACCTTGATCAAAGCGGACGTCTCCCTGGATTGAGGTTCCCGTCATACTAAGTCCGCCTTTTGCGTTGCGCAATCACACCCTTCCGACGCACCGCCGCCGGATTTTTCCGCCCCGCCAGCGGCTGTCAATCATCAGCCCGCTTCCGAAACGCCCGGAAAAAAATAATGTAAGAAAAAGGTTTCTGCGGCGACTGTTTGGCCGAAGCAAAAACAAGATGCTCCGCAAGGGGCTCTCAGAATCATAAAGGAGATACGCAATGAAGAAAATAATCCTGCTTGGAATCGCCACCGCCCTGGTCGCAGTATCGTTCGTCAGCCCGCTGGCGGCCGACAGCACCCAATCATCCACCGAGAAAGGAGCCCTGCATTCGGATGTACGCGGCTATTTCAGCGGAAACGATTCACAGGCACCTCCGGCCGACGTCGGTCAAAGCATCGCGCAATCCCGTGAAAACGGCGGAATGTAGATGATTATATAACTGTGGGATCCGCAAAACGTTGTGTTATCCGGATCCAAGACGGGCAGGGCCGGTGGATCCATTATCCATCGGCCCTCGCCGCATCTGTCCACCCCAAATTACAGGGTAATCCCCATTGTTCCGGCCCCGGCCTCTGGTTAACTTTCGCGCCATGGATCGTCGGGCCATCGGCCGGCGAAAATAAAATTCAGGAGGACTTCATGAGACGTTTCTTGTTCGTACCAATTATCTTGACCTTGTTCTTGGCCGGTCAGGCTGCGGCACAAAGCGACTCGGTTGTGATCTATGACCGGCAGACGACCGGCCAGTTTGAAAATGCCGGCGCCATGATCGGCTCCGCGGTCGTCGACCGGGACGGTGAAAATATCGGCATGATCGATGATGTGCTTTTCTCCTCTTCGGGCGAAGCGAGCTACTTGATCGTATCGCATCCGGAAACGACCGGCGAACGGGTGATTCCCGTGCCATTCGCCGTTGCCGATCCGCAACGCACGGTTGACGGCGATTATGTCATCAATGTCGATCGGCAGACATTGGCCTCGGCCCCTTCGTTCACCCGTGACGAAGTCGTGGATTATGCCCAGGCGGATCTGTGGGAAGACGAGGTGCGCGGTTATTTCGGCGTAACCCCGGCTCGCGAAGACCGGTATGATTACACCGAACCCGATATCGACAGCACCATCGAATCCTCAAAGGAAAAAGGCCAAATGACCAATCCTTTCGGAGGCGGCAACCGTGACCGGGGGAATTTCGGGGCAGGTGAACCGCGCTGGCCCAGTGAACCAGAAGAATCCCGAGCCTATTTCGGGGAAACCCGCGGCTACTTCGGAGATGATTACAACAACTCGTATTTCGACGACTCGATAGAGAGCTCCAAGGAGAAAGGCCAGATGACCAATCCCTTCGGCGGCGACAATCGTGATCAAGGCAACTTCGGAGCCGGTGAGCCGCGGTGGCCGAGCGAAGAACGCCGTTAAGGCCTGGTCGATTCGGCCCTGAAAGTGCAGTTCGTGTGGGAGACCGGTATGAATACCGGTCTCCTTTTTTTGTCTACACGCGCTTGACGCCGATGTGGGCGGCCGCGATGCCGTTGGTCATCAATTCCTGGGCCACGACATCGAACCCGATCCCGTCGAGCAGGGCGGTCAATTCATGCGGCAGGGGGAACATACGGATGGTTTCCGGCAGGCAGGCATATGCCTGGCTCGACCCGGCGATCAGGCCGCCCAGCAGCGGCATGATGTTGAAGCTGTAAAAATCGTACAGTCCGCGGAAAAGCGGATTCAGCGGCCGCGAGAATTCCAGGCACAGCATGCGGCCGCCCGGCTTGAGCACCCGGTGCATCTCGGCGAAACCCTGCTTCAGATGCGTCAGGTTGCGGATGCCGAATCCCACCATGCTCACATCGAAGCTGTTGTCCTCAAAAGCAATCGTCTCTGCATCGCCCTGGACATAGGCGATCTGCGAAAGGTCGGGGAACGGATCGATTTTGGGGCGGGCGGCTTCGATCATGGCGCGGTTGATATCGTAGATAACCACGCGGCCTTGGGGGCCGCAGCGCCGGGCCGCCAGAATCGCCAGATCACCGGTGCCGCCGCACACATCCAGGACCCTCTCCCCCCGGCGTATTCCCAGCATGCGGATCGCCCGGCGTTTCCAGATGTGCTGAATCCCGAAGCTCAGCAGCGAATTCATGAAATCGTATCTGGGGGCAACCCGGTTGAAATGACGCTTTACGGCCTGGACCTTCTCGTTTTCGCGAAAGGTGCGCAGGCCGAAGCGTGCGGTCCCGGTCGCGGCGATATGATCGTCCAACTGCTCGCGCCGGCGAAGATCATCGTACCATCTGGGGTTCTGCCATAATGCCATGAGGGTTCCTTCCAACCACCGGGCAGGGTCGGCCGGTGGGGTTCTACAGTCGTTTAAACATCGCCGTCGGCCGGGCCGGGGCGCGGGGGCGTCCAGCACAAGCCGCGGCACGGCACGCCGCTCGGCCAATCAGTGAAGTTTTTTGAAGTGCATCATGTAATTCAGCGCCGTGCTGCGGCAAAGATCCGCCCTGCCGATGAAGGGCAGGTAACGCAAGCCCCTCAGGTCCACTGCCGCCAAACCGGCCTTCCGCCCCCACGCATCCAACTCCGAAGGCCGCACGAACTTACGGTGGTCGTGCGTGCCCCTGCGCACAACTCCAAAAATCCACTCCGCGGCCCAGACCACGAGCAGCCGCGCCGCAAGCGTGCGGTTGACCGTGGCGCAGAACAGGTCTCCATCCGGACGCAGCAGGCGTCCGCAGGCCGCCACCAGGGAGCCCGGGTCCGGGACATGCTCCAGCAGCTCCATGCAGGTCACGACATCGTAGCCGCCCGGATCGCCGTGCGCCGCCTGCTCGGCCGTGGCAGCCCGATAATCGATCCCCAATCCCCCGCGGCGGGCATGTCGGCGGGCGATCGCCAGGGCATCGTCCGCCATGTCGACGGCCGTCACCCGCGCACCCCGCCGCGCCAGCGCCTCGGCCAGCAGCCCGCCGCCGCAGCCCACATCGATCAACCGCTTGCCGGGAAGCGCGCACCGGCCGGCGATATAGGCGACGCGCGTCGGATTGATATCGTGCAGGGCCCTGAGCGGCCCCTTTCGGTCCCACCAGGCCGAAGCCATGGCGTTGAAGCGGTCGATTTCGGCGTCGTCCAGATTGGAATGGCGTCCCGGCATTTCAGTGACCCGCATTTTTCGAGAATTCTTATCGAGGCGCTCCCACAGCGTCTGCGGCCGAAAAAAGGGCCGGAGAAATCCGCTTGGTTCGGCCGCCTACCCATAACATGCCCTGGGACGGCAATCCAGTCAGACGGGCGACGCAGGAAGGCTATCGAATTTCGCTTTTCCCGGAGTCGGCGTCGGGGTCGGTATCGGTATCGAACAAGACCGCCGGCTATTGTCCTTTTAAGAGCGGGGTCTTTTGGGAAGCGTTATGACGGCGATTGCGACCCCGACCCCCGTTTCTAGTATTTCGCATCTACATGCGATCACCCTGGCGGCGAAGGAACAACCGCCGGCAGGGCGGCCTCCGCCAGTGCGCCGCCGGCCGGCCGGGTGCGCACCAGGCGCAGGGTGTTTCCGATCACGGTCAAGCTGCTGAACAGCATGGCCGTTGCCGCGATCAGCGGATTGAGCAAACCGCCCATGGCCAGCGGAATGCTGATCAGGTTGTATCCCGCGGCACACCACAGGTTCTGGTGCACGGCCCGGTTGATCCGCCGGGACAGGAGCAGAAAGAGGCTCCACTGCAAAGGGTCGCCGCGCATGAGGGTCACGTCCGCCGCCTCGCGCGCCAGGGGCGTACCGGTATGCACGGCCAGAGACAGGTCGGCGCATGCAAGGGCCGCCGCATCGTTGAGGCCGTCGCCCATCATCATGACCCTGCGCCCGGTTCCGCGCAGGCGGTCGATGTATTCGGCTTTGAGGGTCGGCAGCAGACCACCGGCGGCATGTTCGACCTCAAGATGCCGGGCGAGCGCCTGCACCGCTTCGTGGGTATCTCCGGAGATGATGTGCACCTCGAACCCATCCTGCTTTAATTCGCGAATGAACGGTGCGATCCCCGGACGCATCGCATCGCCGAACCCGAAAGCGGCGCACGGTTCGCCCCGCGAACTCAAATAGACATAGGAGAGCGGGCCGCCGGCCTGGCCCGGCGCCGGCAATACCCCCTGCGGCGGTTCGTTCGGGCAGGCGAAATCGAGCCGGCCCAGACGCAGCACCCGGCCCCCGAAATGTCCGCTGACGCCCAGCGCATGCTCCACTACCGCTTCGATTTCCTTCGGCGCGACGCCCTGCCCTTCGGCGGCGGCGCGCAGGGCGCGGGCCACCGCGTGATCGCTTTGCGCTTCGAGCCCCCCGGCCAGCGCCAGCGCTTCATGCCCGGCCAGGCCCTCCGCCGTGATAATCTGTTCCAGGCGCCAGCGCCCGTGGGTCAGTGTGCCGGTTTTGTCGAACACCAACGTGTCGATGCGTCCGGCGCGTTCGAAGGCATCGAAGTTGCGCACCAGCAGGCCCTGGCGTGCAGCCGTCGAAATGCCGGCCACGCGCGCCAGGGGAATGGCGATCCCCAGGGCGCACGGGCAGGCGATCACCAGGACCGTCACCATTCGGACCACTGCCGCGTCGACGCTCAAACCGAGCGCCAGCCCCAGGATGCCCGTCATGGCGGCAATTCCGATCAGCAGCGGAACGAACAGCGCGAGCGTGCGTTCGGTGCGGCTTTCGAATGCCGTTTTGCGGCCGAGGCTTCCGGAGACGACGCCGATCATCTGCCCCAACATGGAATCCGCGCCGATCCGCTCGGCCTGAACGCGCAGGGCGCCTTCCAGAATCCGGCTGCCGCTGATCAGCCTTTCGCCCGCCGCGACCCGGACCGGCCGGGGCTCACCGGTAACGGCCGAGAGATCCACCTGGGCCTCCCCGGCGAACACCCGTCCGTCCGCGGGTACGGTTTCATGGGCTTTGACACTGAAATGATCGCCCACGCCAAGCTGCTCGATGGCCGTGAAGCGGCCTTCTGGAAATTCCGGACGGATCAGGCGCACCTTTCGCGGCTGAAGGGATAAGAATGCTTCCAGATCCCGGCGCACGCGCTCCTTGGCATGCTGTTCGAGCTGTTTGCCGAGCAGCAGCAAGGTGATCAGCATCGCCGCCGTATCGAAGTAGATATGCAGACTTCCGCGCAGCATGTTGAGCAGGCTGTACAGGTAGGCGCTGCCGCTTCCGGCCACGATCAACACTTCCATGCCCGGAGCGCCGGCGCGCAGTCCGGACCAGGCCTTGCGCATCAGCGGTCCGCCGCCGTAGGCGACCACCACCGTGGCGAGCAGGAAGACCGGCCAGGTCAGGAAACGCCGGTCCTGAAGTGACAGCGTGGTGAAGAAACCCGAGTAAACCGCCCAGGAGATCATCATCACATTCATCGAGAGGATCGCGCAGACCGCCAGCCGCACAAAAGCCCGCCGGCCGTCCCCGGAGGCGTCGCGTGCTTCCGGTTCGACCGCGCCGTAGCCGAGTTTTTCGACCGTGCGGGCGATATCCCGGGGATCGATCCGCACCGGGTCATACCTACATCGCAGCCGGTCGGTGCTGAAATCGCAGGCCGCCTCGATAACACCCGGCGTTCGCAGCAGGGCCGCTTCGATCACCCAGGCACACGCCGGGCACCACATGCCGGTGATCCGACGCTGGACATCCAGGGCCTCCGGCACCGGCGCGGTTTCGCTCCGCCCGCCTGCGGCGGCGGGAACCGCCGGGCGCTCCGGATCTTCTTCGGAAGCGGGGACGACGCCCGCTGCGACACAGCGCCGGTACAGTTCGGTTTCCCTGAAATGTGCGGGATCGGGCGTGTCGGCGGCTTCCATGAGCATGGAGAAGACCATGCGGCAGCCGACGCAGCAGAAATGGCGCGTCCGATCGCCCCAGGTAGCGGTCTGGGCATTGCCGCGTGCGGGAAGGCCGCACAAGTCGCAGGAGGTGGTGGGCATCCGTCCGGTCCATCCGATGTGGGTTTTACGCGCGGTGGTGAAATACAGGTTTCACCGGATTCCGCCGGCGCCGGCATTTCTGCTAAGGCGTATATCGGGTGCGCGATGTGCCCTGCCGGGATGCGGCCATTCCGGCAGGGCCGTTTTGTTTTAACGGGAATAGTATTCGATTACCAGCGGCATTTCGCAGGAAACCGGCACTTCTTCGCGGCGCGGCGGATAAAGCATCTTGACGGTGAACGTCTGGGCATCGCGCTCCAGATAGGCGGGCGGCGCCGCCACCATCTCTTCCCTTGCGGATACGAAAACCGGTAACGTCCGGCTTTTTTCCTTGACCGCAACGGCCTGGCCGGCGCGCACCTGCTGTGCGGGCAGGTTGACCCAGCGCCCGTCCACCATGATATGCCGGTGGGAAACGTACTGGCGGGCGGCTTCGACGGTGCGGGCGAAGCCGGCCCGGTAAACGATGGCATCCAGACGGCTTTCAAGCATTCGGACCAGGTTGTCCGCAGGGTTACCGTGCTGCCGGATGGCTTTGCGCACATAGTTGCTCATCTGGCGTTCGTCGATTCCATACTGGGCGCGAAGGCGCTGCTTTTCAAGCAACTGGCGCTTGTAGTCGGACAGTTTGGCGCCTCTGCGCCGGGTTGGGCCGTGTTCGCCGGGTGGATAGGGTTTTTCGACCATGATCTTGCGCGCCTTGGGTGTCAGATCCAGTCCAAGTTGACGCGAGCGTTTCGTACGGGAGCCTTTTTTCATTCCATGAACCTCATCGATCGTATTCAGGCGGCCTTTCCGGCCGTCTTTCGAAACGATCAAATTTCGCATCCCCTGCCCGCCTGTCAAGGCATAGCGCATCTGACTTCATGTATTCGTGTTTCGACTGCCGAATACCGCGGCGCGGCGATCTCCGGATTATTCCTCGAGCCGGGCCTCCATGGTGATCGTGGCGTTCAGCACGCGCGAAACCGGGCAGCCGTTCTTAGCGTTGGCGGCCGCTGTTTCGAACGCCTTCCGATCGGCGCCCGGAACTTTTGCGGAAACATCCAGATGCACCGCCGAAATCGTAAAACCTTCCCCCGTTTTTTCGAGCGTGACGGCCGCCGTGGTCCTGATGCTTTCGGCGGTCATACCGGCGCTTCCCAGCTGGCCGGCAAGCGCCATGGAGAAGCATCCGGCATGCGCCGCACCGATCAACTCTTCGGGATTGGTGCCGATGCCCTCTTCGAAACGCGAACCGAACGAGTACTGGGTTTCCTTGAGCACCCCGCTTTCCGTGGAAATGACGCCCTTGCCGTTCTTGATTTCACCCTTCCAAACTGCGGATCCTTTTCGTTTCATCGTTCCTCCTTTTCGTCTGATGATGATTGTGACATACGGATACTCTGAAATGCTAAAATACGTTAGATTGCCCTGACATCATTTCGGGGTCGGGGTCGGTATCGTAATTTCGATACCCGATTCCGATACCGGCGATCATGAACCCATACCGATCCCACAGGCAGTGTGCATTATGGCGGTGTGCCGGGATATCCGCTTTCTTTTTCAGCGCAACCTATACGACATCTCGGGCTTCGGGGGGTATCAGGCCGATTACGTATTTCCGGTTTATGGGTTGGCCGGTTCATGGGTTACCGGTTAATCGGTTCATGGATATATCGGCTCATGATTGTAAGCACCACGATTTCGGAAGAGCCACCACCGACAAACCGGCTAACCCGCCAACCAACTAACCAATCAACCCACCAACCCACTGTCACTTTATTTATGCCACAGAGCACTTAGTTTTGCTTTTGCACGCGATGGCATCACGGGTTCGATATGACTGCTGAAAACAGTGATAAAATGAAGGGTGCCTTGATCGTGGCGGCCGTTGCGCTGCTGGCGATGGTGTGGCTGGATGCGCTCATGCGCCGTCCGATTCCCTTCGAAGACCGCAACACCTCGCCGGGTTTCGGCTGGAGTTGGGATTTTGCCTACGAACGCGCCATGCAGGAGCCGCACCTGACCCGGGACGCCCCGATCAACCGTGCACCCGCGCCGGCTGCGGACCAACTGATTCTGCCGATCGATCGGCCGGTCGCCGTCGCCGGCCTGCAGATCACCTACCGGGGCATGACGGGGTCCGGCCGGTTCCGCCTGGACACCGCCGTGCCGGCGCTGGATGCCGAATATGCCTATCCGCGAGAACTCAGCGTGTCCGAAGCACGCAGGGGATTCTCACTGTTCGACCAGCGCTTCGTTCTTCTCGCCCACGGCCCTACCCTGCTTCGCCTGCGGCACGTGCCGCCGTAAAGCACGGCGCATTCTCTCGGGTCGGCGTGGGACTCAGTCGCGAACGCCCAGCGAGCGGATATAGGCGATGATCTGCCAACGACCTTCGACGGAAATGGTCGTGGCCAGGGCCGGCTGGCGGCCGCCCGGGATGCCGTAGCTGATTTCGTGGAAAAGGCGGCCTTCATGCATCTCCTGCACCTTGGCGGACCGCAGGTCGCCGGGCGGCGGCGCGAAACTCTGGCCGACCGTGGCATTGCCGTCGTGATATTTTCCATGGCACTGAATGCAGTAGTAGCGATAACCCTGCTCGCCCGCAAGGACCACGGCGGGGTCGGAGAAGTTCAGGGGGGAGCGCAGCGACTCGGGCGCCTGGGCGCGGAAAAGATTTTCCCCGCCGTCCAGGGGCACCGCCTCGACGGCCGCGTTGGCGACCGGTGTCTCGTGCGGCCGGATGGCGGGGGTTTCCCACATGCGTCCGACCTGAAGCCTTTGGTCATAAAAGTTGATCACTTGAATGACAGCCAGAACGGCCGCGCACGCGGCAAGCAGAATGACGGCGATGCGTTTCATCTATTCTCCCTGTCCGCCCCGGACATGTTGCGGATGGGGCAATGGCCTGTAAATGCCGTAAGGTGAAGATCCGGGGAGATCCCGGACCGGGCGGTAACTCCAGGTCGGTTGTCCCAGATCCGATACCACCCAGAAGGCCAGAAACCCTTTCGAAAGGATGAGGAGCACCATGAAGGCGATCCACAGCCAGGTCCGGCGCACGGATTCGAAATGTTTGACGCTTTCCATCAGATCTTGACCCCCAGTATGCCGTGCATCAGGATGTAAAAAAATCCCCAGATCACGACTCCGGCGATGATCAGCATCATCACCAGCGGAAACGGCGCATCACGGTCCAGCAATCCTTCCGGGAAACGCCCGATGATTTCTTTTTTGCGGCGCTCGCTGTCGGCGCTGCGCAGGTGGGTGAAGGCCAGCCCGACCCCGAACACGAGCATGAAAAGCAGTCCCGGGAAAAAGTAGGCTGCGGCGTGCTGTAAATTGAGCAGTTCGAATAAGCGCATGGCGCTCCTCCGGAAAAGGGGCGTTCAACCCCTGGACGATAAGGCGAAGATCAACACGGCGGCGCTGGCCGCAAGCCCCCCCAGAGTCAGCACGCAAAGCCCGAAGACTTCCAGGCGGCTCGCGCGGGATGCCCGCAGCGGCGGCGCCGCCGTGTTGTCGCGCAGGGGCAGAAAGCGCGCCCGCTGCTGATCCCTGAACTGGCCCGTTTTCAAGGACCAGAAAAAGACCACCATGCTCAAGGTCAGACCGATGACGATATAGGCAATGAAATATGGATAGTACATTTTACCCACCCGATGATTCGATGCCAGGGTTCCTGTTTGCCTGGTATCCCGATCGCAACTGACTAAAAAAACCTACGCTTAAAGCTTACGTTGGAAGTGAAGGCTGAACGCAAGGTATGCTGGCTGTCTGTAAATCGATCCGACCATTGCTTTCATCTTCCAGCTTTCTGCTTCGAATTCACCTGCACCTTTTGGAGCAAATGCCACTTTTCACGATTTCATCGAACGCGCGGGAATCGAAAAGTGTTTGAAACCACAGCGAGCATAGAGGTTCACAGAGGAATGATCTGTATTTAATCCTTGATCTCTGTGTTCTCTGTGTCCTCTGTGGTCATTCGGCCCTTTTTGCGCGTCCATCAAACTTAAAACGCAACGCTTAAAACTTTTACTTACGGTTCATACGCGGCGTCGATGCCGCGCGGCTCGCCGTTGGCGTCGCTGTCGTTGATGAAGTTGACCGCCACGTAGTTGCCCACGTCCCAGATCTTTTCCGATTCAAGTTCGCGCTTGAAGTACGGCATCGCCGTGCCGGTGATCCCGTTCATGATCTGGTAGTACAGAATGCCGCCGCTGATCTCCCGGTTTTTCAGGATCGTGAAGTTCAGGGGCGGCGGGTAGATGAAGGGCTGCGCCGGCCCCATGCCGTCGCCCACCGGGCCGTGGCAGCCGACGCAAAAGTCCTGATAGATTTTTTCACCGCGCGCGAGACCCGCCGCGCTGGTCGGATAGGGATTGGGAATCGACCGCCAGCCCTGGGGGATCATCTCATTGAGCCAGCGCACATTGGCATCCGGGCCGGCCTCATAGGCCTTGACCGCTTCGGCTTTCCAATGCCGCTGGCGCGCCATCCGCCGATCGGCGTCTTTGAGGCCCAAACTCTGCACGTAGGTGGTGAGCAGATTCAGGTCCGCCTCGCCCAGGAATTCGAAGGCCGGCATGATCGACAGCGGGCGGGTGAAACGCGGATTGGAAAAATGGGCGCGATGCCAGTCGTCCGGGTGCTCGCCGCCGTCCTGGGAAAGATCGGGACCCGTGCGCTGCGAGCCCAGCAGAATCGGGTGATCGGCAATGTAATCGCCTGCCTGCGCGATGCGCTCGGCGCCCAGGCCCCAGTCGATGGTACGGACCGACTGCGTGTGGCAGTAGACGCACCCGTTGGCGATATACAGTTTGCGGCCGGCCTGCTCCTGAACGGCGCGTTCGCGGAAGATCTCGGAGGGATTTGTTTTGGAGGTATGCGCGTAAGGCAGCACGACCACCACGAACACGATGGTGAACAGCAGGATCACACTGCCGACGACGATGGCCAGGGGAGTCATTTTCATGATCGGGCTCCGGATGCGGCGGTCAGGCTGCGCACAATGTTGTAAAAGCCAAGCAGCGCCGAAGTGAAGATCATCAGGCCCAGGGCGGCCCGCACGACGTAGTAGACATGGATCTCGGGCAGTACCCGGTAAACGGTCTCGCCGTTGAGCCAGGCGTTGCCCTGGATCAACCCGGCGATCGTGAGCACGATCGTAAACCCGACGCCGCCGATCAGAACCATCCAATACTGGAAGTCGGCCAGAAAGCGGCTGTAGAGCGGGCGGCCCGCGATACGCGGCACGACGTAGTAAAGCGAACCCAGCGCGATCATCCCGGCGAACGCAAGCACGCCCACGTGGGCGTGCGCCACCACCCAGTTGTTGAAATGGGTGACGCGCTGGACGTCCGGCAGGGCCATCATCGAACCCTGGATGCTGACGAAGAAGTACATGATCGTTCCCGTGAAGACGAATTTGGCGCCCACATCGGCGTGGATTTCGCCCAGCTTGCCCTTGGCCGTGTACCAGATGTTGATCAGAAAGGCCATGACCGGGATCACCATGGCGATGCTGTCCACGATCGCCACCACCTTGAGCCAGGTGGGCACCGGCACCTGCAGCAGGTGGTGCGTGCCGATGTGCGTGTACACCACGATCAGCGCCCAGAAGCCGAGCAGGGAAAGCGTGTGGCTGTAAAGCGGGCTGTTCGTCGCCCGCGGAATCACGTAGTAGGCGGCGCCCGCCGCGAGCGGCGTCAGCAGCAGCCCGAAGACGTTGTGGCCGTAAAACCACAGCAGGATGGCGTCCGGAATGCCCGCCAGGGCACCGCTGGTCGGCCGCCAGATCACGTTGCCCAGGGAAAAGGTCAGCGCCGTCAGGATCACGCCCGCCAGGACGTACCAGACCGAAACGTACAGCACCTTTTCCTGCCGGCGGCGGACGGTCATGATGAAATTGATGAACACCAGGCTGAACACCGTGACGATCCCGACATCGACCGGCCAGATCATCTCGGCGTATTCGCGCCCCTGGCTGAACCCGGCGGCCAGGGTGCCCACCAGGGCGACCAGCGCCGCGTTCCACAGCATCGCGGTGGCCACCCCCAGCCGTTCGCTGTACAGGGGCGTGCGCAGCAGCAGGGGCAGGTAGTAGAATGCGGCTCCCAGCAGCCCAGGGGTCACGAATCCGAAGAGCACCAGGTTGACGTGCGTCGGCCGCACGCGCCCGAAGACAATGCCCCCCATGTTGGCGGTCAGATCGGGGGCGATCAGCTCGGTGGCGCCCAGCAGGCCGTAGAAGGTGGCCACGATCATCCAGAACGCGGAGGTCAGGCAGAACCATTTGGCCGTGGTATTGACCGGCAGGGTTCGATCTTGGGTCCGGGCCGGCGCCTCGGCGCGCAACGGGATCTCCCCGGCGGGGAGGGCGGGCGATTTGATTTCACTGTTCACGGGCTTCCAACTCCTTGGCCATGGAAATCACTTTCGATCAGCTGTGGCAGGCCGTCCAGCAATCCAGGTTGGCCTTGTTCTCACGATGACATTGAACGCAAAAACCCATTTTGAAGCGCTGCCCCTTGAGGCGGTCCATCTGCGCCACCTGCCCGTGGCATTGCTCGCAGGCGATCTGCTTGCGGATGTGCCGCTGGTGATTGAAGAGCACATGTTCGGGCACGTAAAATACCTTGACCCACGGCGTGGGCGTTCCGGTGTTGAAATAGTCGTGTTCTTTGCGGATCTCGGGATGGTTGGCGATGATGTAGTTGTGGCAGTGCAGGCACTTCTCCACCGGCGGCAGGCCCGGATGGTTGGACCGCGCGGTGTAGGGGTGGCAGTACTGGCAGGCGATCGCCTTGACGCCGGCATGCAGCTGGTGGCTGAAGGCGATGGGCTGCGCGGCTCCGATGCGCGCACCCGGCGGCGCATAGAAGTAGACCAGGAATCCCAGCACAAGGGCCACGCTGAGCGTAATCCAGGCAATCGGACCGGCGTTCATGCGCATGCGTTCGACGGCGGCGCGAAAGGCGGTGAAGAGGCGCCACGGCCGGCCGTGCGTGCCGATCAGAACGGCCACGCTCAACAGGGTCAGCAGCGAAAGTATGACGATTGCGATTTCCATCAACGCCCCCCTTGAGGCCGCGGCAGCAGTTCCGGAAATTGTGCGAAGTAGGATTTCAGCGCCCACGCCAGGAGCCCCAGAAAACCGAGCGCGATGCCGGCTTCAACCCATCCCAGCGGCAGCGCCTGCGCCGCATGGTGATACACCGGTCCGAGCAGCAGGAAATGCTCCAGCCAGATGCCGGCGATGACCATGCTGCAAACGGCCAGCATGGCCGCTGGAACGGTCTTGATCTTCCGGTTCAGCAGCAGGACGAACGGCGCGATGAAGCAAACGGCGAAGACGGTCCAGGCCAGGGGGCGCCAGGGCGCCGTCATCACCCGCTCGATCACGTAAGCGGTTTCCTCGGAGATGTTGCCGTACCAGATGACCACCAGCTGGGCGTAGAAGAAATCGGCCCACACCAGGCCGAAGGCGAAGAACAGCTTGCCGATGTCATGGAACTGCGCCGGGGGAAACGTGAACCGCTGCGGACGGGTGAGCTGCAGCAGCGCCGCCGCCACGATCAGCGCGCCGAAGCCCACGTAAATCGCCTTGACGAAGGAGTAGGCCCCGAACAGGTTGGAATACCAGTGCGGGTCCATGCTCATCACCAGGTCGTACCCCAGAAGCGACAGTACGATGGCGAAGGCCAGCATATAGAGCAGTCCGAAGACGGTCATGCGCCGCAGAAAGCGCGCTTCGCCGGGCGGCTTTTTCTCCCAGCGCCGCCAGAGCCGCAGCGCCAGGGCGGAGCTTGCACCGCGCGACCGCAGTTTAAAGTAGAGGCTGTGGTACAGATAGCCGAATCCCAGCCCGTAGAGAATCAGCAGTCCGGCCGCATCGCGGCCGAACAGGAAGGGAATGTTCAGCCAGACCTCCTTGCCGTGCAGCGCTTCGTGGCGCCACGGGAAGAGGTGCTCGCGTCCCAGGAACAGCGCAAGAAAGAGCACGAACGACAGCGGGAAAAAGGCGGCGAAGGCCTCGGCCAGGTCGGAGAGCGGTCCGCTCCAGCGGGCCCGCACAGTATGCATCAGCGTGGCGAAAAGCAGTGCGCCGTGGGCGATGGCCGAGAAGAGCAGAAAACTGATCAGGTAGGCCTGCCAGGCTCTGGCCGCCTGGCCGTCCAGGACCTGGAGCGCGAACGTGGCGATTCCCGCGGCGACCAGAAGTCCGATCGCAAGCGACACGCCGCGGGGCGCCCCGCGTTCGATGGAAAGGGACTGACCGCTCATACATTCACCGGTTCGGTTTGCGGCGTGGTGCGGTCTCCCGCATCGTGCGCCGGCGGATAGGATTTGACCTCCGCGCCCTTGCTTTCGAAAAAGAGCCGGAGCGCGCCGTGCTGTTCCGGACGGCAGCTGGCCAGCACGCCGAAACGATCGCCGCTGAAACGCGGATCGTAGGTCGCTTGTTTTTCGAAGCGCGGCAGCCGGGCCTGCGAAATCAAGCCCAGCACATTGCCGAAGACCGCGAACAGGATCGTGAACTCGAACCCCACCACCACGAAGGGCACCAGAGCGACGATCGGCTTGCCGCCCACGATCAGGTCCCAGCGCGTGGCCGTAAAAATCGCCAGCAGAAAACCGGTGACGAATCCGGTGATCCCCCCGGCCAGCGTGAACCAGCCGACCCGGCTTTTCGGCGCCTGCACGGCATCGTCGATGAGATGGCCGGGAACCGGGCTGTGCACGCGCTCGAGCGTGAATTCACTTCCCCGCAGGCCGCGGATGGCCGAGGCGGCCTGCCGCTCGCTGGCGAAGATCCCCATGACGGGAATGCGTTCAGTGGCCATGGCCGCCTCCCTGCTGAACGGTTTCCTTCATCTCGGTCATGGAAACCGAGGGCATGTGCTTGACGAAAAGCACGAAGAGAAAGAAGAAGAGGCAGAAGCTGCCGATCATGATCCCGAATTCCAGAAGGCTCGGCCGGTACAACCCCCAGGCGTACGGCAGGAAATCGTGCGCCACGCTGCCCACGATGATCACGAAACGCTCGTACCACATGCCGATGTTCACGAAGATGGAGATGATGAAAAGCGCCCGCAGATGGGTGCGCACGCGCTTGAAGAGCAGCAGCAGCGGCACGATCGTGTTGCAGCCCACCATGATCCAGTACTCCAGGGCGTAATCGCCGAAGGCGCGCCAGCGGAAGGTTTCCATTTCGACGGCATTGTGGCTGTACCAGGCGATGAAGTATTCCGTGCCGTAGGCGAAGCCGACGATCAGGCCGGTGAAGACGATGGTCTTGGCCACGCTCTCCAGCACGTCGATGGTGATGATCGCCTCATAGTGGAAGATCTTGCGCAGCGGGATCATCAGGGTGAGCACCATGGCCAGGCCCGAATGGATGGCTCCGGCCACGAAGTAGGGTGCGAAGATCGTGGCGTGCCATCCCGGCACGACGCCCAGGGCGAAATCCCAGGAGACGACGCTGTGCACCGAAATCACCAGCGGGGTGGCCAGAGCGGCGAAAAAGAGGTAGCCGCGCGCGTAATGGCGCCACTGCTC
The DNA here is from genome assembly GCA_023435265.1 of Pseudomonadota bacterium. Lineage (GTDB taxonomy): Bacteria > Desulfobacterota > Desulfobacteria > Desulfobacterales > Desulfosarcinaceae > UBA2230. Next base: position 35,816 of record JAEYRZ010000138.1, read on the forward strand.
GTACTCCCCGGTCCACCCGAGGGCCAGGACGTTGAAGATTTTGCGACGCACGCCCACCGCCCGGTCGCGGATGGTCGCCAGGTCGGGCAGCATGCCGGTGTACCAGAACAGGCTGCTCACGGTCAGGTAGGTGCTGATGGCCACCACGTCGAACATCAGCGGCGACTGGAAGTTGGGCCACAGGGTGCGCTCGTTGGGCAGCGGCAGCATGTAATACACCAGCCAGGGCCGCCCCAGGTGAATGAAGGGGTAAAGGCCGGCGGTGCACACGGCGAAAACGGTCATGGTCTCGGCCGCGCGGGCGATGGGATTGCGCCATCCGGCCCGGAACAGGTGCAGAATGGCCGAAATGAGCGTGCCGGAGTGCGCGATTCCCACCCAGAAAACGAAATTGATCAGGTAGGTGCCCCAGTGCACCGGGTTGTTCTGGCCGCCCAGACCGATGCCGACCAGAATCTGGATCAGCCAGCAGGCTGCGCCCAGAAGGACGCCCAGAAGGAGCAGGGCCACCGCCAGCCAATAACGCGCGTCCGGCGGCCTGAGCGTCGCAAGCACGGTATCGTCGATTTGCCGATAGGTCAGTTCCGCCATATCAAACCACCTGCACCACTTTTTTAAGGTAAACGACCGCGGGCTTGGTATTCAGATAACCCATGACCTGATAGGCGCGCGGATCGCTGATCAGCCTGCCGACTTCGCTCTGCGGGTCCATCAGGTTGCCGAAACGAATCGCCGATGTGGGACAGGTCTGCACGCAGGCCGGCACCACCTCGCCGTCGCGGATGGCCCGGTTTTCGTTCTTGGCGGTGTTGCGGGCCGCCTTGATGCGCTGCACGCAGAACGAACACTTCTCCATCACCCCCTTGCCGCGCACGGTCACGTCGGGATTGAGCTGATGGTCGAGCGGCGCCGGCCATCGCCATTCGAACCAGTTGAAACGGCGGACCTTGTACGGGCAGTTCTGGGCGCAGAAGCGCGTGCCGATGCAGCGGTTGTACACCTGGTTGTTGAGCCCCTCCGGCGAATGGTGCGGCGCATAGACCGGGCACACCGATTCACACGGCGCGTTGTCGCAATGCTGGCAGAGCATGGGCAGGAAAATCATCCGCGCCGGATCGTGCGGATCGCGGTAGTGTTCGATGCGGATCCAGGCCATCTCGCGCCCTTTGACGATCTGCTCCTCACCCACCATGCCGACGTTGTTTTCGGCCTGACAGGCAGTCACGCAGGCGCTGCAGCCGGTGCAGCGGTCCAGGTCGATCACCATGCCCCAGCGGTACTGGTCGTGCGCGTGGGCCGGGTAGAAATCGCGGCGTGCATCGTACCCCTGGGGAACGGGCGGCGTGAAGGGAAAATCCCACATGGCCAGCCCGGTCCCGGCGGACGACGCTGCGGCCGCGTCGGCCAGCGCGATGCTCAGGGCGATCTTGCGGTCGAGCGGGTCGTTGCTGCCTGCCGTGCGGGCGAGCGGTGTGCGGCCCCGGCCGCGCTCGAGCTTCCGCAGTATGCTGCTGAAATCGGGTGCTCCGGAATAGGGTTCGAGCGCATCCCCCAGCAGCGGCAGCGGGTTGAGGCCGCGCCCGTTCGTGAACGGATCGCGCCCCTGGCCCATGACCATTACCGCCGCGGCCGGATGCAGCCCGCCATAAACCACCGCCGGCGCCTCCAGGCCGCCGCTGGCGGCTTCGGCCCGAACCCGGTCGCCGTCCGAGCAGCCCAGGGTGGCGGCCGTTTGAGGGGCCACCAGGATCGGCGTCTGCCAGGCGATCTGGGTCGAGGGCTCCGGGATTTCGGGCAGCCATGGGCGATTGGCGCTGCGGCCGTCATAAAACCGCAGCGAAGGCGCGGCCAGCAGCACAGTCTGCTCCCGTGAAGGCAGGACGAGGCTGCCCAACATCTTTTCCAGAAGGTCGAGGGCTTCCAAGTTCCAGCGCACGGAAACCGGGGCGCCTACGGCACCGCCTGGAAACCGCCCGCCGTTTTGGAACAGCTGCAGCAGGGCCGCTTCGCCGCCAATCCGCCCGGTCGAACGGATCTGGCGCACCAGGTGTTGCCGATAGCCGCCGGCCGGACGATAATCGGGCGACAGCAGTTCCAGGAAAAAATCTCCGATGTGCTGCGCCCCGGTGCGCCTGACCACCGCCGGCTGGAGGGTGGAGACGATATTGTGTTTGCCCTCGTAGAGGTCCCATGATTCAAGGGGCAGCTGCGTGGGCACGATCAGGTGCGCCGCCGAAGCGGTCTCGTCCATGAAGCTGGTGAACGCCACCGTGAAAGGCCGGTACCCGTCGGGGCGTTCGTCGGCGGCCTTGCCGAAATGCAGGCGCGGATTCACATTGTAGAGCAGCAGCACATCCAAAGGACCTTCTTCGGGCATCTGCCAGAACCGGCGCACCGCCGCCCGCGTCGCGGCGATTTCGACGCGGTGGCGCTGATCGAAATCGTAAAGCCCGAAGGAAGGATCCAGCACCGCATTGAGCAGCACCGCGGCCAGATCGGCCGCCACCGCGGCCTGCCCGGCCGGCGCGGTGCCCGTGGGCAGCACCAGGGGCTTGCGGGCGGCGGTCAGAAGCCCGGCGAGCCTGGTGAAGGCCGGTTCCGCTACGTCCGCCGCCTCCTGGATCAGGGCCGGGGTGTACGGCTCCGCCAGCCGGGCGAGCCGCGTGCGGAACGCCCCGGGCAGGCCTTTGCCGCCGCCGTGCGCCAGAACCGCGCGCAGCAGCCCCATGGCCACGAGCGCCTCGGCGCCCGGTCGGCACGCGATCCACTCGTCCGCATTGAGGCCGGTCAGCGATTGAAAGGGGCCGATGTGCACGAAGCGGCCCTTGCGTCCGTCGCGGAGCGCATGCATCGCCTTGAATTTTCGAGCGTACTCCACCGGAGAGAGCCAGGTTTCCAGAAAATCGGCGCCGAATCCGACCAGGAGATCGGCCCGCTCCATGTGATAGGAGGGCAGCATGGGACGGCCGAATAACCGGGCGTGGGCGAACTTGAGCGTTTCGAAGGCGAACGGTTCGAAAATCAGCGGCCCGGTCGAGCGGCATTGGGTCAGGAGCGCCTCGAAAAGGTTCAGCAGCGGCGTACCGGTCACTTCGCTCAGCATGCCCACGCGGTAGGGGCCGCGGGCGACGGCCTGCTCGATCTGACTGCGGATCTCGGCCAAGGCCTGCGCATAGGAGATCGCCTGCCAGCCGTCCCGGCTCCTGAGCAGCGGCTGGCCGATGCGCTCCGGGTGGTACAAGCCCTGCAGCGCGGCCTGACCCCGCGCGCACAGCTTGCCTTGGTTGACCGGATGATCCGGGTGGCCCTCCAGCTTGACGGCACGCCCCTCGCGGTTCTTGACCAGAACGCCGCAGCCGGCCGGGCACTCGCGGCAGGTGGTGGCGTACCAGGTCGCATTGCCGGTCACCATCCCCTCTGGAGCCTTGACCAGGCTGTGCAGGTTTTTGCGGGGGTAGTCGCTGCACCCGGCCGCAAAGGCGATGCTGCCCATTCCCGTGACTTTCAGAAATGTTCGACGATCCATTTTCCCTTTGGCCTGTCCTTGACGCTTGGTGTCCGCCCGGCGGAAACGAAGCGCGCCCGCACGGACGCATGCTCGCCCCGCCCGCCGCCGGCCGTCGGCGGCGGCCCGCCATGTTTGGGTTTGGATATGATTATGTTACCGGATTTTCAACCAAGACTCG
>JAEYRZ010000163.1 GCA_023435265.1 Pseudomonadota bacterium
CCATAAACGGGTAGCGAAAATCCCTGGGCGGCAGAAAGTTCTCCTTGATGGTGCGCGGGCTGAGCCAGCGGTAAAGGTTGAGCACGCTGCCCGCCTTGTCGTTGGTGCCCGAGGCGCGCCCGCCGCCGAAGGGCTGCCGGCCGACCACCGCGCCGGTGGGCTTGTCGTTGATGTAAAAGTTGCCCGCCGCGTGGCAAAGCGTCTGCGTGGCCGTCACGACGGCCTGCCGGTCGGTTGCGAACACAGCGCCGGTCAAGGCGTAGGGCGATGTCCGGTCGCAAAGCTCCAATGTCTCCGCGTATCGCTCGTCCGCATACACGTACACGGTCAGCACCGGGCCGAAGATCTCCTCCTGCAGGGTCCGGTAATCGGGTTTGTGCGCCCGGATCACCGTGGGCGCGATGAAATAGCCCACGCGGTCGTCGTAGGTGCCGCCGGCCAGGATCTCGGCCGCTTCGTCCTTGCGCGCCTGCTCGATATAGCCCACGATCTTGCCAAAGGCCTTTTGGTCGATCACCGCATTGACCAGGTTGGAAAAGTCCTCCGGCGGACCGACGGTGACCTCGGAAACCGTATCCAGAAGCTGCTGCCGCAACGCCTTCCACAGTGACTGCGGCACGTACAGGCGCGAGGCGGCCGAACACTTCTGGCCCTGGTATTCGAAGGCGCCGCGCACCGCCGCGGCTACGGCCGCGTCAAGATCGGCCGAGGCGTGCAGGAAGATGAAATCCTTGCCGCCGGTCTCGCCCACAAGACGCGGGTAGGTGCGGTAGGCATCGATGTTGCGGCCCACGGTCTGCCAGATCTGTTTGAAAACCGCCGTCGAGCCGGTGAAATGCACCCCGGCCAGATCGGGGCTGGCAAGCGGCCGCAGGCCGATCCGGCTGCCCGCGCCGGGAATGAAGTTGATCACCCCGTCGGGAAGTCCCGCCTCTTCAAAGATGCGCATCAGAACGTAGGCCGAATAGACGGCGTTTGAGGCCGGCTTCCACAGGACCGTGTTGCCCAGCATGGCCGGCGCCGAGCAAAGATTGCCGCCGATGGCCGTGAAGTTGAACGGTGAGACGGCGTACACGAACCCTTCCAGCGGGCGGTATTCGATGCGGTTCCATTCCGCCGCGCCCGAAATCGGCTGCTGGGCAAAGATCTGCCGGGCAAAGTAGGTGTTGAAGCGCAGAAAGTCGATCATCTCGCAGGCCGCGTCGATCTCGGCCTGATGCACGTTCTTGCCCTGCCCGAGCATGGTGGCGGCGTTGATCCGCATGCGCAGCGGGCCGGCGATCAGCTCGGCGGCCCTGCGGAAGATGGCCGCGCGGTCCTGCCAGGGCATCTGCGCCCACGGCCCGGCGGCCTTGCGGGCGGCCGCCACGGCCATGTCGACTTGTTCGGCGCCGGCCTGGTGAAAGACGCCCAGGCTGTGGCGGTGATCGTGGGGGATCACGCAGGGTGCGGTGTCGCCGGTGCGGATCTGCTTTCCCCCGATGATCAGGGGGATGTCGACCGTCTCCCCCCGCAGCGCCGAAAGCTCGGCGGCCACGGCGGCCCTCTCCGGGGTTTGGGGTGCATAGGAGCGTATGGGTTCGTTGACGGGTTCGGGGATCACAAAAATCGCATTGGTCATTTTTGGGTTACCTCGATGGGTGGCGTGGTCGGTACCTGTCCGGGTTCGGCCATGCCTGTTGATCGACAGAGGGCAGATCGGGATCAAATGCGGGGCGATTTCTCGATCCGCACCGCCGTCGCTTTGTATTCGGCCGTCAAGGTGATGGGGTCGAAAACCGGGTTGGTCAGCCAATTGGCGCAGTTTTCCCGAAAATGGAACGCCATCCAAACCAGTCCCCTGGGCACCTGGCGGGTGATTTTGGCCTTGACCGACACGCTGCCGCGCCGCGATACGACCTGGACCCGCTCACCGTGTGATATTTCCAGCGCAGCGGCATCTTCGGGGGAGATGTCGATTGTTTCCTCGCCTAAAATGTCATTGAGTCCTTCGCAGCGCCCGGTCTGGGTGCGGGTATGATAATGGGTCAGGCGCCGGCCGGTGCTCAGCATCAACGGATAGTCGGCGTCCGGGACCTCGGCCGGCGGCGTCCAGTCCACGGGGTTGAAGACTCCCCGGCCGCAGGTGAATTGACCGTCCTTGTGCAGAAAGCAGGTGCCTTCGTGGACTTCGGTGGGACAGGGCCATTGCAGGCCGTTGCTTTCCAGGCGTCGGTACTTGATGCCCGCAAGATTGGGCGCCAGCACCGAAATTTCATTGTCCCACAGCGCTTGCGCCGAATCCGACGGCCAGCTGTGACCGAGGCGTCCGGCGAGTTCCTTGAAGATCCACCAATCGGGCTGCGCCAGGCCCGGCGCCTGGCTGACCTTGCGCACGCGGCTGACGCGCCGTTCGCTGTTGGTGAAGGTCCCCTCCTTTTCGCTCCACGCCGCGGCCGGGAGCACCACATGGGCAAAGCGGGCGGTTTCGGTCATGAAGATGTCCTGTACGACCAGGAATTCGGCCGAGGCCAGCTCGTGTTCGACTTTGCGGATATCCGGTTCGGTGTTGGCCAGGTTCTCGCCGAATATGTAGAACGCGCGCACCTTGCCGCTGACCAGCCCTTCCATCATTTGGGGGATCATCAGGCCGTTTTTGTCGGGCAGTGATTCCACGCCCCAGGCAGCGGCGAATTTGGCGCGCATGGCCGCTTCGGTCACTTTCTGGTAACCGGGGAACACGTTGGGCAGTGCGCCCACGTCACAGGCGCCCTGCACGTTGTTCTGGCCGCGCAGGGGGTTCACCCCGCCGCATTCCATGCCGATGTTGCCCAGGAGCATCTGCAGGTTGGCGACGTTCATCACATTATGCGTGCCGCAGGTGTGCTCGGTGATGCCCAGGGTGTAGCAGAGCATCACCGGTTTGACCGAGGTGATGCGGTCCGCCAGGTCGTACAGCATGGCTTCGGGGATGCCGCAGATCCCGGCCGCGCGTTCGGGTGGGTATTCTTTGACCTTGGCCGCCAGCTTTTCGAAATCCCTGGTACAGGAATTGACGAAGGCCTTGTCGTGGCGGTCCGTCGCGATGATGATGTGCATCAGCCCATTGAGCAGGGCGATATCGCTTCCCACCTGGATGGGGACATGTAAATGCGCCAAGTCCACAAGGGGGTGGCGCCGCGGATCGATCACGATCAGTTGGGCCCCCTTGAGCACCGCGTTTTTGATATACGTGGCCGCCACCGGGTGCGCCTCGGTGGTGTTGGTGCCGATCGCCAGGATCATTTTGGCGCGTGCGAACTCGTTAAAGGAGTTGGTCATCGCGCCCGAACCGAAAGCCGTCGCCAGACCGGCGACCGTCGGCGCATGTCAGGTGCGGGCGCAGTGGTCGATGTTGTTGGTCTTGAACACCGCCCGGAACAGCTTCTGCATGGAATAGGAATCTTCGTTGATGCTGCGCGCGCAGGCGACACCGGCCACCGCGTCCGGCCCGCTCTCCGCGATAATCTGCTTGAAGCGTTCGGCCACCCGATCGAGAGCCTCGTCCCAGGAGGCTTCCCGAAACGCCCCGTTCTCTTTGATCAACGGCGTTGTGAGGCGGTCAGCGGCGTAAATGAAATCATATCCGAAGCGACCCTTGACGCACAGTCGGCCGCGGTTGGGTTCGCCCTCTTCGACACCCGTGACCTTGACGATTCTGCCGTCCTGCACATGCAGCCACTGCTGGCACCCGACGCCGCAGTAGGGACAGGTCGTGCGCACCGTTTCAGATTTCCAGGGCCGCCAGACATTGCGGGCCTTCTTCTCCACCAGGGCGCCCACGGGGCAAGCCTGCACGCACTCGCCGCAGAAGACGCAATCCGAATCCTTCAAGGGGCGGTCGCCGGCCGCCACGATCTTGCTCTGCGCCCCCCGGTAGCCGAAGCTGATCGCGCGGTTGACCTGCACTTCGTTGCAGGCCTGCACGCAACGGCCGCACAGGATGCAGCGCGAGAAATCGCGTACGATCAAGGGATTCAGCAATTCAGGGGGATAGGGGCAGGACGGCGCGGCGCCGGGCCGGGCTGAAACCTGGTACGCGTAGGCGAGCGCCTGCAGCCTGCAGTCGCCCCAGGCCGGACAGAGATCCTCGGATTCGTCTTGTGATTGAACATCCAGCTGGAACTGAGTCCAGTCTCCACGTTCACCCGTGGCCACGGCGCAGTTGTGGTTGCCCGATGAGAGCATCAGTTCCAGAATGGTTCGACGGGCCGCGATCACCTTGGGTGAATCGGTCCGCACCGCCATGCCGGCTGTCGCGGGCGTGCTGCAGGCCGGCAGCAGCGTTCGGGCGCCGGCCACCTCCACGATGCAGATACGGCAGGCGCCGGTGGGCGCCGTTCCTTTAAGGTGGCACAGCGTTGGAATGAATACGCCGTGCGTCGATGCGATTTCCAAGATCGTTTGGCCGGGCGCGTAGGGCACGGCGCTGCCATTGAGCGAGATGGTGGGTGCTGTCATGCGGCAATTCCCTTCCGGCGTCATTTAAGCGCCGAATATATCAAGATTGGCATACATAAGGATGATATACCCGCACACTAAAGCCAATTGCTTCTAAAATGATCGCCGTCATCTGTCAAGATAGATAGATATTCCTGGTCGGAATTTTCGATAAACCGACTTTGCCGACGGCTGTTCACCATAACGGACGCTAATGAGCCAGGCCGACGATGATATGAAGCATTCCGGAGTCGAGCAGCTTCTTGCATTGGGGTCCGGTGTTTGATAGCCATATCAGCATGCAGAGACACAGCCCCACATCGAAAATCGAACGAGCCGCCCTCAAGGAAGCCGATGCCGGCGCACTCGATTTTGTGATTCGATCGAAACTCTGGATCGAAGACAGGAACGGGAAAGTCGTTTTTGGACTGGGGCGCTACCGGATGCTGGAAGCAATTGCCCGCCTGGGATCGCTGCAGGCCGCCGCAGCTGAATTGAAGATGAGCTATCGGGCGGTCTGGATGCGGATTCGCGCCTCGGAAATCCGCATGGGGCGTCAATTGGTCGTGCGCGAAGGCCGCGGATCACGGCTGACGCCTTACGCTGAAAACCTCATGAAGCAGTTCAGGCGGCTGCAGATGATCGTGCTCAGCGAATGCGACGAGGTTTACGACACCCTGATGGCCGATCATCTCGACCCCTCACGGGCGGCAGAGCGGGAAGCTTCGGGGGGCAGCCAAAATCGAGCAAACTCCGGCCGGGCGGCGGCCGATCCGAAGTCGGCGGAGTAGCTCGGTTCCAATTACAGCGTACTGGTATATCGGTGCCAATCCGCCGATCCAGGGCCCACCTTGGGGGCAGTCGTCAATCGACCTTGATAACAGCCATAACCGCGCTGAAAACAGCCCATACAGTATCGCCTTCTCCGATTCCCAGCACCCTTCTGCTCCTTTCGCTGAGAATCGAACAAAGCTCGGTTTGGGCTGAGACGCGCACAACCACCTCCGAATTGACCTTTCCTTTTTTGATGCGGAGCACCGATCCCTTGAATCGGTTTTCGGCCGAGCAACGGGGTTCTTCATCTCCTCGGTAGAGGACCACCCAGGGGGC